>NZ_JBGFCE010000005.1:0-339587 GCF_041205415.1 Falsihalocynthiibacter sp. BN13B15
CCATACTTCTTGGGCAACTCCGCAAGCGTCATCTCCTCGCGGATTGCTTCAAGCGCGACCTTGGCTTTGAACTCTGGCGAATGGTTCTTTCGTTTTTTCATTCTGGATCACTTCTCTCATCGTGCGATCCACCTTAACAACTGGTCCGAAATTCCGCGACCACCTCTCTCTACGGTGGTGCCCGTTAATACCCCACAGCGCTTTGCTTGCATACACCCTAGTCCTAGAAGCCATGCCGTGCGGGCAAACCTATGCGTAATAAATGAAGAGGACACGGAAACCCAAAGTACACGCGATCTTCAGCCATCACTACAATGACGTCCATTAATCCTCCCAGCGCCCGCTGATTACAAACAGGCCTTACCGCTTGCCAGTGTGGACAGACCTCACCCAAAAGCGTTACAGTAACGTGTACCGGACAAGAACACACTCGGCGAACAACCATCTGAAAAAATTTGGATATTTCGCCTACAACACGGCTCCGTTAGGCTCCACCATAGTATTTTTAAAATTTGCTATCGTTAGATCTCTCTTTATTTTAGGGGTGCACAAAGCTTCGAACTGTTTTTGCGGCGGCGTTGAGAAAAATGCTTAACACCCAAAATTTTACCTCGGAACCAATACCCCGAACAATAACGGTTGGAGTGATCCAGAAAGCGAAGACGTTGTCTCGTAGCCTGTCCCCTCTCACACAGGGTGCGCACGCACAGGCGCTTCTTGAAAACACGCGATTTATTGACAGGGCGCGCTGGGGGTCTTACCCAAAGGCAACCGAATATTTTTCAGGAGCATAGGATGCCCGCCCACCAAAAATCTCTCGCCCTTGTGGCCCATGACGGCATGAAAGACGCGCTGATCGAATGGGCGCGCCCACGGGTAGCGGAGCTGTCTAAGCATCGCCTATTTGCCACAGGGACCACGGGGGGGCGGCTGCATACGGAACTGGGGCTGGACATCACTCTCCTCAAAAGCGGCCCTTTGGGGGGCGATGCGCAGCTTGGCGCCATGATCGCGGAGGAAAGGCTCGACGGGCTTGTGTTTTTTGTCGATCCTCTCTCGGCCCTACCCCACGATGTTGACGTGAAATCATTGCTGCGGCTTGCGATTCTGTATGACACGAACTTGGCTGTGAATAAAACGACCGCAGATGCGGTTCTGGCCCATTTTGATACTCCAAAATAACCCCACGAGGCAGACATGACACCAGAAACGCGCTTACGCGAAGATATTTGCACCATTGCCAAATCGCTTTTTGATCGTGGCTTAACCAGTGGGGCCAGTGGCAATATTTCCGCGCGCACCGAGGATGGCGGGCTTTTGGTTACGCCAACGGGGAGTTGTTTTGGCCGCCTTGATCCTGCGCGACTTTCGCGTTTTAATGCGCAATTGAGCCATATCGGCGGGGACAAGCCAACGAAGGAAATGGCCCTCCATGAGGCCTTCTATGACACACGCGGCGCGAAGGCGGGGGCGATCGTTCATTTGCACTCCTGCCACTCGGTGGCGCTTTCTACCCTGCCCGACACCGACCCTGACAACATGTTACCGCCCATCACGGCCTACGGGGTCATGCGCCTTGGGAAAGTGGCCCTACTGCCGTATTTCATGCCCGGTGATCCCGCGATGGGCGGTGCCATCCGTGGGCTCGCAGGCAAGCGCAGCGCCGTCGTTTTGGCCCATCACGGCCCTGTGGTCGCTGGCAAGGACCTTGAGGCCGCAGCCAACGCGATGGAAGAATTGGAAGAAACCGCCAAGCTCGCGTTACTGACACGCGGCATGACGCCAAATCTTCTGAGCGAGGCGCAAATTCAAGGGCTGGTGCGCGAATTCGGTGTTGAATGGGACTAGGGTGACCCACGCCTAAAAACGCCAACGGGCCGCAACCATTTCTGGTGCGACCCGTTTTTTAATGTTCGCGCGTCACTCCATCAAAGACGGGAGAAACAGCGAGAACGACGGCACATAGGTAATCAAAATCAACGCGGCCAAAATTGCGATATAAAACGGCCAGATCGTCTTTAGACATTCTTCGATTTTGATTTTACCCACGGCACATCCCACAAAGAGACAGGTGCCAACGGGCGGTGTGCAAAGGCCGAGACCCAAGTTCACCAGCATCATGATGCCAAATTGCGTAGGGTCCATTCCCAAGTCGCGGGCGATGGGCAAAAAGATCGGTGTGCAAATCAAAATCAACGCTGCCATATCCATGATCATGCCCAAAACAAGCAGGATAATGTTGATCATGATCAGAATGACGATTTTGTTGTCAGAGATTGCGAGCAATAAGTCACTAAGCTTCATCGGCACCTGATAGAGCGCCAGAAGATAGGCAAAGGCCGAGGCAAAACCGATGAGGATCATCACCATCGACGTAGTTTTAACCGTGCTCACAACCGAAGTTTTCAGGCCCGCATAACTCAGCGAGCGATAGATCAGCCCCGTCAAAACGAGGGCATAGATCGCGCCGAAAGCTCCAGATTCCGTAACGGTAAACACACCACCAAGAACACCACCGATAATGATAACTGCGGTAAACAGACCCGGGATCGCAACAGCCCCCGTGCGGGCAACTTCGCCCCAACCGGGGAAAGGTTCAGCGGGATATTTATGTTTGATCGCGATAACATAGGCGGCAATGGCCAAACACACGCACATCAGAATACCGGGAATAACACCGGCCAAAAAGAGCTTATCAACCGCAATTACCCCACCTGAGGCAACCGCGAGAATAATCATGTTGTGGCTGGGCGGGATAACGATACCCGCAATCGACGAGGTGACCGTGACGTTGACCGCATAGTCAGGCCGATAGCCGCGCTCTTTCATCACGGGGATTAGGATCGACCCCAGCGCCGAAATATCCGCAATCGCTGATCCCGAAATTCCACCAAACAGCATGGAGGAAAAGATATTCACCGAGGCCAAACCGCCGCGAACGTGCCCAACGAGCGTAGAGGCAAAACGCACCAACCGGATGGCGATACCGCCGTGCATCATCACTTCGCCTGCAAGGACAAAGAACGGAATGGCAAGGAGGGGGAAGCTGGCGACGCCGGAAATCGTGCGCTGGAATGTGGTGACAAGGGGGAACCCTTCAAACCAAAACGCGCCCAATGCCGCAGCGCCCATGGCAAAAGCGACCGGCATACCAATGATCACGCCGCCAAAAAATACGCCCAAAAGGATGAGCAAACCATATTCCATTATTCTAACCCCTCGGAGAGATAAGCTGCGCGTTTTTCGGGGTCACAAACCATGATCAAAAGACGCGATGCGGAAAAGAGAAAAACAAGCGCACCACAGAAAACGGCGGAACCTGTGCGTATCCCTTCGGGAACATTCAGCATGGGAAGCAATGTCGACCAGCCGAAAATCGTAAGTTTGACGCTATATATGAACATTGCCAAGCCAAGCCCCGCCACAATGAGATCGCTTAAGATAAGCAGAAAAACTTGAACTTTGGGCGGAGACATATCGCGAAACAGGGTGACGCCAAGGTGGCTTCTTGTGTGAATGCCCGCAGCGGCCCCAAGGAACGTAATATAACAAATCAACACAAGGGCCAGTTGCTCAACCCATGTCGGCGTGACGTTCAAAACATAGCGGCCAAAGACCAACCAACCGAAGGTGAGAACCATCACAGTGACGGCAATCGCGCCTGTGACAATGCATATTTTACTGAGAGTGTTGTTGAAACGGATGAGGTTATCCGTCCATTTCCGCTGCTCGCTCATTTTCATCTCCCATAAAAAAAACGCGCCGACCTAGATGCAAGGGCGGCGCGACTCTTTGATATCGTGCAGATTAATCCGCAGCTTGGATCATCTCAACGAGACCCGCCATATCTGGGCTGGCAGCGAGGTATTGGTCGTAGACCGGAGCCATTGCGGCTTGAAACGCGGCTTTATCTTCGATTGTGTTCACAAGAACACCACCTGCGACAACTTTTTCCATCGAAGCCGCTTCACGGGCCTGCCACAATTCACGCTGTAGTTTCGCAGAATCCATCGCTGCTGCTTTTACAATGACTTGCTGCTCTGGCGTGAAGCCTTCCCAAGTTTTCAGGCTCATGCAAAGGCACTCAGGAATGATCAAGTGCTCGGACAACGAGTAGAATTTCGCAACTTGGAAGTGGTTTGTGGATTCGTAGGATGGTGGGTTGTTTTCCGCACCGTCGACAACGCCCGTTTTGATCGACTGATACACTTCAGCAAAGGCCATTGGTGTCGCGTTGCCGCCCAAAGATTCGATCATGCCAACGAACAAATCGTTGTTCATAACGCGAACTTTCATGCCTTCAACGTCCGCAGGAACGTTCACAGGCTGGATCGAGTTATAGAAAGAGCGTGCGCCAGCGTCATAGAAGGCCAGAGCTTTGATGCCTTTTTTCTGCATGCCCGCGTCGATAGCATCGCCAACAGCGCCGTCCATCAACTCATACATTTGAGGGATGGATTTAAAGATGAAGGGAAGCGAAACAACGTTGGCTTCAGGAACCGCTTGGCCCATCGGACCGAGACTGAATACGCCGAAATCAAGCGCGCCGAGGCGAAGCTGCTCGATCGCATCCGGTTGGCTTCCGAGGACACCGCCGTGGTAAACTTTGCCACTGATTTCGCCAGCCGTCGCTTCAGAAACTTCTGCGATAAAGGCTTCCATGCCATAGGACACAGGGTAGTCTTCGACGTGGATATTCCAGCCGCGCAGGTCTTTTGCCATTGTGCCAGTCGCGCCAAAAGCCATTGCTACGCCTACAGCGCCTGCCCAAATTTTATTAATAGATGTCGTCATGAGGGATCCTCCCAAATCCTGATTTACATTAAAATCAACATATTTGTAAAAAGTTGTAAAAGCAACAGGGCAAATATCTCACAACGTAATTTTAAGTCTTTTAAAAACAGGCATTTAAAATGTCACCAAACTTTAGTGCACAAAAACAATTGGAAAATTGCGCCAAGATGGGAGGAAGTAAGGCTCATTGGAATCGATTTGGAACTCTTTCAACGCGCGAATCAAAAAGGGCCCACAAGAATGCAGGCCCTTCGCGTTCAAATAGGAACGCTTTTTCTTAAGAGAAATCAGCCGGAAGAAGGCTAACCGGAATGTTTTGATAGCTTACAGGACGCAAGAAACGACGGATAGAAAGGGTTCCAACCGATGTCGCGCCAAAGTTCGTGGATGCAGGATAAGGTCCGCCGTGCACCATTGTGTCACAAACTTCTACGCCAGTCGGGAAGCCATTGGCCAACACACGACCAGCTTTGCGCTCAAGGATCGGGAGCAACTGACGGGCCAATGGCGCATCTTCGTCATCCATGTGCAACGTACATGTGAGCTGCCCAACGAGGCTTTTCGCAACCGCGAGCATTTCGGCTTCATCTTTGGCAACGACAACAAGACCCAAGGGGCCAAAGACCTCTTCGCCAAGTTCTTCATTCGCGAGCCATTCGGACGCCGTGGTTTGGAACAGATAGGGCGTCGCGTTGCGCAAATCACATGTCGTGGTGAGCAGCGTTTGAACGCCTTGCGAGCCTGCAACACGGTCACGACCTGAATGATAGGCCGCTGCGATTCCGTCCGTCAGCATGGTTTGTGCGCCGACTTGCTTGAGGGCAACTTGCGCCGCGTGGACAAAAGCTGCGCCCTCGTCACCTTCCAAAACAACCGCGATTCCGGGGTTGGTACAGAACTGTCCTGCGCCCATCGTAAGGGAGGCAGCCCAGCCAGCGCCAAGCGTCGCGCCCTTGGTTTTCACTGCATGTGGCAGCATGAACATCGGGTTAACCGAGCCCAATTCCCCAAAGAACGGAATGGGTTCTGGACGCGCCGCACAAAGATCAAATAAGGCACGGCCACCACCAAGTGAGCCTGTAAAACCAACAGCTTTGATCAGTGGATGTTGAACACAGGCCTGACCAACAGCGCGATTTCCGCCCTGAATTTGGCTAAACACACCGGGGTGCACACCGCAAATTTCGATCGCCGCATGAATGGCTTGCGCCACAATATCCGACACACCGGGGTGGGCAGAGTGGCCTTTCACAACAACAGAACACCCAGCAGCGAGCGCCGCCGCCGTATCGCCACCCGCCGTGGAGAACGCGAGCGGGAAGTTGGAAGCGCCGAAAACAGAAACAGGTCCGATAGGACGTTGCATCATGCGAATCTCAGGACGAGGAAGCGGCTCGCGATCAGGGAGAGCAGCATCAAAACGGCGATCCAGATAATCGCCTTTTTCGATATGGTCTGCAAAGAGGCGAAGTTGCCCAACCGTGCGACCACGTTCGCCATTCAAGCGACCTTCGGGAAGGCCCGTTTCTTTGGTTCCCATTGCCGTAATTGCTTCGCCGCGTGCATCAATTTGATCCGCGATTTCGCGCAGAAACTTCGCACGGAACGCCCGTGTAGAGACGCCATATTCAACAAAGGCCTCCTCCGCAGCACGTGCAGCACGATCAACCAATTCAGCCGATCCAACGGAAAACTTGTCCGCAACGCCAGAAACAGGTGTGTTTTCAAAGACGCCTTCGCCTTCGACCCATTCTCCAGCAATAAGGTGTTTACCCATCAACATAATTCTCGCCCTCCTTGGCATAGTCTATTGCATTTCGCCGCGCAAATATCCGCACGGTGTTGGCACATCGGTACCAGATGAGAATTGCTAAACAAGCAGGAAGTCCACCTGTACCGAGAGTAGTGCGTTTGAATTTCACAGCGCGGCACGTTTGATTGCGGCTCAAACGCCGTGGTGTGTTGCGAAGACGCGTTGACACCATCCGCATGTGATTTTACAAATAAACATCAATTCTCCTCTAATTAAAGGCGCATCATGACGCAAAATATTAACGCCCCCTCCGACTGGATGATATCAGGACCGGGGGCCGAACGTCGTATTCTTTGCTATAACGATGACCTTATGATGGTTGAGTTCCGCTTTGCCAAAGAGGGCCTCGGTGCACTCCACAATCACCCCCACACTCAAACAACCGTTGTGGCTTCGGGGAAGTTCCAATTCACCCTTGAGGGGAAAACACACATTTTGGAAGCTGGCGACTCGCTTCTCATTCCGTCGCTGGCGATGCATGAATGCCTCTGCCTCGAAGGGGGTGTTTTGATGGATGCCTTCACGCCTTGTCGCGATGATTTCCTCGAAGCCCACAGCCTCAACAAAGTACCTTCCTAAGCGCCGTCAAAAACGCGTTTTCGCGCATTTTCAACATGCACTCGCATTGCTAAACGCGCAGCCTCGGCATCAGACACCTTAATCGCTTTCAGAATGGCCAAGTGCTCGCCCTGTACCAATTCAAGGCGCGAGGCGGGCATTGTCAGCGAGAGGTTGCGCGTAAGATTCATGCCCGTGAGGATATTCGCCTTCATGGAATTCCGTGCCGAGGTGAAATATTGATTGTCTGCTGATTCACAAATTGCCGCATGAAAAGCCTCATCAGCATCCACGCCAAGCTCGTTTGCCTGCACACATCGGTCAAGTTCGTCGTAGGCCGTTTGAAGTTTTTGCAAATCCCGATCAGTGCGCCGGTTGGCCGCAAGAAACGCGGCCTCCCCTTCGATGGCGGCCCGAAATTCGAAAGTTCTTTGGATATCCGCAATCGATCCGACGGGTGCAAAATCCAACACTGAGCCGTCGGGGCGGCGCTGAACGTAAGATCCCGACCCTTGCCGCGACACGATCAAACCGTCTTCGCGCAATTGCTTTAAAGCCTGCCGCAGAACTGGCCGACTCACCTCAAGACTCTCACTAAGAACATGTTCCGTCGGTAATTTAACCCCGACCGCGAACTCGCCTAAAACAATCATCGAGACAATGCGTTCGTAGGCACGATCCGAAAGGGTTCGATCCCTGACGGGACGTCCCGCAGTTCTAAATGCCGTATTACTGTCGATCTCTGCTATCGATTGTTCTTTTCTCGCCACGCTGAGTATAAGTCCTTTGTTGCCGGATCCGTCGGCGGATATAGTCCGAAGGTTGATGCGCCCGCCTGAACACGCTCAAGCACAAAATCCTCAAATGCAGTCATCTCAATTGCCTCGTTTGCGACCTCATGGGCAATATGCTTGGGCAGCACGACAACGCCCTCGTTATCCCCCACGAGAATATCTCCTGGGAACACCGAAACCCCACCGCAAGCAATTGGTTCGTTAATGCCAATTGCGTGATGCTTGGTCAAGTTCGTTGGGGCACTTGGTTGCTTGTGATAGGCAGGCATCGACATCCTCGAAATCTCGGGGGCATCGCGAAATCCCCCGTCGGTCACAATGCCTGCACATCCAAGAACGCTCAATCGCGTCGCCAATATGCCACCTGCGGAAGCAGCACTCGCGTCACCCCGCGAGTCGATCACGAATACCGCGCCTTCTGGGCATTCTTCGACTCCTTTGCGTTGTGGATTTTGGGGATCGGCGAAAGTTTCCAACCCGTCCAAGTCCTCACGCGCGGGAATATAGCGCAGCGTATAAGCGTATCCGACCATATTCGGACCCGGGTTCATACGATGAATATTTTGGATGTAAATATTCTTAAAGCCACGCTTAAACATAGCGGTTGTCAGAGTCGCCGTACTGACTTTCATCAATATTTCGTGGAGTTCAGCGTCAGTTTCTTTCATGTCGAGCAGCCCTTTAAAATCTTGTGACGCAGATGCGCCTCCTCCAATTTGTAAATGCCTCTGTTATATTTGTCAAATATTTGTAAAGATAAAGGGTGAAGTTTCTATAAAACATCCCTTACGGGGTGAATTACAACTAAATAGGAAGTACTGCCCGCAATTTCGTACATTGAGGCCTGTAAAATTTCTAAAACCTGACACGGGCCATAAATCAGGTGGCAATGAAATGACGCCAGCGCGCAAGATTTATCACAAATACAAAACGGGTCAGAAAGCCAAGCTATCAAATGTAAAGGGATCGCAAATACAATTAAAGCTCACGCCTCCCGATTTGAATGACGCTGAATTGCTTTCAATTGGGGAACCTCAAGTTTTGTATAAGGTCCAACTTTTGTTAGCGCGAGTACGCGATGTGAATAAGCCGTTGAATGGGGTTCGGGGAATTCAAAACCTGCCGCTTGTCCCTATCTCACATTCTATCAGGTGAGTTACTCAGAATTGAACCTGACCGCTCGCTATTCTCTGCTACGAAAGGGGTAAGGTTAACCTTGGGGAAACATCAACCAGATGCCTTGGCAGATTTCTTAGAGACCGGCGATTTTAGACGGCGAAAAATGAAATTTGATGAAAATGGCATATTGCAGATAGAACACCTTCCCAGCCGACAACGAGTGTCCGCAAATATCTCGAAAGCGCTTTTAGCGGATGCATTGCGCAAGATTCTGATCTCGGATGGCCGCAAATTAAAATCAACGTGGGTCAAAAATCCACCGTCTTCAACGTTCTAGGCCACCGGGATCCCTCCCTGTCCGCACGAACAAAATAGCAATAAATGGTCTTTCTAATCAGGGAGGAATGCCACGGAGTTGACGCATAAAAAGTTCCATGATTGCTCTGACTTGAAAACGCTAGTCAGGAATAAGAGGCGCGACTAGGAAAGCGTTTACAAATCTAGGCGCAATCCAAACTCAGTAAAAACCATACTCAAAAATGGCAAGGCTACGGGGCTCGTCACCTCCGCGAAGACGTCGAATCTGTCTTTAGGCGACTGCTGACAATTAAATGGCTAAATGGTGATCCCATCAGGAATCGAACCTGAAACCCCCTGCTTAGAAGGCAGGTGCTCTATCCAGTTGAGCTATGGGACCACATTGTTCGGTGCGAGATGCACCTATTTGCTTTTCATAGCCTGACGGGCATGAATTTCAAGCGGAAAACCCCGCACTATGCGCAATTTTCAGTTTACACAGCCCATCTTTTTGGAAATGGAACGGCCCCACCATGTTCGAGGGCTCACGCCAGCGCGACTTAATGCGTCCAAGCGCCCCGACGATTCGTTGCGAAATTTTCGCCGTAGCCGCCTGCACGGATAACTGGCTTGCGTGTTTTTGGCTCTTGAACACTCGCCTCAATGCCATTGGCGCGGGCGTATTCAAGCGCCGCATCCTTGCTGTCGAACCGAAGCCGAACTTGGCTCTGCATATCATCGGAGCTTGTCCACCCCATCAATGGGTCTACGTCACGCGCGGAAGCTTGCGCAAACTCAAGAACCCAGACTTTAGATTTTCCCATGCCCGACTGCATGGCATTTCTGGTTGGCTGATAGATACGGGCGCGCATGGCGGTCTCCTGAAAAACTTGAAGTCTTATCGCAAAGAAACAGCCCGCATTGCAAGTATGAACGCACGTTAAGGTGCGCGACATCATGATAATTATCTTCTCTTGGGGGGGGGAAGTAGATTGTCGACCTAAACTGGGAGCGGGGTGGGTGGGGTGGGTGGGTGCGCTTAGATCGACAATCATTTCTGCTGCTTACTTGGTTAACCTACGCACCAGAATTACCCCAAGCAAGTAAAAAACTCGCTTAAGTTGCATTACTTTGCATAAAATTCAACCTAAACACGTAACACATTATTAACAAATGCACGGAAATCCCCCTCCGCCCCCTTGAAGTGGAACAAAAAGTGATCAAATCTGTGGGCGAATAAGGAACTGATTCATGAACGTCCCACAGACCCCACAAAACCCAAACGGCCGCAAAAAACTCGAAGGCGGCAAGCGATTTGTGCTGAGTTCGGAATTCTCACCCGCAGGCGATCAGCCAACTGCCATTCGGGAGCTGGTTGACGGAATAAACTCCGGTGAGCAGAGCCAAGTCCTGCTGGGGGCCACGGGTACGGGCAAAACTTTTACGATGGCAAAGGTGATCGAGGCGACCCAACGCCCCGCCATCATTCTTGCGCCCAATAAAACCCTCGCAGCCCAGCTTTATGCTGAATTCAAAGGCTTTTTTCCCGACAACGCCGTCGAATATTTCGTTTCATTTTACGACTATTACCAGCCCGAAGCCTATGTTGCCCGCTCCGATACCTTCATCGAAAAAGAGAGCCAGATCAACGAACAGATCGACCGCATGCGCCACTCGGCGACACGCGCCCTCCTCGAACGCGATGACGTCATTATCGTGGCCTCCGTCTCCTGTATCTATGGCATCGGGAGCCCTGAAACCTATACCGAAATGACGCAGGATTTGGTCGCTGGCGAAACCTATGTCCAGCGCGAAATCATGGCCGGCTTCATTGCGCAACAATACAAACGCAACGACGCGGGATTCTCGCGCGGAACTTTTCGCGTGCGCGGCGACAGCCTCGAAATATGGCCAAGTCACCTCGAAGATCGCGGCTGGCGATTTTCCTTCTTTGGCGACGAACTTGAGGGAATCACCGAGTTCGACACGCTCACGGGTGAGCGTACAGATGTGCTCGAAAAGGTTCGCGTCTATGCGAATTCGCACTATGTGACCCCCCGCCCGACCCTGCTTCAGGCGATCAAATCAATCAAATCCGAACTCGCGATTCGTTTGAAACAATTCGAGAGCGAAGGCAAACTTCTCGAAGCCCAGCGCATCGAGCAACGCACGAAATTCGACCTTGAAATGATCGAGGCACAGGGGTTTTGCAACGGGATCGAAAACTATTCGCGCTATCTCACGGGCCGCGCCCCGGGTGAGCCGCCCCCCACCCTTTTTGAATATATCCCCGATAATGCCATCGTTTTTGCCGACGAGAGCCACGTTTCCGTGCCCCAAATCGGCGGCATGTATAAAGGCGACTTTCGTCGCAAAAGCACGCTGTCGGAACACGGTTTCCGCCTCCCCAGCTGTATGGACAACCGCCCCCTCAAATTCGAGGAATGGGACGCCATGCGCAGCCAATCGATCTTCGTTTCCGCGACCCCGTCAAAATGGGAAATGGAGCAAGCGGGCGGCGTCTTTGCCGAGCAAATCATCCGACCAACGGGGCTGCTCGACCCCATCATTGAAATCCGCCCTGTCACCACCCAAGTTGATGATCTTCTTGACGAAGTCCGCAAAGTAACCGCGGGGGGCTATCGCGTTTTGGTCACAACCTTGACCAAACGCATGGCCGAAGATCTAACGGAATACCTGCATGAACAGGGCATCAAAGTGCGCTATATGCACAGTGATATTGATACCCTTGAGCGCATCGAAATCCTCCGCGACCTGCGCCTAGGGGCCTTTGATGTACTGATCGGCATCAACCTTCTGCGCGAGGGTTTGGACATTCCGGAATGTGGCCTTGTCGCCATTCTCGACGCCGACAAAGAAGGCTTTTTGCGCAGCGAAACCTCGCTGATCCAAACCATTGGCCGTGCCGCGCGTAACGCCGAGGGCCGCGTCATCATGTATGCGGATCGTATCACCGGAAGCATGGAGCGCGCGATTGGCGAGACTGACAGGCGGCGCGACAAGCAAATCGCCCACAATCTGGCAAACGGCATCACCCCGACAACCATCAAGAAAAACGTCGAGGATGTTCTTTCGGGTCTCTACAAAGGCGACGTCGACATGAACCGCGTCACCGCCGTCATCGAAAAACCGTTGTTTGGAGCGAATCTATCCGCGCATCTCGACGGTTTGCGGGTGGATATGCGCAAAGCTGCCGAGAATTTGGAGTTCGAGGAAGCGGCGCGTTTGCGCGACGAGGTTCGGCGCTTGGAAGCGGTCGAACTTGCCGTTTCTAACGATCCCATGGCCCGCCAATCCGCGATTGAAGCGGCAAGCGAAACGGCAAACAACAAACGTGGTCGCAGCACGGCAGGCAAAAGCGGCACCCGCGCTTATCGCGGCAAATCCGAAGCTAAGTTCTAGAAAGGGAGGGCTTCTCTCGCGCGTTAAAACCGACTAACCTCGTTGAATATTTGGCCCGATTGGAGAAAGCCTTGCGTGTTCATCCCAGAAGCAATCACCTGAGATTGGCGGCAACGCTCGCGGGCTTAATGGTTTTGGTTGCCTGCGCCACGCCACAGCAACGTTGTATCAACGGCGCCACGCGCGAGTACCAAACGGTTGCAATTCTGGCGGAACAAACCGAGTTAAACATCGCGCGCGGCTATGCCATCGACATTTCCTATTTGCCCTACACGGTTTACGAAACCTGTTATTACGGGAATCGGCGCGCCTATGCCTGCCCACAAACCTACACTCGCACGGTAGAAACTCCGCAAACAATCGATGTCGCCGAACAAAAGCGCATTCTAGCCGATCTCAAGATCAAACTATCCTCCCTCCAAGATGCCTCCGCTGCATGGATTGCCCAATGCCAAGCACAGTATCCTGAATAGAGTTAAAAAACTGCTGACACCTCATACATAACGGGCTCGAAACTCTTGCAAAGGTCGCTAATCGCGCGATTACGAGCCCGCATTTCCTCCGTGCGCAGCATCGCTTGAAAATCCTCGCGCCGCGTCCATTGCGAGTAATTGGCAATCCGCGTTTGCGCATCATTCACATGCAACCCAGCCCCAATAAATCCGGGTTGTTTGCTGATAAAAACCTCATAGGCGTCGGTCAGTGCGTCGAGCAAATCCTGACAGGTACCCGGGGTCATTTCAAAAGTAGTGATGACCGTTTGAACGGGGGCGGCGACGGAAATAATTGGCATAAATGTCCTCCTCTCCTTTCAGCCTAGCTGATAGAAGAAAAAACGCCAAATTCAAAAAGGGGGCACGTTTCCGCACCCCCGCTTTTCTTTTTTACACGGGATTATCCATCCGCACCGTCAAATGAACGGTACCGCGACAGGCCTGCGACCACTTAACGCGAACCTCGTCCTGATCCGCGCCTTGCTTGAGGGCGCAGTACGGGAATTCCGTCACATGGGTGTTGGACGCGCGCAGAATTTTGCCATCCGGCACAAGGCCGACCATCGATTTGGTCATGCCCCCAAAGGGAAGATGCGACTCCGTCGAAACCACCCAACTCGCCGAATCCGAATTCTCCACGTGCTTAAAGGTCAGGGGATTATAAATCGGCTGGTTCACCAAATTAAAGGTGTTCCCCTGCACAATAACATTGCGCGCCGAATTCATATCAAGCCCTGCATAGGTTTCATCTACATGGTCAACACGGTCAATATTTCCGTTCAACGATCTGAAAACATTGCCAGAAACATTCAGCCCTGAGAGATAATGCCCCGCCCCGTAAGGCTTGATAACGATCCAATGGAACCACGGTGCAACGTCATTTACCGTGAAAATATTCCCCGTGATCGTCAGTCCACCAAAGGCAAATTCGTTGTTAAAATCGGGCGAGGAATCATGCTCATTTGTGATTTCGATAAAGTTGTTATCAACATAATTCCCAACCACCGTCGCCTTGGGGTTAGCAGTTGTGAACACCAGACCCGCCTTGCGAATACCGTCCGTTTCGCCATCGCCTTGGAACCAATGGTTGCCAGAAAATAGGTGCCCTGTGCCGTTCCAAACGCCAAAAGTACCAAATTTTACCGCGCGATTATCGCGAATTTTAGAGTCGTTAGAATTGACGTTGATGGCTACAGACGACCGGTCTTGTGATCGGGTACTCTGTTCATTGGACAGGAATTGGCAGCGATCAATCAGCATCCCCTGACATCCCGTCCCCGGCGAGGTGATCCCGCGATCTTTCGGCTTAGTAATAAAGCAATCCCGCACTTGGAACGTCAATCCGTCCGGCGCCAGCAAAATCGCGCTCGCCGTCCCCGCGCATTGAAATTCAATATCCGACAGTACGAACTTGTCCAATCCCGAGAAGCCACTGAAATCAAGCACATATTTAAACCGCCTGAAGGTGTAGTTCTGGGTGCCCGCCGCCGCAAAAAGAGGCTGGCTCAACGTCAGCTTTTGCGCCCCGACATTCACCGCCTTTACATAGATTTCACGCCCCACACCCGCGCCCTGAACCAGCGATCCAACCTGAATATTCGCAATATTGGCGACACTTGTGAGCTCATTAGAATTACCCGTGGAATAAGAGGCAATGGACGTCACCACCACATCATTCCAATTCGGTCCAGAAACAACGTTGAACTGGCCATTTCTAATCACCCGCCGCACAGCAAAGGACGAAATATTGCTAACCACCGCCTGAACGTCGATCGGTTCCGTCAGTTCAATCCGGCGCCCCTGCATATCCAGCGACTCATGGTCGGTATAATTAAACAGAGCTTGAAGCGCCTTCTTAAACGCAAGGACTTCATCGCCGCCAAAGGCCGCGATATAGGCCCCAAGGTTATAGTTTTTCGTCAACGAAAGGCGTGCCTCTACGGGCATTGTCAGCGAGCCTTGAAATCTCACGCGGTTTTGGAACGTCACGTTGCTCGGAAGGGAATACACCCCGTCCGAGATCAAAACCTCCCGCCCGTTTGCCGCCGCATCCGCCGCTTCAAACGCCGCGACATCATTGGTCACGCCATCGCCAATCGCCCCGTAATCCTTCACATCAACCCAATCCATCATTGTGCGATGAAACACGCTGGTGACGTCTTCGATTTTGATGTCGTCAATCCGCACGACGGCTCCGTTGGCCCCCGTCAGGTTCAGCCCGAAGTGGCCATATAACGGCGCCATGCCCCACGCCATATCAACGCCCGAACGTGCGCCCGTGCCGACAATCGCAGACACCGCAACGATACCGCCATAGGAGGTCAACGCTTTGGTCGGTCCTACTTCGACAACGCCCCCAACATGGGCATCCCCAGCACCACCGGCCCAACCCGCGATCTGAACCGAAGGCAAATTCCCGCTGATTGCCTTCACCCGCGCCGTGACGCGCAAATAACAACCGGGCAGCATCGGCGTTTCACCCATCCAGCGAAGCTGTTGAGTCGTTTGCGTTTTCAACAATTCCAAACAGCCGCCAAAATCCTGATCCGCGGGCACATAGGCCGCATTTCCGGATCCCGCATATGTATCCGACCCCGCCGTCCCATTCTGAGAGGACCAAACATCCAACCCGTTTGCAAATGTCGGCGGCATAAAAACCAGCCCCTCTGTAATCGCTTTGTTCATCAATAACCCTTTCCACATTCACGGGATCCGCAGCCCCAAAACACCCCACTACAGCACGTTAAAAACGGTGGTGGTCTTGTTTTGAGAGCAAAAGGCACAAGGCCCAGACAGAGGTCATTCCTATCAAACTGGCCTTAAATCCCCCCTACAGCGCCGTACGCAGACTCGCCGATATCGGAACGTTTCATGGGTGTTGACACCTTGTGCTTCGCCCCGTCATACGTCACCATTACGCCGACCTTTCAAAGACGAATGATTTAAAATGCGCATCGCCAGCTATAATATCCGTAAATCCGTCGGCCTTGACTGGAAGCGCGATCCCGACCGAATTCTCAAAGTTCTCCGTGAAATTTCCGCCGACATTGTTCTTTTGCAAGAGGTCGACAAACGGGTGGGCTCCCGACAAGGCACGCTCCCTTCGCCTGTTGATCCAGACGGAATTCAGTACGATTTCGTCGATATCGCCGAGCGCCCATTGAGTGTCGGCTGGCATGGCAACGCGATCCTCTACGGGCCAAGCGTCGAACTCCTCTCCTTTGAGCGCGTCCCCCTGCCCTCGTTTGAACCGCGCGGTGCGGTTTCCGCCCTTTTTCAAGCCAGAGGGTCCAAACCCTTCCGCGTCATCGGCGCACATCTTGGCTTACAAACAACAATGCGCGCAAAACAAGCGGCCGCACTGACGGATTATATGGCGAGTATGCCCTCGGGAACTCCCTGCGTTCTTGCCGGTGATTTTAACGAATGGCGCATGCACGGTGCCGCCTGTCAGGTCTTTGAAAAACAGTTCGACGTCCTCACACCAGGGCCGAGTTTTCACACCGCCCGCCCCAAACTGCCCCTCGACCGTTTTGTCGTCTCGCGTGAGGTCGTTTCTTCCGAATGTCGCGTGTTCACATCCGACACAACCCGCAAGGCCTCCGACCACCTCCCGATCTATCTCGACACAGACAGCCTCTAATCTGCTGAAACTCTGCTTGAAAAATGCGCCGAAAATATTTATTCAGGACTCCAAACTAAATGGATTCCTGAATGGTTCTCAAAACCTCAGACCCCTTATTAATGCGCGAAATCAACAAGTTCAGCGTCCTTGAGACGATTCGCAAACACGAAGTTATTTCCCGCGTCGAAATCACCGATCTCACCCAACTCAGTCGTACAACCGTCTCCGCAATCACTGGCGGCCTCCTTGAAACGGGCCTCATCGAGGTCAGCCACACCGACGAAGCCTCCCGTGGCCGCCCCCGCGTAAACTTGGCCCTCGTTGCCGATGCGGCCTATGCGTTTGGTGCCGCATTGACGGAAAATGGCCTTACCCTCACCCTCGCCAACTTTCGCGGCGATGTCATCCTCACGGCCCATCACTCAAAGGATTTCTTGCACTTACCTCCCGACGCTCTCACTGATTTCATCGCCTCCCACCTCCTTGAGGCCTGCGCCGCCGCAAATATCGACAGCCGAAAAGTCAACGGCCTCTGCCTTGGCATTTCAGGCCTAATCGACCCCCGCACAGGAACCTGTGCCAAAGGTGCCGACTTCGCAAAAATCGCCCCGCACCTCCCCCAAGCCCTTCACGAGAAAACCGGCCTCGCCATCTTCCTCGAAAACCACGCCGAGCTTCTCGCCCTCAAGAAGCAATGGTACGACCGCGCTGAAAAAAGCTGCGCCGTCGTCGTCCTGAATGACATCCTAGAAATGTGCTTCCTCCCGCCCGACTCTGCCCAAAACACCTCAAAACTAAGACCCGCGTTGGGCCACACCAAAGTGCGCGGATCAGCCGAAATTTGCGCCTGCGGCCAAACCGATTGCGCCCAAGCCTACCTCTCGAAATCCGCCCTAACAAAAGCATTCCATTCACATAAAACGACAGGCGAAATCCTCTCAAACCTCGCGCCCTCCCAAGCAAAACCCCTCGCTGACATCCTTGGCCAATCCCTCGCCCATGCCGTGAACCTGTTTAACCCCGACACCTTGGTCACAACTTGCGAAAGCGCCTCTTTCCTCACCAAATACGCGCAGGAAATCACCACAAGCATTCGCGCCAACGCGACCACAGATAATTTCCAAACCACAAAACTCGAATTCCTGCCCCTAGACCTGCAACATGTCGCGCTCGGGGCCACAGCGCTTGTGCTCAAGGAATTCTACAAAGCGCCATGGATCGCGCAGGAGGCACTATGAAAGACACCATCAAGGTCGGCGTTATCGGATGCGGAAACATCTCCGACGCCTATCTCAAAGCCGCGCCCCAATTCCCCGTTCTTTCCATCGTCGCCTGCGCCGACATCAATATGGACGCAGCATCCGCCAAGGCCGAAACCTATGGAATTCAATCCCTTACGGTCGACGACATGCTCGCCGACCCCGAAATTGAGCTGATCCTCAACCTCACAACCCCCCAACACCACGTGCCTGTGGGCCTCAAAATCCTCGAAGCTGGCAAACACGCTTACTCCGAAAAACCCCTCGCCATTTCCGTCGATGAAGCCACCCAACTCACCGCCCTCGCCAAGCGCAAAAACCTCCGCGTCGGCTGCGCCCCCGACACATTTCTTGGCGGCGCACACCAAACTGCCCGCGACGCCGTCGACGCGGGAACCATCGGCGCGGCTCTCGCGGGTTCCTGCTATATGATGTGCCCCGGCCACGAAGCGTGGCACCCAAACCCCGACTTTTATTATCAATCCGGCGGCGGCCCCCTCATGGATATGGGCCCCTATTACATCACTGCCCTCATCAACATGATCGGCTCCATCGAGGCCGTCACAGGCGTCGCAAAAGCCTCCTACGCCAAGCGCGAAATCGCCTCTGGCCCGCGCCAAGCGGAGGTTTTCAACGTCGATGTCGAAACCCATATTTCCGCAATCCTGAGCTTCACCTGCGGCGCCCAAGTTACCCTCACAACAAGCTTCGACGTCCATAAACACGATCACAATCACATCGAACTCTACGGCTCCAAAGGCTCCATGATCGTCTCCGACCCCAATCATTTTGAGGGCGACATTCAGGTCAGCAAAGGCAAAGGCGACTGGGAAACCCTCCCCCAATCCCACCTATACGGCGACGGAAATTACCGCGTCATCGGCCTTGCGGACATGGCCCAAGCCATCCTTGACGGCCGCCCCCACCGCGCCAGCCTCGAACTCTCGCTCCATGTCCTCGAAGCTATGGAATCCATCCTGAAATCCGCCGAAACGGGCCGTCGAATCTCCCTCAAACACCAATGTTCCCGCCCCGCCGCTCTCTCCGACCAATTGCCCTTTGGCCAACTCTAAAAAGGAAAATCTAATGTCCAAGAAAACTGCCCTCATCGTATGGGGTGGCTGGGAAGGCCACACCCCCGAAGCCAGCGCAAACGTCATGAAATCCACCCTCGAAGCCGCAGGTTTCGACGTCACCCTCGACGCCTCCACCGAAGCCTTCGCCGACCCAAATTTGGGTCGTTTTGACCTCATCATGCCGGTCATCACCATGTCGACCATCGAGAAAGAAGAGCTCACTAATCTCCTCGCCGCCGTGCGCGCTGGGTCGGGCCTTGCGGGCTTCCACGGCACCATGTGCGACAGTTTCCGCAACGAACCAGACTATCAATTTATGACTGGTGGCCAATGGGTTGCCCATCCGGGCGATATCATCGACTACACCATCCAAATCGTCAAAACCGACGATCCGATCACAGCAGGTCTTAGCGATTTCGCCTACCATTCCGAGCAATATTACATGCACATCGACCCCTCGATTGAGGTCCTCGCAACCACCACATTCGACGGCAGCCGTTTTGACGAAATCGACGGTGTCACCATGCCCGTCGCTTGGAAACGCCGCTTCGGCAAGGGCCGCGTCTTCTATTCTGCCTTGGGCCACATCGCGGATGAATTTAACGTCCCTGAGATGAAAACCCTGATGGAACGCGGCGCCCTTTGGGCCGCACGCTAACCCTCAACATCTTTCCGAGGCTGAAACCTCCCAGCCTCGGAATCCCCTGTTGCGACACCGCGCACGCCTGCGTAAAACAGGCATGACCGCCAACAGCAAGGATCTCCAAATGACGCACCCCTCTACTGACACCAAGATCCTTTTGTCCGTCAACGACCAGACCCTCAAAGGCTCCGTCGCCGTCCCCGGTTCCAAATCCATCACCAACCGCGCCCTCTTGCTCGCCGCCCTCTCTGTGGGCGAAACCAAACTCACAGGCTGTTTAGTAAGCAAGGATTCCGAGCTTATGGCCCAAGCCCTGCGCGATTTCGGTGTCTCGGTCAGTGCCGTGAACCCCGTCGAAACCATCGTCAAAAGCACAGGCAAACTCGTCCCCCCAAAAGGCGAGATTTTCGTCGGCAACGCGGGCACAACCGCCCGTTTCCTCACCGCCGCTGCCTGTTTGGCCGATGGCACGACCGTCCTCAACGGCGACGAAGACATGCAGCGCCGCCCCATCCAGCCCCTCATTTCCGCCCTCAACGACCTTGGCTTCACCGCCTCAAGCGCCACGGGCTGCCCCCCCGTCACCCTCACCGGTGGCGCCAAAAACCTCGCCACCGATGTTGAAATCGACGCTGGCCTCTCCACCCAATATATCTCCGCCCTGATGATGATTGCACCCCGCCTTGAAAAAGGCCTCACAATCGCTCTCAAAAACGCCAATGGCCTCGACGGCGCAGGCTACCTCGATGTCACAACCCGCATCATGCAGGAATTTGGCGTCACCGTCGAAACCGACCCCGCGGGCAAATGGATCGTTCCCGCTGGCGACTATCGCGCGCCCGACTATGCGGTCGAACCCGACTACTCCGCCTGCACCTACCTTTGGGCTGCCGACGCGCTTTCCAAGGGCGAGGTCACAATCTCCAACACCAAAGAAGGCGAAACCGCCCAGCCCGATGCCAAAGCGCTCGACGTCATCCGCCAATTCCCCCACATGCCCGCCGTCGTGGACGGCTCTCAAATGCAAGACGCCGTCCCAACATTGGCTGTCTTGGCGGCCTTCAACGAAACACCGGTGCGCTTTATCGGATTGAAAAATCTACGCGTCAAAGAATGCGACCGCGTCGAAGCCCTCCGCGAAGGCCTCACCCGAATCAACGCCACTTTGGCCACCGTCGAGGGCGACGATCTTTTGGTAAACGGCGCACCCGACATCAAACCCGATGCCGCAACCACCGAAATCCGCACATTCAACGATCACCGCATCGCCATGTGCTTCGCCCTCGCGGCCATTCGGGTGGAGGGCATCATTATCCAAGACCCAAATTGCGTCGGAAAAACATTCCCCGACTATTGGGTCGAAATGGCACGCATCGGGATGGTTTCAACCGAAGTTTAAAAACTTTAAAGAATTTAAAAAGGGCGCCTTTTCGAGGCGCCCTTTTTTAAACTTTCGACCATTTATCGCCTCAATCGGCAATGCGCGGAAACAGCGGAATAACTTCCCCAAACTGCGCACCGCTCTGCAAGCGATCCAATTTCGGGGTCCAAATAGGCCCCACTTCAATCGGGCAATCCAAAATCGCCAAGGCTTTATCTGCCGACACAGGAATGATTTGACGGAAGGCCTCCAGCAACACCCGCAAACTATCAAGCGTCACATACAAAACAGTCTGTCCCCGCGCTTCAGTTTCTGGATCTTTGAGCAACTTCCACGGCGCTTGCTCGGTGAAATAGGTATTCAACTCGTCTGCTGCCACGATCAAAGCTTCGGTGCGGGACGAAATTTCCGCCAGCTTAAACACATTGGCAAACCCAAGTGCGGCCTTCATCGCTGCGGCCCGTGCGGCGTCATCTTCCGCCGTCAAAGCCCCCTTCGCAGGCACTTTGCCGTCCAACCGATCGGAGGCGAATTTAGCCGCCCGCGACAGCAGGTTTCCGACCTTATTTCCCAACTCGCCATTATACGCGGTCTGGATCAATTCCACAGAAATCTGGCTGTCGTTTTCGGCCCGCATATGGCGCGCAAGATAATAGCGCAGCGCATCCGCGCCGAACTTCTCAACTACAACCAACGGGTCCACAACATTGCCAAGCGACTTGGACATTTTCACGCCGCCACTTCCCAGCCAATGCCCGTGTACCGAGAGTTTCTTAGGAAGGGTTTCGCCCATGCCCATAAGGATGATCGGCCAGTATACCCCATGTGTTTTAAGGATATCCTTGCCAATCACATGCTCAACTTCGGCCCAGTAGTCTTGGTAATTATTATCCGGCCAGCCCAAGTTCGTGAGGTAGTTGATCAGCGCATCAAACCAAACATAGGTCACATAATCAGAGTCAAACGGCAGCTCAACGCCAAGGGAAACCCGCGATTTTGGCCGCGAAATACACAGATCTTCGAGCGGGTCTTTGAGCATATTTTTAAGCTCGGTCAAAAACTTCTGTGGCTGCACAAAATCGGGATTTTCCGCGATGTGATCCAACAAGCGTTGACGGAAAGGCTCCATCGGAAAGAAGTAATTCGCCTCAGTGATTTCCTCGACAAAAAGGTTCGAGTGGTCAAGGCATTGCCCGTCCTCATTCAGATCAGAATCCGTCTTGAACTGCTCGCAGCCCTTACAGTAAATCCCCGAATATTCCTTCTTGATGATCAAGCCCGCGTCCATCATGGATTGCTCCATTTGGGCCACGCGCTCTTTGTGGAACGGGCGGCTGGTGCGGACAAAATAGTCGTAATCCACGTTCAACAAATCAAACGCTTTCTTGAATTCCGCCGAGCGCAGATCAAGGTATTCATCTACGGGCAAGCCCAGCTTTTCGGCGGACTCTTGGTTCTTTTGGCCGTGCTCATCGCACCCCGTCGAAAATCGCGTTTCAACCCCGTTGGCTTTCCTGTTGCGAATGAGGATGTCGCACATGACGGTCGTATGCGCATGTCCCAAATGAGGGGCCGCATTTACGTAATAGATGGGCGTCGTCACATAGCTTTTCGTCATTTTAATCACCTTATTTCACAGCGCAGAAAGCTCCGGTACGCACCGGATATATTGGCAAGCCCCTGTTTTATACAAGTCTCCCCGCGCGGCAACCAAGAAATCCCCCGCGCGCGTTTTAGAAAACCTCTTTAGCCAAGGCTTCGGGGAACGGCGCTTGGATGGCTTCCAAATTGCGCGTGAGGGAGGAGACTTTTCCCGTCCCGATTAAAACGCTCGCAGCTTCGGGTTTTGAAAACCCGAAATGCAAGGCGGCCGTCGCAAGTGGAACATCAAAGGCAGCGCATTTTTCCTCCAAGGCACGCGTTTGCGCCAGAATGTCGGCGCTTGCCGGAGCATAATTGAAACGAGCGCCCTCCGTCGGCCCCGTCGCCAAAATACCCGAGTTGAAAACCCCGCCCAATACGAGGCTCACGCCCATTTCACGGCACATCGGAATCAATTCGGCTTCGGCGGTCCGATCTAGCAAGGTCCAGCGTCCAGCGAGTAAAATAACATCCAAGGGGTGGGATTTTAGCACCTCCACACAGACCTCATTTTCATTCACGCCCAGACCATAGGCCCCGATTCTCCCCTGTTCTTTAAGGCTCTCAAGATAGGGCAAACCCGATTCCAAGAGGTCTTTCATATGAGCAGCATTCCCCGCACCATGTGTCACAACGCCGATATCGTGTACGAAAACGATATCAATCCGATCGGTTCCAAGGCGCTCCACACTGCTGGCAAGGCTCTCTTCAAAGCCTTTCGCGGAATAATCATAATGCACGTCATTCGGGAGTGGATTAACGAAATCTTCGGCGACGGCCAGTTGTTTTCCTGGCCGCAAAACGCGCCCAACTTTGGTTGAGATAACAATCTCATCTCGCGATTTCGTAGCCAAAAAAACCCCTAAACGCGCCTCTGCGCGCCCGCGGCCATAGTGTGGCGCGGTATCAAAATAACGAATGCCACTTTGCCACGCCGCCTCCAAAACCGCCTGCGCAGCCTCCTCCGAGACCTCGACAAAAATGTTTGCAATACCCGTCGTGCCAAATGACACAAGACTTGTTTCGACTTCGGTTTTCCCAACTCTACGTTTGGCGAACATTACGATTCCTCTTTTGCTTTTTGTACAATGTTTTCTAGTCGCGGCTTCAGACTGGTATCGCCGTTCTTGTGCGCCCAAGCTAAAAAATCTGCAATGCGGCGCTGGATTTTCTCAGCGTGATTTCCCGCGATATCGGCGATCTTGTGATCCAAAAACGGGTTTCGAAACCTATCAATCGTCGTTTCCACATAAGCGCGGGCTTTTTCTTCAAGGCCTGCAGCTGTGAAGGCTGGAATAGCCTCAGCTTCATATAAATCGTTAAGATCAGCCAAGACAGTAGCATTATCAAGATACTCTCGGACATAAGCTGGGGGTGTTTCCTCGGCACGCCAATTGTCGGCCAAATACGTGTGCCCTAAATTGAGGATAAACAGCTTCAAAGCCTCGGGAGTTTCTAAATCGTCAACGATATCAATGCACGGATGAACGCAGGGCGCGACAAATCCGGCCTGATATTCAACCGCCCAAAGCGCGTAGGGTTCGGCTACCGCCCCTGCGGGCTCAAGCGGCTCAGAGACAATCCGATCCACAAGCGAGTCCATCCAAAGCACGTCTGATGTTAACCATTCCAAATACTGCGGCGATTGCCCCGACGCGAGTTCAAGCACGCGGGCCTTCAAAATCGCACCGTTTTTGACGATCAACTCCATAGGCATCACCGTCAATGTCCACGCCGACGCCTCAAAGCGGGCCCGAAGGAGCAGTTCCAATTTCGCAGGGTAGGACATCGCTTGATCAAAAGTATTTCCGCCGTCCGCAGGCTGCGTTGCAAACCCGCGATCCCCCGTGTTGGAAATGACATACTGTGCTTCGGAAACAAAACACGCCACCAACGCTTCCCAGTTCTGTGCGGTCGTAAATGTGCGCGCAACCGATTGAATACGTTGCTCGCTGTCGATCGGAACTCCTCCCTGCAAACCCTTGATGCGCACTGGATATCCATCAACTTGGGTCAAGCCCTCAAGGCGCGCCACTCTTGAGGAATCCCCCGTGGTTTTCACTACCGAAATTTTTCCCACAGCCTCCCCGCACTTCAAGGCCTCGTCGATAAAAAGATCCGCATGCGCTTGTAAAAATCGACTTGTTCCAAACTGAAAAATAGGTGTTTCGGTCGCTTTATTCATTCTTTTCATCCCATTTATTCAAAATCATTGGCCTTTAACCTTGGAAGTAACCCCTCGCCAACGCTTTCTCGCCGCGTTCTTGTGAAGGCTATCTCGTAGCACATGTTCGAACAACACCGATATGTATTTTTATGCAATAAAAACTTGCCGCAACCCTTCCTATGTGGCATAGCTTCTGGGAAGTCCTCGGGTCAATGATGCAGGACCATCAGTATTTGCAGAGGCTGTACTGCGCGCATGCAAATCAATAACTCGAAATTTTGACCACCCCATACTAGTGTCCTAACTGGTCGGGAATTCGCCGCCCAACTTCACCAAGAAAACTTTTTGCCAACAACAAAAATTTGTGATTGAAACATACCACCACACCCTGAGTAGCCAGCATTGAGAGCCATCCGTGTCGCGCAGCAATAGTGTTTACAAAGAAGCTTACAACCGATGTTTGGATTATATTTGCGACCATGATATCGCCAGCCAACTGCCCCCAGAAACCGAACTTGCCAAAAAACTTAAAACAAGCCGCACGACAATTCGGGTCGTTTTGGAGCATTTAGATCAAACCAAGATTATTCATTGGGACGGCCGGTTAAAAACCGTTCTTCGCATGCCCGCCCCTATCGACTATTTCGCAATTGAGGAAACACGCTCGGCCAGTGAAAAAGTCGACACTCTTTTTATGGACTATATTCTTGGTGGCGATTTGGCACCTGGGTCGGTCCTTCGAGAAAGTGAATTGGCAAGAGAATTCGGCGTTAGTTCGTCAGCGATCCGCGAATATCTCATCCGCTTCTCCCGTTTTGGCTTGATCGAGAAAGAACCCAATCGCCACTGGGTGCTCCTTGGCTTCACCCGTGATTTCGCCGAGGAGTTGTTTGACGTGCGCGAAATATTTGAGCTTCGGACGCTGCGGAATTTTTGTGAAACTCCCATGTCCGCTGAATCCCGCGCAGAGCTACAAGCGCTTGAGGTGGCTCACGTTGATTTACTCGAGAATATCGACACCCACTACCTCAAATTTTCCCGCCTAGATGAGCGCTTCCACCGTGTGCTTATAGAAAAGCTTGGCAACCGGTTCATCTCCGATTTCTATGTGCTCATTTCGCTGATTTTCCACTTTCATTACCGGTGGAATAAAACCTACGAGAAAGAGCGCAATATGCAGGCAGCCAAGGAGCATCTGGTGGTTATTCGAGCGCTCCTTTCGGGCAACAAGGAAGCGGCAAAGATTGGGTTCACGGCCCACCTGAAAACCGCGCGGCGCACTCTTTTGGATAGTGTCGTGTGGGACTAGGGCACGCGCGTTGAGGCGCGCCGCCCGCTTCCGCGAGCTTAACGCTTAAGGCACGCGGCCAGCGCCTGCGCCATATTTGCGAGCGTCGCGCCATATAGGTTTTTGTCTAAAGGCAAGGTCGCCCCCAATGGATCCATTTGCACGATGTCCAGCCCACCATTTGGGGCAATCGCGTCAAGGATTCCCGACCTAAACCCGGGCTCAACAGCCAAACATTTGACGTTCGACTGAGCGATCTTGTCGCGCACCTCTTGTAGCCTGCGTGGCCCTGGATCAACAGCTTCTGTATCTGTTATCGCCCCAAAGGAGGGGACATCAAATCGTTTTTCAAAATACTGAAATGCATCATGATACACAAAGTATTCCACTCCGCCGAGATCGGAAAACCCCTCTTGGATACCCTGCGCAAGCGCGGCCATCTGAGCTTCAAAAGTCGCAACATTCTCTTTGTATACCGACCCGTTTTCAGGGTCAATTTCCGTCAGAATACGCGCCATTTCCCCCGCCCAGAGCACCGCATTTTCTGGGTCAAGCCAACTATGGGGATCAAATTCACCATGCGCATGCCCCCCCTCATCGGCGTGCTCTTCCTCATCGGCGTGCTCTTCCTCCTCGCGTGCCTCCAACAAATTCGTCCCTGAAACCTCTGCCAAGAACACAATTTCGGCCCCGTTGGCCAAAGTCTCCAAGCTTTTCACAAGCCATGGCGTTAGGTCGGGACTGACACTAAAAACAACGTCCGCGTTTTGAAGTCCGCGTGCATGTGACGGGCGCAATGAGAAATCATGCGGCGAGGCCGCTTGTTCCACTATCAATGTGGGCGTCCCAACACCCTCCATAACCTGCGCGGCAATTGCATAGATCGGCGCGATATCAACCACGACATTGGGCGCCTTGGCATGTGCGGATTGTCCAAAAACGATGGCGGCAACGAATACGGGTAATAGATTTTTCAACTTTTTTTCCTCTAAAACTAAATTTGGCCTCGACTTATATGTAATAATATAACATTACAAGCAGGAACCCAACAGACTGAGATCTTATGTCGACCCATGGATTTGAACACCACGACCACAAGGATTGCATCGTGTCCGGCATCGCGTCGGTTGAGGCGCAATGTAGCGCGCAGAAGCTCCAACTCACACCCGTCCGCAGACGCGTGATGGAAATCCTACTGACCGAACATCGTGCTCTCGGGGCCTATGAAATTCTCGACCATCTGCGCACCGAAGGCTTGGGCTCCCAACCTCCTGTCGCCTATCGTGCGCTTGATTTTCTGGTGTCCAATGGCTTTGCCCATAAGATCGAACGCCTAAACGCCTTTGCCGCCTGTATGCATCCCGGAGAGCATCATGCGCCCGCCTTTCTAATCTGCAAAAAATGCGATGGTGTCGTCGAAACCTTCTGCGCCCCTCTGCTAAATGAACAGGCAAGCGACCTCGGTTTCAAAATTGAACGCACCGTTGTTGAGGCGCTCGGTCTGTGCCCAAATTGCCAATCGGACACGGTATGAAACTGATCTCCACAGAAAAGCTCACGGTAAAATTTGGGTCAAAAACAACGCTGGATGCCGTCGATTTTCACATTGAAAAAGGCGAAATCGTCACTCTTGTGGGACCGAACGGTTCGGGCAAAACCACCCTTCTGCGGGCGCTTATTGGCGCGATCCCGAGCGACGGAAAAATCACGCGGGCGGGAAACCTCAAGATCGGCTACGTCCCGCAAAAACTCCAACTTGATCCCAGCCTGCCGCTCTCTGTGAAACGCTTCCTCAGCTTGCCAACACGCCACCCCCTTGCGGAGGTCACTGCGGCGTTGGACGCTGGCGGCGCTGGACATATCGCCGACACCGCGATGGCCGACCTCTCGGGGGGGCAACTTCAACGCGTGCTGCTTGCGCGGGCATTGCTCCATAAACCCAACTTGCTTATTCTCGACGAAGCCACACAGGGTCTCGATCAACCCGGAGCGGCTTCCTTTTACCAACAGATCGAAGACGTGCGCTCGCAACTCGGATGTGCCGTTTTAATGGTCAGCCACGACCTGCATGTTGTGATGGCCGCCTCCGATCGCGTCGTCTGTCTCAACGGTCATGTGTGCTGCCACGGAACACCCGATATCGTGGCCTCGGCACCTGAATACCGTGCGCTCTTTGGCACCGGAACGGGGGGCGCACTTGCGCTGTACCGCCACGAACATAGCCACAGCCACGACGACCATGAACACGGCCCAAACTGTGGCCACGAGAATCAAAATGCTGGATGATTTCATGCTCCGCGCCACATTGGCCGGCCTCGGTCTTGTGCTTGCGGCCGCACCACTTGGGTGTTTCGTTGTCTGGCGGCGGATGGCCTATATTGGCGACGCAACTGCACATGCCTCGATCCTCGGCGTCGCAATCGCGCTCGGGTTTTCCATCTCGGTCTTCGCAAGCGTCCTTGCCGTCGCTCTCCTGATGGCAATCCTCGTCTCAACCCTCAGTGGCCGCAACCATTCAACGGACTCCCTCCTCGGGGTTTTGTCCCACTCCGCGCTCGCTTTTGGCCTCGTCGCGATCTCATTTATCGATGGTGTGCGGGTCGATCTTATGGCCTATCTTTTTGGGGAAATCCTTGCTGTAACGACCATGGATTTAGCCGCAATTTGGGGCGGCGCAGCCGTTATCCTCGCGCTTTTGGTCTGGCGTTGGTCTCTATTTCTCACCTCGACTTTAAGCCCAGGCTTGGCCTATGCCAGCGGAATCAACCCCAAACGCGAACAACTAATCCTCACTATCGCGCTGGCACTAGTTGTGGCTGTTGCGATCAAGGTTGTCGGAGTTTTACTGGTCACAGCGATGCTCATCATGCCCGCCGCCGCCGCGCGCCCCTTTGCCAAAACACCCGAAAGCATGGCATTTATTGCCATAGCAATTGGCGCGGCATCCGTCGTGTTGGGACTACAAGCGGCCTTGATTTACGACACGCCGGCAGGCCCCACTATCGTTTGTGTGGTCGCGATTTTTTTTGCGGTTGCCTCGCTCGTCCGGCTGCCCCTCCGGTCTGGCTAACCAGCTTAGCTTTGACGGGACGCCGCTATAGCAAGCCCGTCGACAACACCGGTAAAGGCCTCTGAATACATGAACTCAGCGGCGGGAAATACGGCCCGCATGCCGTCATCCACGATCGACATAAGACTTGAACCCCCAACAAAAACGACCTGTTCGATTTGGGCCTCCGACACGCCAGCCAACACGAGCGTTTCCTTGGCTGCATCGCGAATATCCGCGCCATATTCCGCAAGGGAGTCCGCCATGGATTGGTCTGACATGACGGCAAAGAGGCCCGCTTCAATCATTTTCATATCAATTCGCGCGTCGGAGCGGTCCTCTTGGTTCACCAGAATTTTAGCCCGCTCGACAGCAAAGGCGACCTCATGCCCCAACTCCTCGGTTAGTACCGTGAGCAGGCGTGAAAACAACACGGGTTCAAGTGCCAGCTTCCCAAGCTTCGCCATCGCCAACCGTGTCTGTTGCGTATAGAGAAACGGGATTTTCTCCCAAGTCGCCAAGTCTTGAAATATCGCGCTCGGGGCGGCCAATGCGCCCTCTCCGAATTCTTTGCCAATCAAGGAATCTTTGCCCAAAAGTGGCATCACATGGCGCACGCTGAGCCGTTTATCGAAATGGGTTCCTCCAAGTCGCACACCATGGCTCGCCAAAATTTCCTGCGTGCCAGCTTGCGTGCGAAACACCGTGAAATCCGAGGTCCCGCCGCCAATATCAACCACCAATCCAAGGCTACCATCTTGGCGCGCATGGCTGGCCAAGGCCGCGGCTTCGGGCTCCGGCATGAAGGATACTTCTTTGAAACCCGCCTTTAGGTAGCATTCCGTCAGATCGGCCAGCGCCTGCGTATTGCGCCCCTCATCCTTGGAGTGAAACCGCACGGGACGCCCCGAAAGCGCCCGCTCAAATGTCGTATAACATTGGGCCTCGGCCCGAGTTTTCAACACCTCAAGGAACCGCGCGATAATATCGCTGATCGTCATTTCGGCGCCCATTATCCGACGCTTTTCATGCATCAAAGACGTCCCAAGGACGCTCTTGAGGGCGCGCATATAACGCCCCTCTTCGCCTTGAATTAGGGCGCGGTTGGCTGCACTTCCGATCCGCATTTCCGCCGAATTCTGGGGAAAGAACACGGCTGTTGGCAATGTTTTCTCGCCCGCCTCAACCTCAATCAAGAAAGGTTTATCGTTGACCAAAACACCCGCCGCAGAGTTGGATGTCCCAAAATCAATTCCCAAAGCATTCATCGTCTGGCACCTTTATCGTCCGCAGGAACCGCGCTCTTTAGGCCCGTCATGCGAGAGATACAACCCTATCTGAATGCTAACTGTTGTCGTTTTGATTTGGACTGCGATCCCACTGCCGCGTCATGTTGCCGTTGATCCACGCAAGCGCCGCAAGTGACAACCCGAGGCCAAGGAAGGAAGCGACCCGAATGAGGCCCGCAAGCCCTGACATATCGATTAGAAAGACCTTCGCAATCGTGAGACCAATGCCGATCATAGCAAAACGCCGCAGCATCAAATTGCGACGGGAAAACGCATAGAATAAAAGCGCCGCCGAGGATAAAAGCATCGCGATGGTATAGCTATATAACTCCCCATCAAACACCCCTTGGTAGTCTTCCATATCGCCGCCCCACCAGATATGGCGGACTTCAAGCGCGGCGAAAATCACCGCATAGAGGGTCGCAAGCCCTGCATAGAATTTTCGCGTCCGCAGCTTCAGATGCGTCATACTCCATGCGATAAATCCAAAGAGGCAGGCCAAACCACCATAGCCAATGATCAAAGAGTTTAGGAGGATAGGGCCGATAACGGACTTAGCTTCTAAGCCCCAAACTGGATTGAAAATAATCAGTTCGACGAGCATCAACACTGTTCCCAAAATGCCAAAGATCCAAGCAAGTACAAGCCGCACGATCCGGAACATGCGCGCGCCATGCTTTGCGCGGTACAACTGATTGGCCGCCGAGACCCAAACCACCAAGGCCGCCAACGAAACCGTGATTTCATCGCCGCCGCCCAAATAATCCACCAAACGCGCGAGGCCGACACTGGCAAACATGGCCGCAAGACTCCAGAACGCAGATTCCACAACCAGAAGCGCGCCTTTCTGGTCTCGGGTTCTCAGGACGACAAACGTCGCCGCGATCAATCCAAGAATTGCAATCGCAACCAAAGAGAATTCCAGCGTCGAAACACGGTAAATCCACCAAAATCCAGGGTCGACAAAGGACCGGTAAGAGACAACGATCGTGCCGACCTGAACAAAATACGCCAACCGCCGCATGTCGAATTTACGCTCAAGAAGAGCGGCAAGTAGCACCATAACGCTCAAGGCCACCGTCAACGCCGCTTGTGACAACATTATCGTAAGCGCAAAGCTTATCAGGGAGAGGGCCGACATCGCAAAGATGGTCGCGCGGCGTTTATCAGGGCTGTCCAAGCGGGCGACCCGATGCGCCATGCCGACCATCAACGCGGCGACAAACATCGCGATACCGGCCCATAGGTTCGCGGTTAAAACATACACGGGTTGCCAAAACGCTTCGAGCGCAACAAGCGTGGCATTGGCCGTAACTGCGGCACCGACGCTCAAGGCAAAACGACCATTTTTGCGGTTGTTCCCCAGCCAAAAAAGCACGCAGCTCATCGCGATTCCGAGCGCGACGAGAACGTAAACGGTTGTTGGAAGGGAGGTCTCTGGAGCGCGCGTCAGACCCGCTTTAAATTCCGCGAGCAACGGCCCTCGATTGATCCCTTCAAGGGTGATCAAGGCCAGAAACACCACCACAGGCCCCATCGCCAATTCCCAAAGAGCGGGTGCTGCACGGAGCCAGAAATTAGTGGCCACAAACAGGAGCATAGCCGCGCCAATGGCCGCCCACGCGGTGGTCGCATTCGGAGCATCCGCCCCAACTGCTAGAATGACGACAAGGGCCGCAACAAACGTACCGAACGCCAGCCGCGTCGGGAACTCAACGGTCGGCAGCGTCTCCATTGACGACGAGAAATCCTTTCGGACAAGACGCCAAACCGCCTGCCCAACGGATGTGCCTTCGTGGTTGGGATATAGGGTTCGTACGGGGATGGCCGTGGCGCCCGCGGCAACAATCAGGGCAAACGCCAAGAAATAAACGCCTTCCGTAGTGCCCGATTGAAACAAAACCATTGCCGCAAAATAGGGCGCAACTATCGACAAAACCGAAACCCACGCACGGCGTTTCACCGTATCAATCGCCAATCCGACGAGGCAAATAAGGGCAAAATAGGCATATAAGAAATTCGGAGCCGTACTGGCCCCGCCGATAAGAAACGGGGCCAGCGAGGCTCCGAGCAAACCAACAATCGACAGAAACGGGCCATAGAACCAGCCAAGGACAAGCGCCACACAGGACACGGCCACAAGACCAATAAAAGCCATCTCCGCGCCAATGAGGCCATACATTTGCCGCGCCGCCAACACGCCGATGAACAATAGAACGATCCCAGCACCCGACAGCGTCGACGGAAGTGCTGCGGCGTGTCCCGTTTCATCACTGGCCCGTCTGTGCACCCATTCGCCCCCAGCTATCAAGGCGGCACCTAGGGTAAGGGTCCCTATGACGCGCCAAACAGGGGTCAGGATTCCGTTTTCCACACTGTATTGCACCAAGAATACGCCCGCCAATACGAACGAAAGCGCCGCAACTGCGAGGAACCATTTTTCTTTGAGCCAGTCTGAAACCGCCGCCGCATTTTCGGAGGTCAGAACGAAGGCTTTTGAGGGTTCTGGTGTCTGCACTTCTTTGAGGGAGGACGTGGGCCAGACTGTGGGTGCTACATCTTCGACAACTGCTGCCGACGCGGGAACAAAACCTTCCGGTGCCGGCAATGCCGCTTCACTGGGTGCGGTGTCCGTGGCCGCGTTTGACGCTTCCAGAACGTCCATACGCGCGCTGAGATCTTTAAGTTTTTTGCTTTGGCGGAAAAGGGTAAAGATCATCCACAGAAAGGCCAGCGGGATCAAAACACCGCCTAAGTCGAATAATCCCACGCCGCTCTCCCCTTGTTTTTATTCGGAGACTCCTAGGGCTGCCCCTTGCGCCTGTCAACTTTGCTCTAAAATCTCGTCCCACGGAATTTGAAAACTCTCGCCTTTGGCTGTCATTAGGGTCCGCGGAGACTGGTCGTTCAGCACCGAGAAAATCACTTCTTTAGGGCGGCAAAGAACGACCCCTTCAGAGGTACGCACGATTGGGCGCTCGACCAACATTGGGTCCGCAACCATCGCACGTAAAATCTCGCTGTCTGGTGTCGCAGGGTCCATGAGGCCAAGCTCTTTTGCGGGCGTATTGCGGGTGCGCAGTATATCGCGCGCCGAGAGTTTCGCGTCCGTCAAAATCGTGCGCAACAGATCTTCCGTCCACCCGACTTGCTGATACAACACAATCTCCGGAGTTTCGCCAGCGAGTTGCATAATCTCCAAAACAAACCGCGACGTGCTGCATTTTGGGTTGTGGTAGATGGTGCTGTTCATCCCTTTAGCCCTGTGCCGCCACGGCCGCCGCCCGAATTGCACGGATATTTTCGCCATAGGGCGCTGGGTTTTGCACACTACCACCAGAGAATACTGCCGATCCCGCGACCAAAACATCTGCACCTGCAGCCGTCACAAGAGGCGCTGTTTCGGGGGTCACGCCGCCATCAATTTCGATGTGAATGGGACGATCTCCAACCATGGCACGAAGTTTTTTAACCTTATCTATTTGGCTATGAATGAATTTCTGCCCACCGAATCCGGGGTTCACCGTCATCACACAAATGAGGTCAATCATATCCAGTAGATACTCGATGCTTTCAACGGGCGTAGCTGGATTGAGCGCAATACCCGCCTTGGCGCCCGCATTGCGGATCGCCTGTACTGTGCGGTGCGCGTGAGGGCCTGCTTCGACGTGGGCGGTAATAATATCGGCACCGGATTTGGCAAAGGCTTCGATGTAGGCGTCGACCGGAGTAATCATCAAATGCACGTCCATCACACCTTTGATATGGGGACGGATCGCTTTACAAGTCTCTGGACCGAACGTAATATTTGGCACAAAATGCCCGTCCATGACGTCAACATGAATCCAGTCCGCCCCCTGCTCCTGAACCGCCAAAATCTCGGCACCAAAGTTGGCGAAATCTGCGGCAAGAATGGACGGGGCGATTTTAATATTACGGTCAAAACTCATTGGGGTCTCCGTGGGCTAAGCGGGTTTTAGGCTCTCTTTCTTCTACCTACCTTGCTTTGCGAGCCTTGAAAACACTCTGATTTTGCCATTCCGACACACCAATCCTTGACCAAACGGTCAAACTTGCAATAACGAAGGAATAATGAGACCCTTTGTCCTGATCAATCCGGAGCCTCTTTGATGGAAAACCAAGCCAAGACGACGGTAAAAACCGCCGCTGTTGCCACCGCGCAATTGCCGCAAGTCCACGAGCCACGCAATCCTGGGATGGACCTTGATTTGGACTGGGTCCTTTCGGCGCAAGCGAACACCTCCGCGATTGAGCGCCGCGCTGCCTCGATTTCTGGACGGCGCTCCGTCAAAAAAGACTATCAAGCGGCGTGGATGCTCAAAGCGATTACGTTGATCGACCTTACAACACTCTCCGGCGACGACACTTGGGGTCGCGTGCGACGCCTGTGCGCCAAGGCCGCCCATCCCGTACGCGCGGATATTCTCGACGCGCTCGGTATGCCCCCGATCACCACCGGCGCGGTTTGCGTTTATCACGATATGGTCGAAACGGCGGTCGACGCCCTCAAAGGAACGGGTATCCCCGTTGCGGCCGTATCAACAGGTTTCCCTGCGGGTCTATCTCCCCTCCACCTACGCCTAGAAGAAATTCGTGAAAGTGTTAAAGCGGGTGCAAAAGAGATCGACATTGTAATCTCCCGCCGCCACGCACTCACGGGCAACTGGCAAGCAATCTACGACGAAATGCGGGCTATGCGCGAAGCTTGTGGCGATGCCCACGTCAAAGCAATTCTTGCAACGGGCGAGCTTGGAACCCTACGCAATGTCGCCCGCGCGAGCCTTGTTTGCATGATGGCAGGCGCGGATTTCATCAAAACATCAACGGGTAAAGAACCAGTAAACGCCACCCTCCCCGTCACCCTCGTGATGATCCGCGCCATCCGTGCCTATCACGCGCGCACGGGCTATCGCGTTGGCTATAAACCGGCGGGGGGCATCTCCAAGGCCAAAGACGCGGTTACGTACCTCGCCCTCATCAAGGATGAGTTGGGCGACCGTTGGCTGGAACCCGATTTATTCCGCTTTGGTGCTAGCTCGCTTTTGGGCGACTTAGAGCGCCAACTTGAGCACCATGTTACCGGCCGCTATTCCGCCGCCCACCGCCACGCGATTGGATAAGACCATGACAGTAAAAGAGATTTTTGATACAATGGAATACGGCCCCGCCCCCGAAAGCGCCTCCGAAGCCCTTGCATGGCTGGTGGATCGCGGCGACAGTTTTGGCCATTTCATCAACGGCGCCTTCACCAAGCCCGGCAAAGGCTTCCCGAGCAAAAACCCCGCCAATGGCGAGACCCTCGCAATCATCAGCCAAGGCACCCAAAGCGATGTTGACGCCGCCGTAAAAGCAGCCCGCGCGGCGCAAGGGCCATGGGCCAAAACATCGGGACATGCGCGGGCGAAATACCTCTATGCCATCGCGCGGTTGGTGCAAAAGCATTCGCGCCTCTTTGCGGTCCTTGAGACCCTCGACAACGGCAAGCCCATCCGTGAGAGCCGGGACATCGATATTCCTTTGGTCGCGCGGCACTTCTATTACCACGCGGGCATGGCGCAATTGATGGAAGCCGAACTTCCCGACGCCGAAGCCATTGGTGTTTGTGGTCAGGTCATTCCGTGGAACTTCCCGCTCCTGATGCTGGCTTGGAAAATCGCGCCTGCGATTGCAATGGGAAACACTGTCGTTTTGAAACCTGCGGAATACACGTCCCTTACGGCGCTGCTTTTTGCGGAAATCTGTCAAGAAGCGGGTCTACCACATGGGGTCGTCAACATCGTCACCGGCGATGGTGCCACGGGCGAAGCTATTGTTACCCACGAGGGGATCGACAAAGTGGCCTTCACCGGCTCGACCGCAGTTGGCCGCAAAATTCGCGCAGCAACAGCGGGACAAAACAAGGTTCTCACGTTAGAATTGGGCGGAAAATCCCCCTACATCGTTTTTGACGACGCCGATATCGATAGCGCCATCGAAGGGCTTGTCGACGCGATTTGGTTCAACCAAGGCCAAGTCTGTTGCGCCGGATCGCGCCTGTTGGTTCAGGAAGGCATTGCCGAAGATTTCTACGCTCGTTTGCGCGCGCGTATGGCCAGCCTGCGCATCGGCGATCCGCTCGATAAATGTATCGACGTGGGCGCAATCGTGGACCCCGTACAACTCGCGACCATCAAGCGCCTTGTCGCAGACCACGGCAACGAGGGCACCGTTTACCAAGCGCCTTGCATAATGCCTGCCGATGGCTGTTTTTACCCACCAACATTGATCACCGACCTTCACACATCATCGGTTTTGATGCAGGAAGAAATCTTTGGCCCTGTCCTCTGCGCGACCACCTTCCGCACCCCTGACGAAGCGGTCCAAATCGCCAACAACACGCGCTATGGCCTTGCGGCGACCCTCTGGACTGAGAACGTCAACCTCGCCCTTGACGTCGCCCCTAAACTTGTTGCGGGTGTTGTTTGGGTCAACGCCACCAACCTCTTTGATGCGGCCGCTGGCTTTGGCGGCGTGCGGGAAAGCGGCATGGGACGCGAAGGCGGTTGGGAAGGACTTTCGGCCTATACAAAATCCAAATCCAAATCCAAAAAACTCGCGCCTGTCGAGGCCATCCCCGAGCCAACCACGGTGAAGGTGAACGGCCTTGACCGCACCGCCAAACTCTATGTTGGCGGCAAGCAGGCACGTCCTGATAGTGGATACTCAAAAGCCGTTTACGGACATAAAGGGGCCTTGCTCGGACATGTTGGCGTCGGGAGTCGCAAGGACATACGCAATGCGGTCGAAGCGGCCCATAGCGCGTCAAAATGGGGAAAAACCACAGGACATTTGCGGGCGCAAATTCTCTATTACATCGCAGAAAACCTTTCGACCCGCGCCGAAGAATTTGCCAAGACCCTAGACGCCATGCAACCAAAATCCGCAAAACACAGCGGAAAGGCGGAGGTCGAAGCCACCATCAGCCGCCTGTTCACCTATGCCGCTTGGGCCGACAAATACGATGGGCTTGCCCATGGTGTTCCCATTCGCGGCGTCGCCTTAGCGATGAAAGAACCTGTGGGTGTGATCGGCGCGCTCTGTGCTGACGAAGCGCCATTGCTTGGCTTGATTTCGGTAATGGCACCGGCAATTGCGATGGGCAACACCTGCGTCCTTGTGGCAAGCCAGCCGTTCCCACTGGCGGCAACCGACTTCTATCAAGTGCTTGATACGTCTGACGTTCCTGCAGGTGTTGTGAATATCATCACTGGCGAACACAGCGGTCTTGGCGCAACTCTCACCGACCATATGGACGTCGACGCGATTTGGAACTTCTCGTCCACCGATATCTCAGGAGATCTTGAACGCCGCTCCGCGAGCAACCTCAAACGCACATGGCTCAATCAGGGCCACGCGCGCGATTGGTATGGCACTCAAGGGGGGGGACGCGAATTCCTCATGCAGGCCACCGAAGTGAAAAACATCTGGATTCCCTACGGCGAGTAAAAAAATGGGCGCTCGTCGAACCGTTCGATGCGCGCCCAATTCCAGTTAAGCCTATTTACGTGGCTTTGCGCGCCAAGATTCAAGCCACGCTTTGAACCGTCCCCAAACACCGCGCGCGCGGTCCTTAACGGCATCCGCGCGCTGGTCTGCGGCCTCAAAGGCTTCAGTAGCATCATCCAGCAAAGGGTCGATTTTGCGTTCGCGGAATTGCACCCACACCCGCCAAAGCCAGAAGATCAAACCAGCAAACGCGAGCAGGATGACGATGCTCATCCATGGGATAAGCCGCACGTCCGGCCCGTCGACAACTTTAAACTTGATAACATTTGGATAGATCGACAAAAACTCGCTGCGCCAGCCATAGTGGGTAACCGCGACCCAAATTGGGTCGTCGCGCAACGAAATCAAATCCGCAGCCTCCGCCTGGAGGTTTGAACTGTTTATCTTGAAGTAAGGCGGCCAGTTGAAAATTCCGGTGTCTTCATTGCGGTAGACAATGATTTTTCCGCCGTCATACGCCGCGTTCACGAGACGTAAATCGCGGTTGGTGGCCGCTTGGGCACCGCTGTCTGGTTCTGCATAAAAGAAACTGTTCGATCCTGAAAAATCGGCCCGAATAATCTCAGTCCCCGTGATGCGCACGATGTCGCGCTGCGGGAGATTATAGTGGAAAAAAGCAAAGATCGTCGTAACGAGCAAGACCCAGAAAGTTATTTTCACGTAGCGCATGACGACCTCAATAAAAATTGATTAAATAGAGAACGATGACATAAAGAACAAGGGGAATGACATAGATCAGAACAAGCGCTTTACGACGAAACGACTTGCGATACCGCTCCATCCCCTCCTCAATAAAGGCCTCTCGATCCCCATTTTTGATCTCTTCGTCGAACTCCTCCTCCAAGTCCTCACGACGCAGCGACGCTGCAAACCAGCGCGAAATCAAATAGATAACGGACAGTCCTACGAAGGCAAAAAAGAACTGCCGCACAAGAGTAAAGATCATGAACGCCTCCTCACGGCACCCCACGGGCCAACTCGATCGATAATATCCTCAACTATAGTTTCTGGTTCGGCCATCGAGTTCTCCCCCCCAAACAGCGCCTCGCGTGCCCCAACTTTATCCACTTGATACTCAGACACAAGAAAATCCGCGACATAGGTTTTCTTGCTATCAGCCCATGTGCTGTAGCGTTGGTAAAACTGTTCCTTGTGGCAAATAAAGAGCTGACGTATGTCTTTTGGCGATAATTCCGCAAGCAACATATTGACCAGATCAAAATTTGGACCCGACCGCGCCCGCAAAGTATAGAAATACGCCGCATCGTTGGAATTTAAGCGCGGCCACGGCCCATCGCCCTCGGACCAGCGCAATAGTTTCGCCAATTCGATGTATTCCTGCGGTAGGTTCTCAGCATATTTTCGTGTCAAATTGCGGATTTCTCGCCGATCCGCCTTCGCCAAATCCGCACCCATTTCCGCGGCGACATCTATGGCGATGAAATCCATTTTCTGCCGTAGGATCGAAGGAGCATCGACGGATTTTCCCTCCCAAATGGGTTCCACCAAATCATTCAACGAAAGAAACTGCGCAATTTTTGTGCGTTCCTTGATGCCGAAAACAAACTCCATTGGGAGGCCTTCGACTGCCTCGCGCCCATTGCTAGCGATTGCTGCGGGATGCTCCACATCTCGGAAAACATACAACCCGCCGAAATGCTTCGTCCAAAAATCATCTTGCTGAAATTTTGTAGCTTTAAGGGTGACAGGATTGCGTGTCACATCGCCGGTTTTCTTTGCTAACTCAATCATTTCTGCTATGAGGACATCATCCCACCACGCATCAGGGCGCGATTTGAAATCGGTAATCTTTTCGGACAGAACCTCTGCATTGGCAACGTGGGACTGGGTTGTATCCGCCCGCACAACGATTGTGCGGATGTCCAAAATATGCGCGGGATCACTCACCGAAAACACCGAGTTTTCCAATTCTCCGCCAACCGCATCACGGGCCGTCAGGGCAAAAAGCTCCGCCTCATTCTGCTCAATGAACTGTCGTAAAATCCGACGACTTGTGGAGAACTGTGCATTCAACAACGGCGCTCGTTTTTGTTCCGTCGTCAGAAGAATAAATTGACGGTTACAGCCCCCCTGATTGAGGTATAAATGATCGCCAAACTCATCGCCGATTTCGGGCGAGTATCCTGACAGATCAATGTGGAAATCCGTCAGCACTGTTTCTTTGCCAATGAGCAATTTCAACGCCGCGTTGTACCGCGCCACGAGCACGGTCGACCTCACAGGAACGAGATTTCCGAACATTAAACCGCGTTGGATTAGGCGTATCATGCGTGCCCCCCAAGATACCGCCGTTTCGCTTCTTCCATGCGTTCCATATCGCGAACGGCGTTTTCGATCGCCACTTCGTCGGATTTATCGGCATATCGGAATTCGGAATCCGCGTAACGGTTCACCTCTTGAATCACCATTTCAACGTTAATAGGTTTGCGCATATCTTCGATCATTGCGCGCTTCTCATCGTAGGGTTTGAACAAAAATAACTCCGGGTTTTCCATCCATTCATCGGGTAATTCAAAGTCCATCGCACGCACTTTGACAGCGTCCGTGATGTTCTTGATGGCCCGCCCCGTAAAACGTGGGTCCGCTTCCTGAATGGCCTTTAAATAGGTTCCGATCTTGGCAATCGTGTCGAGGTCTCCGAGGTCAGAATGCACCCGATCATAAACGTTGAGCAGGCCCAATTCGTGCGGTTTTGAATGCCCATCAAAGCTTGCGGCGACGGCTTTTTTGATTTCCTGCGCTTCAAATAAATTGTGCTTTCCTAGCGGGATATCGTGATTCCCCCCCATTAGAAGGCTCAGAATGTCGATATAATCGTCGCGTGTCTGCGGTCCATCCACAAGGAAGCGCGCGCCCGCACGTTGCCGCAACGCGTCATCGACATTCTCGGGATAATTGCTGAACATCCCAAAGGTACAATTCCCGCGCACGACGGTATTTGCGCCCGCGAAACTCTCCATCAATACTGCGGTAATTTCGAGTTGCCCCGCACTGGATTGTCGATCACCTCGCTTGCCTGCAAGTTGGTCGATATCATCAATAGTGCCAAAGCCAATGACGTTTGGATCGAGAATATTGTTGATAAACGCCTTGGCATTTTGTCCCGACTTGCCCTGATAACTATCGATATTATCCGTGCTCAGGTTTTGAAACCGGAAGGTATAGCCCGCAACATTGCAATACTCACTGATCAGGCCCGCCATCATTTGGATAAGCGTCGTTTTTCCGGTTCCGGGCGCGCCATCGCCCATGAACGTAAAGATGAAGCCACCAAGCTCGGCAAAGGGATTAAGCTTGCGGTCAAAATCATAGGCCATCAACATCTTGGCCAGTTTCATCGATTGATATTTGGCGATGTGGTTCCCGACAACCTCGTTCGGTTTCTTGAACGACATGGTGAGTTTGGTGCTTTTCCCACGGCCAGCAGGTGTAAAACCCGCGATCGTCAAATCATCGGCTTCAACGTGATAAGTCGCACTCGAAAAGGCCCCCACAGTCGTAACATTTTGCGCACGCAGGGTAACTTTTTCCATCAATTGTTCGCAATACGCCAAGATCGTCGCGGCAAGCCGCGCGTCCTCCGTCGCGAAGGCCCCGATATCCTGATCCAACTCCCAAAGCGCGCCGTGCAAGGCGATTTGGCCGTTGTCCGTCAAAACCTCCTCAACCTCGCCGACCTCCACCGTGGTTTCCCCCACAAAGGATGCCAAAAGATAGGCACAGGAGTTCGCGAAAACATGGAGAGAAATAAGGGCTTCCGCCGTAAGTAGCTCTGTGAATTCCGTCCGACGCGCCTCCTGAAGGGCTCCCGCCAAATTATCGCGTTTCAATGCGGCAAGATGGGTTGTTTCGCCAAATTGTTCCGATACTGCGAGCGAAATCGCAAGCGCGCGCCGCAAGGCATGCATCGCGCTGGCCTGAAGCGGCGACGTCAACGGATCGGCCTCATCTGCCCCCTCTATGCGGGCAACAAGCTGGACCCCCTCTGGGCGAGCAGTGCTGCGCGTCACAAGGCCCGGTGTTGTGCTGCGAAACCGCCGCCGCGTTCCGAGGCCGGCCGATTTTTCAGCGCCCGACGTGTCCTTGCCTTTGCCAATACGTGGGGTGTGGTCAAAGCCCACCAAGAGCGCCGATGCCGCATCATAATGTTTGCGAATATCCTCTTCGCGCAGTTCCATTTGATCGCTCGACAGGCTCATATCGACATCCTATTTTCTAATGTAACGGGCATTTTAATTATAGCTGATGACACGCCCATTGGGCGCGACGACGAATTTCTGCACATTTGCAAAGCCTGGAATCTTTAAATCATCCAAAACTTGATAAGGCTTTTGGGGTAAAATGAGAGACCTCTGTGTCCGCGTCGCGCCTGATTCCACGCCCTGTGCGCCAAAGGGATCAAGGGCAAAAACTTCGCGCTCTACTTTACCAAACCAGCCAGATTTTTCCTCAACAACCCGTTCGCTTTCGAGGGTTTCAACTGTCCAAGCCAGCGCCCAATCTTCTCCCTGCGGGGAGTGCGCGTCTTCTAATACCTGTCGAATGGGGCCGTTTTGCTGCGTGAAAGCGCTACTGTACATCGGCCCAACATACAGGCGGCGCAGACGTTTTGGGTGAAGGTCATCGAAATCAAGGTCGAACCCTTTTGCGATGGTCACCAATTTCAGGCCCGCCACGCTTTGGGACATCAACTTGGCTTGGGCCTGTGGCCAACGACGGGTGTCCTTGGGAAGCGCGGTTGCGCCCGTGTCCTCAACATCCATCAAGTAAATAACGGGCAAGTTGCTTTCGCTGTCGTAAACGGCCCAATGCACCAAAAAACTGCGCCGATTGTCGACGGTTCCTGCCCACAGAAGCTCTGGATCATTGCGATTCCAGAACATTTCGTTTGCCCGCAAAGCCTCGTAGTATTTACGCTGTGACATCGCGAATTGCAGCTTGGTCGGAATCTCAAGATCGCCAACAATCGTGCGCACCATATCGTCTTTTAGGGCCTCGATACTTGGCATATTGCGCAAATGACGCTCGGCTTGCTGCGCATCCGCGGCCATGTTCAGGATTTCATGGAAAACGGGAAAACCGCTCTCGGTGCTATCGATAGAAAGACTACCGAAAAACGTTCCAGTGTCGCGCCCAGTCAACAAATACTTATTGGCTAACGCGCGAAACGTGCGCCCTAAACGCTGCACATAATCCAGCACAACTTTGCGGTCCCGTTTAGACAGCCGTTGCTCATCTTTCATCATGTCGGCCACGGTTTCAAGATGGCCGGTGATCGTTTCAAATTTGGCAAAATAGCGGCGCGCAGCAAAGGTGTCGGTTAGTCCGACGTGGTCATTCATTAAGTCTTCTTTGATCGTCATTTTTGACCGTTCCAAATTGCCACTGCGCCACAAGATTACGTCCCTTTGGTGGCCCGATCAGCCTCCATAGAGGTTTTTATCGTGCTTCTCGACGATGGCTTCAAACCGGCGCGCAAAGCGCTCATCCGCTTTGGCCTTTTGCTCCAAAACTTTGCGAGCGAAAACCATGTGATCTTCGTGCGCTTCCATCATGTCCGCCATTTTCGCATTCGTGGCCGTGCCAATCGCCGCCATCGCGGTTTGCGCTTCCTTGTCGGTTTGCACACCAATCTCATTGATACGGTGCGCCACGTCTTGTTGCTGCGCCGTTTTGAGGGATTTTGTCAAAGCATCATACAAAACAACACGTTGCTTGGTGTCCGTCTGCAATTTATTGATCAAAACCATCTGGGTCGCTTCTTGATTTTGCAACGAGTCGATCCAGGTTTTGCCCTTTTCGATATAGCGCTCGAGTGTCTGGGAATTGGCCAGTTTTACCTGCTCCAGCTGCACTTTCTCGTTGAACGTCGTGTTCAACTTCGCGAGTTCTGTTTCAAGCTTTGTGCGGGCAGCGGCGTCTTGTTCAACGGAAATCTTGCCTTCCAGCGTGATAATTTTAGGGTCCATCGCAAGGATGTCCACTCGGAGCGTTTCAAGCTCGCCAACCACGGCTTCACGCTCGTCTAAAGTCTCAGTCAGGTTGGTTGAAACCTTCTCGCGTTGGGACACTAGCTCTGCGAGTTGGCCTTCGAGCAATGTCACAATAACATCCGATTTCGCGATCAAGTCTTGCAACTTGTCGTCAACGCTGGCCTCGCGCATCCGCTCTTGGCGCATGCTCTCGGACTTGCCGCGCGAGAAGATACCAATCAGTTTTTCGATACCCGATTTATTGCGTAACTCTTCGAAATCTTTCGAGAATCCAGCAGTTACATCGTCAAGTCCCATAATGAGTTCGGCGATATTTTCATTCATCAACTGCGTATGCGCATGAACATCGTCAAGCGTGGCATTCTCGATATCAATCGTAACATCGGCACCCGTTTTCATCTTGGCACGAGCAGACTCAATGCGCCCTGTAAGGTCAGCCATTTTTTGCTGTGTCTCGGCCGCTTGCTTTTGGGACTCAATAATTTGGGCTTCAAAATCTGCCATGGGGTTCCTCGTTATTTTGAATAGTGATCTAATATTTGGGGATTTATACTGCGTTTAACAGGTATTGGACATTGATATTTTTGTAAGAACACATTGGGGGTTCGGGCGGTTAAATCAGAAAAGGGCTCTCATCAACGAGCTCTCTGGATCTTTGAGGCCATCGATCACATTAAAATGGTGCTGTCCGGGTTCGATATGTAAACTTGCCCCCTCCCATGCTTGTGCGAGCCAACGGGCTTGATCCAAGAAAGCGGGACGTTCAGCGCCACCGACCCAAACGGTCACGGGAACGTCAACATGCTTTTGCAGGAGGAGCGGGCTTTCGGCCTCGGCCTCAGCCAAATCCAAGCGCAAATCCGCGTTCATTTTGGTCTCCATCAAGGGACGTAAATCAGAGAGCGGCGAGATGGGCACAACGGTTTTGATGCGCGCGGCGATTTCGGGGGCAAGCCCATCCTCACACAGCATCCGCGCCACCAAATGCCCGCCAGCGGAATGCCCCGCCAATACAATCGGGCCACGCACACGCTTGGCGGCTTCTTCGATCGCTTTTCGGATGCTCTGCGTGATTTCGGAAATCCGCGCTTCGGGGGCCAGCGGGTAGCTTGGAATTGCTACGGCCCAATCCCGCGCCGTAGCCCCCTCTGCAAAATGGGACCAGCGAAATTTATCAAACTGATACCAATAGCCACCATGCACAAAAACCATCAACCCCTCGGGACGACCAGACGGCAAAAACAGATCGAATTTCTCGCGCTCATGGGCGCCGTAAGAGAGGTTGACCTGAAGCCGCCCCGCCGCATTTTCCATCTCGCGCCATTCACGGGCGCTATCTTCCCATTGCTCCAAGAAATTTGACGCATTAGGAATGTATTTCGCGTTTGCGTAGGCGTCGTCCATGTCCATTCTCTGGCCTTCCAAATCGAGTTTTCTGCACCTTACGGTGAACAGATTTCAATGCAACCCGTGTTGCCTTTCCGTAAGCGTCAAACGTCTGAGGAACGCCATAAATACCGCGCGGCGGTGGCGATCAAACCCGACATTCCGGCAGCAATCGCAATCCAGCCTAAGAACCAAAACTGACCCGACAAGGCGTTTTCGGCATAAGATTCCGCGAATTTCATCTTGCCCATATATGCGGAAATCGCCCCGAAAACGAGCACCGTATCAAACAAGAATAGGGGGATCACCATACGAATATGGCTGCCAAAAACCGCGAAGGCAGATGCCCCAAAAATACCGATAACGCCACCAATGAACAGCACTTTTCCAGACCAGTAGGGATGGGCACCGAAGGCCTCGGGCAAGTGAAGCCAATCCGAAATTACCAAAAGCAGCACCGCCGCACAGGCTCCTATCACATTTAGTCGCATAAATTCTCTCCTTATTTTCAAACAGCTTAGCGCATCACACCCGCCCCGAATAATTTATTTCAAACCTTCACCAAGGATTGACCTTTGGCGCGCGTCCTATTCATTGTGATGCTAATGGAAACAAATGACGAAACTTTGGCACTGGCTGCCGCAAATGGAGACGGCACAGCCTTTGGTGTGCTGTTGCAGCGGCATTACGACCGTCTTTTTGGACTGTGCTTTCGCCTTTTGGGAAGTCGTGCCGAAGCCGAAGATTTGACGCAAGACATCTGCGCCGCCCTCCCCGCCAAACTCGCGCGGTTTCGGGGCGAGGCGAAATTCACGACATGGCTCTATCGTGTCGCGATCAATGCCGCCCACGATCGTCGCCGACGCCACGCAACCCACGCCAAGGCCTCCGACGGCTGGGGAGGGTGGGAAATTGGCCGCCAAGCGGATAACGACGAAATGCGCGAGAAACAAGACTGGCTGGCCGCCGCGATCACGGCCTTGCCGGATGAGTTGCGCGACACCGTTTCCTTGATCCTTGGACAGGAATTGACCCATGCCCAAACGGGCGAAATCCTCGGCGTTTCCGAGGGCACAATTGCATGGCGCATGTCAGAAGTGAAAAAACATCTGCGCGCCTACCACCAAAAGGAGGGCTATCCATGAACGATGATCTCGACGCCCTAAAGGCCATGATGGCCGACATTCCCGCGCCTGATGACGCCAAAAAACGGGCCGATATCGCGCTGGCGGAAAAAAACTTTAAAAACTTCCAAGGATCAGTGGTTGAGCCCCGTCCTACTTCTGAAAGCACGCCACTTCGGGCGGGCTGGATTTCAGGAGTAAAAAATATGTTCACTGCAATGACGTCCCGCACAGGTCTTGCGATTACAACTTCAATTGCCGCCGTTGGTGTCGGTGTGATTTTCGTGGAGTTGCAAAACACGCCACTTGCCCCACAAGCCACCACGTCTGAAGGCGCTAAATCTTTGCTTGAAGAAAGCATGCTCGCTCAAGATGAGGTTGTTGACATGATGGTCGCTCCCGCAGACGAATTGGCGGGCCGCTCCATCGTACAAATGACGAGCCCGGCGCCTGCAACCTCCCTCTCGCGCCTCAGCAAGGAAGCGGTAAGTATCGAACCGCAGTTCTACTTCCCCGACGACATGTCCGAGTCTGAAACCTTTTCCAACGCAGCACCAAATCCGCTAAAAACCACCAAAGAAGATCCCGTTTCAACCTTCTCGATCGACGTAGACACGGCTTCCTACGCGATCTTGCGGTCCTCCATCACCAACGGGTATTTGCCCGATCCAGACTCTGTGCGCATTGAGGAAATAATCAACTACTTCCCCTATGCCTATAAGGCGCCACAGGGCGACCAGCCGTTTTTGCCAAGCGTGACAGTTATGGACACGCCATGGAACGCGGGTACGCAACTGGTTCATATCGGCATTCAAGGGGCACCCCCCGCGACGGATACTCGCCCACCGCTGAATTTGGTGTTCCTCATCGACACGTCTGGCTCCATGCAAGACCAAAACAAACTGCCCCTTCTGAAGCAAAGCTTCCGCTTAATGCTCAGCGAATTGCGCCCCGAAGATCAGGTCGCGATTGTGGCCTATGCGGGCTCCGCAGGACAGGTTTTGGAACCCACTGCGGCCAGCGAACGCAGCACCATCCTTGCCGCGCTTGATCGCCTCGAAGCGGGCGGTGGCACGGCGGGGCAAGAAGGGCTGCAGCAAGCTTATACGATTGCGAAATCCATGCAGTCAGAGGGCGAAGTTACCCGTGTATTGCTCGCGACGGACGGTGATTTCAATGTTGGCATTCACGATCCAGCGGCGCTCAAATCCTATATTGAAACAAAACGCGACGAAGGCACCTATCTTTCGGTTCTTGGATTTGGCCGTGGCAACCTCGACGATGCAACCATGCAAACGCTGGCCCAGAATGGTAACGGACAGGCCGCCTATATCGACACGCTGGCCGAGGCCCAAAAGGTACTTGTCGATCAACTGACGGGCGCACTTTTCCCCATCGCCAATGACGTGAAGATTCAGGTTGAGTTCAATCCGTCCCAAGTCGCCGAATATCGGCTGATTGGCTATGAAACCCGCGTACTCAACCGTGAGGATTTCAACAACGACAAAGTTGACGCAGGCGAAATCGGCGCGGGGCATACCGTGACTGCGTTATATGAAATCACGCCTGTTGGCTCTAGTGCCATTAAAAACGATGAGTTGCGTTATGGTACAAAAGAGAGCGTACCGACGCCGAGTGACGAACTTGGCTTCCTCAAAATTCGCTACAAGACCCCAGGCGAAACACAAAGTGAACTCATCACCACTCCAATTAATGCAGGGATGGGCGAGACCTCAGAAGATACGCAATTTGCAGCATCAATGGCGGGCTTTGGTCAGCTATTGCGGGATGATACCTATCTGGGGGACTGGGGTTGGGACGAGGCGATTTCCCTCGCACAAGGCGCAAAAGGCGTGGACGCTTTTGGCTATCGCGCTGAGGCCGTCACCTTGATGCGTCTGGCAAAATCCATGGCGAACGGCAACTAATTCCCACAAAAAAACGGCGCGCAAATTCTGCGCGCCGTTCCATTCGTTTAGCGTCGATTAATTAACGGGTTTGGCTTCAATCTTCTTATTGTCGGCCAAATCACCGCTGGAAATCTCGATGCGCCGTGGCTTAAGCGCCTCCGGAACTTCCCGCTTCAAATCAATCGAAAGCATACCGTTTTCATGGGTGGCGCCCGTTACATGCACGTGGTCCGCCAGCTGGAACCGGCGTTCAAAGGCACGGGTCGCAATTCCGCGATGGAGATAGCTTGTTGTGGTGTCGTCGCTTTCTTTTTTCGCCGCAACGATCAACTCGCTTTCGCGCAGTTCAACCGAAAGTTCGCTGTCAGCAAAACCAGCAACGGCGATAGAGATACGCCATCCTTCTGCAGAGGTTTTCTCAATATTATAAGGGGGATAGCTTGGGCGTGCTTGGTCGGTCGAGCGGACACGATCCATAAGATCGGCAATCTGATCAAAACCAACAGTGGCACGGTATAGGGGAGCTAAATCAAAGTTTCGCATGGTCATTCTCCTGATGAGCAACAACGTTAAAATGGAGCCTTCCCGAGGGGACAGGCACGAACCAAGACCCAATATTGGCGCCTCGGTACATTTTAATTTGGGAACGTTCTTGGGGCTTTCAAGAGGGGCGTCGGAAAAACCTAAGGGCGTAAAAACTTCGCGCCAGAGCGGACAATACCCGTATGGCTGTTGCCGTTTAGGAACTTGGGCGAGCCTTTTTCAAAAACCGTCGGCTCTGCGGCCATTTCCGCCAACAAAACCGCGAGCGGTTCCGCAAGAGAGGTTCCAAGCGCAACCTGCCGCCCGCCCGCTTCGGCCTTTGCGGAAATTACCGACACAATTTCTGGATACCCGTTTCGCATCGAAAAAATCGGCGCACCCGACGAGCCGAAGTCGATATCACAAGACAAAACCAAAGTGCCCTTTTGCCGCGCCAAAACCTTGCACTCTTCTTGTAGACTCGCGCTGGCTTCCCGATCATGCGCATAAGAAACCACGCCCACAGTTGCCCCTTTGCGAGGAGAAGCGCCCGTTTCATAGGGGATGATCGACGTGCTGTTGATGGGTTGTGAGAGGCGCAGAAGTGCGACGTCATTCTCTACTTTTTGCGACACATTTTCGGTATCAAAGATATAGTCGGGATGTGTAACGGCATGCGCAACCCAGCGATAGGCGGACGCGCGACCATTGCGCCACCCAGCCAAAAATTCGATACCTTCTGGATCAACCCGCTCTTTGGTCGTTTTGTCAAAAAGGCAATGCGCCGCAGTCAGGACCAAATCGGGCGCAATCAGGGCGCCCGTACACATGGTTTTGCGGTCGATATTGAGGCGACCAACAGCCTCCCATCCGCGACTATCGTTGCCAGTTGAAAGCTTGCGCAACGTATCCGCCTGCGCGTGACCAAGGCCAACCAGAACCACAATTATTGCCAACAGTCCGCGCATATTTCCTCCGTCGCTTCCCCGGTAGTATTTCCGAGATAAGGCAGCAATATGGCCGAACTCAGTTCATTGCAGGCGGTTTTGGCCCACCAGTCGCCCAGTCCAAAAGTTCTACCGTGTGAACAATTGGGGCGCCGGCGGCCCGTCCAATTTGCATCATACACCCGATATTGCCTGCGGCAATAACGTCCGGTTTTTTCGCTGCGAGCGTTGCAACTTTACGCTCCTTCAGTTTTGCGCTGATCTCGGGTTGCATCAAGTTATACGTTCCTGCGGACCCACAACAGAGGTGCGCATCGGCAGGCTCTACAACCTCAAAACCAGCTTGCTTCAAAAGCGTTTTGGGATGGGTTTTGATTTGCTGCCCATGCTGCAAGGAACAGGCGGAATGATAGGCAACCCGCAGGCCTTGATCCTCACCTTTTGGCATGTCGAGTTGCATCAAAACTTCGCTCACATCCATCGCCAAGTCCGACACTTTTGCGGCATCTTGCGCCAAAGGATCATTGCGAAACATATGTCCGTAGTCCTTGACGGTCGTTCCGCAGCCAGACGTGTTGATGACAATCGCATCAAGCCCGTCAGTGCGGAACTCATCCATCCAAACTTTGATGTTTTGCGCCGCACTCGCGTGGCTTTTCTTTTCTTGCCCCATGTGGTGGGTCAATGCTCCACAACATCCCATCCCCTTGGCAATAACAACGTCACAGCCCAAACGCCGCAAAAGGCGGATGGTGGCATCGTTTATATCCGTATTCAGCGCTTTTTGTGCACAACCCGTCATCAACGCCACCCGTTTTTTGCGCAGGCCAATCGCGGGAAAGACTTGGGCGTCATCGTTGCGACTCACAGGTGGGATCGTTTTGGGTGCCATTTCGAGCATCGCCTTAAGCCGTGCATCAGGCATCAGAAAGGCAAAGGGTCGTCCGATTTTTGCGCCCAAAAGGGCAAGCCGAAACCGTTTTGGATAGGGTAAAATCTGCGCCAGCATCCAGCGCAAACTGCGATCCATAAACGGGCGTTTGTAAGTTTTTTCAATATATGCACGCGCCTGATCGACCAAATGCATGTAGTGGACCCCCGAGGGACACGTGGTCATACAGGCCAAACACGACAGGCATCTGTCCACGTGTTTCACGGTTTTCTCGTCAGCAGGTCGCCCGCTTTCGAGCATATCCTTGATGAGGTAAATGCGCCCGCGCGGACTGTCGAGTTCGTCGCCCAAAACTTGGTAGGTTGGGCAAGTCGCCGTGCAAAATCCGCAGTGGACACAGGCCCGCAGAATCTCGTTGGCGCGTTCAATCTCCGGATCTTTAAGCTGGTCAGGTGTGAAATTCGTTTGCATTTTCTATCCCATCAAACCTGGATTTAAGATCCCACGTGGATCAAACTTTTCGCGAAGCCCCACCGACAGCCGTTCAATCAAAGGATGCGCTGGGGCGAAGGTTGGGATATCGGCAACGGTGTCTTTCCCCGCGCGAATACGCGTGGCGTGCCCATCAAAAGCCCCCAGATCAACGCGAAGATCGTGCCCCTCGGTCGTAAGCGCCCAGATCAATCCGCCCGCCCAATCGAACAAGATTTTGCCGCCTGCGGCTTGCGCCAACCTTGGGGCATCGCTCGGAACACAGGAAATTTTCCAAACGTCACCCGCTTCATTGTGAAAGGGCGCGGCCTCGCTAATTCCTTGCCACGCAGCAGCGGTCCGTGTGGGGTCCGTTTGAACTGTGATGTCAGAGCACCCTTTGAACATCTCGACCAAAGCTTGCGCCCGGTAAGCAACCGACGCGTGAAAACCTTCGACCCGTAGCGTTGTCGCAGCCTCGCCCTCCATACCCAAAGGCATATGGGCCGCACCAGACACTTCATAAGGCGATCCCATCGCGCGGGACATCACCGAAACCGCTTCGGAATTGGTTAGACCTTTGATCAGAACCGTCGCGACCGCTTCGACTTGTGGCAAAACTTTAAGGGAAACTTCGCTCAGGATTCCCAATGTCCCATAACTGCCCGCCATCAGTTTAACCAAATCATAGCCCGTCACATTCTTCATAACACGGCCACCATTCTTAATAACATCGCCGCGCCCATCGACAAACCGAACCCCCAAAAGATGATCCCGACAGGCCCCAACCTGCACCCGCCGTGGGCCAGACACATTCGCGGCAACCACCCCGCCGATTGTCGAAGTCCCTTGCGTTCCAAGCAGGCTGCGATGGTCCATCGGTTCAAAGGCCAGCCTTTGATTTTCGGCAGCGAGTGCATTTTCGATTTCCAAAAGGGGCGTGCCTGATTTTGCAACCAAAGTGAGTGCGCCTGGATCATAGAGCGTAATTCCGGAAAGCGCGGAAGTACTCACCACATCCTCCGCCTGAGTGGAGCCAATTCTGCGCGTATCTCCGCCTGTAACACGTATCGCGCGGCTCGCATCCCGCACAAATTCGGCAAGCTCTTTTTCGGAACGCGGGCAATTGATTTGAGATTTAGTCATTGGGGATCAATTCCTTAGCAGCACGCCGCGTTTCTGTTGTTGAAAGGGGAAAAACTTTCGCCGCATTCAACAGCCACATTGGATCAAACACATCTTTGACTCGCAACTGTGCCTCCAAATCCGCTTCTGTGTATTGGTCCAACATCAAATCCCGCTTCTCTACGCCGACCCCGTGCTCGCCCGTCAAACAACCGCCAACCTCCACACAAAGCCGCAGAATATCCGCCCCCAAAGCCTCGCATTTTTCCAGATCCCCCGCTTTGTTTGCATCAAACAGGATCAGCGGGTGCATGTTGCCATCGCCTGCGTGAAAAACATTTGCCACATCAAGGCCGTAGCCAGCCGAGAGTTCGCGGATGCGCTTCAGAACGAGCGGCAACTCGGAAACAGGAATCGTGCCGTCCAAACACATATAGTCGTTGATTTGCCCCATTGCACCGAAGGCCGACTTACGGCCCAGCCAAATCGCGGCGCTTTCTTCGGCAGATTTGCTTTCACGAAATTCGACGGGATTGTGGCGCATGGCAATCGCTTTGATCAGGTCAAGCTGGTGCGCGATTTCGGCATCGCTTCCCTCAACCTCGACAATCAAAAGCGCTTCGCAATCGGGGTAGCCCGCATGAGCAAAGGCTTCGCAAGCGCGAATGCAAGGGCGGTCCATAAACTCAATCGCGACGGGTAAGACCCCCGCCTTGATGATGTCGCTCACACAAGCGCCTGCGACCTCATTACTGTCGTAGCCGATCAACACGGGCCGCGCGCCTTCGGGTTTGGGAAGAATGCGCAGGGTGGCTTCGGTGACAACTCCAAGCTGCCCTTCGCTACCACAAATCACGCCCAATAAATCAAGCCCTGCGGCCCCCATATGGGCCCCACCAATATCGACAATTTCGCCCTCCATCGTCACCATTCGAACACCGAGCAGGTTGTTCGTCGTAACCCCATATTTCAGGCAATGCGCACCGCCAGAATTCATCGCAATATTGCCCGCAATCGCACAGGCAAGCTGGCTACTTGGATCGGGCGCATAAAAAAAATCGTTCTCCTCAACCGCACCGGATACGCTTAAATTGGTACGACCCGTTTGCACGCGGATAAAGCGATTGTCGTAGTCGGTTTCGAGTACTTCGTTCATGCGGGCCACGCCCAAAACAACGCAATCGGCGGTCGGAAGCGCACCTCCGGCAAGCGACGTCCCTGCCCCGCGCGGCACAACGGGAACGTTCTCTTGCGCGCATATCCTCAAAACGGCGGCGACTTCTTCGGTTGTCGTTGGCAAAACCACACACATCGGCGGACAACGGTAGGCCGTCAGCGCATCACACTCATAGGCGCGGGTTTCGATTTCATCGTGAATTACCGTGCCTGTGTGAAGAACGGCCTGCAGGAGCGAAACGATCTGCGATTTGCGATCTAGTACCTTTACATCGGGGGTTGGCATTTCCATAATTTCACCTTGCAGTTTTGAATTGGTAAGAAATTATAACCAATTTTTTGATCTAGCAACCCCCAATCGCGCGCGCTAATGTAACCGCCATGGAACTCCTTGCTAGATTTACATATTTTGACGTGATTGATGCCGTTGCCGTGGCATTTCTTCTGCTCAGCTGGACGTTTCTTGGTTGGAGGATTGAAAACCCGACCCCCAATAATCCGTCCACGTCTTCGCTTATGGCGAACTACCGCCGTGAATGGATGGTCCAATATGTGACGCGACAGCCACGGATTTTTGACGCGACAATCCTTGCAACCCTACGCACAGGCACCACATTTTTTGCGTCGGCGTGTATGATTAGCATTGGTGGCGGGTTGGCGCTCATTGGAAATCAAGAGCATCTTCGTGGTCTCGCCAGCGATTTCTCCATCGAAAGTGCGCCCGCCATTGTATGGGAAATAAAAATCCTGCTTGTTTTGGTGATGCTCGCCAGCGCATTTCTCAATTTCGTCTGGTCCCATCGATTGTTCGGATATGCGGCCGTGGTCATGGCCGCCGCGCCAAACGAAATTGAAGACCCAATGGCCCTCATTCGCGCGAAACAATCCGGTGAAATCAATATAACCGCTGCGCGAAGCTATAACCGTGGATTACGAACAGTTTACTACGCCTTAGCATGTTTGGCATGGATGTTGGGTGCATGGCCCCTTATTATATCCACAATTGTGACGAGTCTTGTCCTATGGCGGCGCGAATTTGCGTCCCATTCTCGGGCCGTCCTTCTTGAGGGTAAAACACCATGAAACGCCTTGTAGCCTTACTAGTATTCTTCGCGGCCCCTGCCTTCGCCGATCCGGCCGTTGTCAAACATGTGGTCGCGTCCCAGTCAGGCACAAAATGGCGATTTGACGTTTCAATTCTGCATCCGGATTCGGGGTGGGACCACTATGCGGACGGTTGGAAGATCATCGCTCCGGACGGCTCTATCCTAGGCCAACGTTCCCTCGCACATCCGCATGAAAACGAGCAGCCGTTTACCCGATCCGTTACGGGAATCTCCATTCCTGATGGGGTCACCCATGTCTTCATTCAGGCCAATTGCCTTACAGATGGCGAGACATCCGAGCCGTACCGCGTTGATCTAAAATAGCTATCTGCGACCCTCGCGCAGCCATGCGGCTATGGACATCATAGTGATCAAGACCAGCAAAATCCACGCGGGAACCAATGGGCTCACCGAAATTCCCGTGGTGACAAAAGCGCCGCGTGGGACGAATCCGATCCATCCAGCTCCCGACGCATTCCGGCCAGAACGCACAGTGCGAACGTCTGGCGTTCCGTCTTCCATGTTCAGTATCCCTCCCTGTGTCGGTGTGATCAAGGGTGCAAGCACACGCGAGGTGGCCACGGTTTCCACAAACTCTCGCGGGGCGGCAGGCCCCATGCCGATCACAAACGAAAGCGCGCCTTGGGACAAGCGATAGAGTCCAAATTCTGTCCCGAAATAGGTTGTTTCAAAAAGCCCAGGGCGGGATTGAACAAGGGGGACTTCGACCAGACTGCCATCTGGAGCCGTGATCGTCACGAGATCTGGCGCAGGCGCGTCATCGCCACCCAAAGTCCTCCGAACGATCTTCATTTCCAAACCCACAGCGGAGGCCGATAGCGCCTCTTCCTCAAGCTCAGGCTCTTTCATCATCCAATGCGCCAAGCGGCGAAGGAGTTCCAGCTGGGGTCCACCACCGTCAAAGCCACGATGCCAAAGCCAAGCATGGTCGCTCGCCAAAAGCGCGACGCGCCCTTCGCCAACCCGATCCAATTGCAGGAGGGGAGCGCCGCTTTTGCCAGACATCACCGTATGTCCGGATTTGGCTTCAAGCTCCACCATCCGCAACCACCGGCCCCATTCAGGCTCAGGTCCCGCTTGCAAACCTTCAGTCACAGGGTGCTTTTGCCCCGTTTCTGTTACCTTCGGGCGGAACTCTTCGTCAAGAACACGCGCCGTGGGTTCGGCGGGCAAAATTTCGGACAAGGCCGAGAAATACAGGCTCTCGACCGATGCGAAATCTGGCCCAGCCGCAAGCAGAACTGCACCGCCGCGACGCACATAATTGGCTACATTCTCCAGATAACTCGCAGGCAAAATACCGCGCCGCTTGTAGCGATCAAAAATAATTAGATCGAAATCATCAATTTTTTCAAGGAACAATTCGCGTGTCGGGAAAGCAATCAATGATAGCTCCGAGACGGGTACGCCATCCTGTTTCTCAGGCGGGCGCAGGATGGTAAAATGGACCAAATCGACAGAACTGTCTGATTTCAAAAGGTTTCGCCATGTACGCTCCCCCGGATGCGGCTCGCCAGAGACTAGCAAAACACGCAAGCGATCCCGCACGCCATTGATTTGAAGTACAGCGGTATTATTGCGATCCGTGAGTTCCGTGTCAGCCATAGGAACGACAAATTGCACGACATTCAGGCCACCATGCGCAAGCGTAAGCGGCAATTCAAGTTCCTGCCCAATGGGAACCTCAAAACTTTGCGTCGGGCCGCCATCAATGGAGATCAAGAGCGGAGCATTTGGCCCCACATCCGGCGGAACGGCCCCTTGATCCTCTACCAAAACGGTAAGCATTACAGGCTCGCCAATGATGCCAAATCCGGGAGCTTTGGAGAGAACGAGGCGTCGGTCCCAATCGCCTTTTCGGCCGCTCAAAAGTGTATGAATCGGCGCCGGCCATGTCAGCTCATTCAGCGCGTCTTCCGTTGGAATATCATGCGCTTGACCGTCACTCAGGATAACGATTCCCGCGACACGCGCCTCTGGGATTTCCGCAAGGGCCGCCGACAGCGCGCCAAAAAGCGTGGTGCCAGAATCCGCCTCACCATCGCCAAAAGACACTTCGTGGATATCCGTATTAGGCAACGCCGCAAGTTTTTGGCGCAAGGCGGCAAGCGCCGAAGCGTTTTGGGCCTCCCGATCTGAGAGGGACTGGCTGGAAGACTTATCCTGCAAAATAAGAACGATGTCCGACATTGCGTCTCGATCTTCGCTTTGCAGCGCGGGATTGAGGAGTGTGAGGAAGAGAACGGTCAGTGCAAACGACCGTAGAGGCCAGCCAAACAACCCGCGCCAATAGGAAAACCCGACGACGAAAACCGACGTCACAATCCCAAACAAAATGAGCGGCAGGGGCAGCAGGGGGTCAAAAAGAATGGTTTGCGTCATTTACTGCCCCAGTCGTTCGAGCAATTCAGGCACGTGGACCTGATCACTTTTGTAATTTCCGGTCAGGACGTGCATCATCAAATTCACCCCAAAACGATAGGCCATTTCGCGTTGCTCATCCCCCGCACGCCCGCGCCCAACGGTAAAGAGACGATTGCCATTAGGCGCAATCGCCCATGCCGCGGCCCAGTCATTGGCACCGATCACAACCGGCGTCACCCCGTCGTTTAAATTGCGAAACGGCATCCCCTCGGCGAGTTCCACGTCCGCAGGGGCGGCCTCGACCCAAACCGGCGGACCGACATACCGTCCCGCGGCTTCCTCCAACAGATAAAAGCTGCGATTCAAAACATGGTCAGATGGCACCTCTTCAAGGGGCGGGATATCGAGTTGGCGGGCAAACATACGCAGCTTTCGGGTATTTTCGGTGACCCTTTTGTACCTTTGCTCGTCGGCATCGCGGGTATCAAACAGGATGAGGCCACCCTTTTGCAAATACCTGTTTAGACGGGCATAGGCGGCAGGTGATGGCAGGGTTTGGGTCGTGGTAATTGGCCAGTAAATCATCGGATAGAAGGACAATTCATCCTTTTCCAAATCAATAGCTATGGGATCAGCGGGTTCGATAGATGTGCGTTGAAAAAGCACCCTTCCAAGTCCCCATAGGCCCGCACGTGACACCTCGTCCACAGCTTCGTCGCCCGTAATAACATAAGCCATGACCGTTTCACTTGTCGCAGCAAAGGCCTTTTCATCAATGGTTAGTGTTTCAGTTTGAGAGGCTGTCTGGGCCCAGATTTCGGCCCCAATACCCTGCACACAAAAGAGCGTCGCAAAAACCGCAATTGTGCTTGAAGTCCGCGTGCCGTGAAAGCGCCCAGACACCCAAAGCGATGCAATGACGTCAAGAAGCAATGCAACCAAAGACAGCCCCAAAAGCACGCCTTTCAAGGAGCGCTCTTCCACCGATCCGCCACGATCAACGGGAATTGCGGAGGGCCAAACTTGCGGCTGAAGGGTTTGATCTTGTGCGATAGTATTGCGCGCGGTTTGACGCTTATCACTAACATATAGCCCCGGTGGAAGGGCGGCAGAAACCAGCGCGGATGCCAGTATTTCGCCCTTAATTCCAGCAAGCGTACTTGGAGGCGGGATTAGTTGCCCAAAACCATCCAGCACCTTGACGGGGGACCAAATTGTACCCGCCAAGTCTTCCTCGGTAGGGCGCGAAGCCTGTGACGAAATCGCCAGTCGCTCCATCATTTGGACAAACAAACCTGAAATTGGCAAGCTGGACCATTGCGCGCTGGCGGTCACATGGAACAACACAACTTGCCCATCACCCAATTCCTTGCGTGTTACCAACGGTGTGCCATCTTCAAGGCTGGCTAAAACGCGCGAGGCAAGAGAAGGGTCGGGTTCTGCGACCACCTGTGAATTGACCACAACATCACTTGGTATTTTTAGGCCAAAGAAAGGGGAAGCCGTGGGAAATTCCTTGAGACCACGCGGCTCGCCCCAACTCATGGCACCACCGATACTACGCCCACCAACCCGTAAACGCACAGGCATAAGCGGGTCTTCGGAACTGCGGCTAACGTCGCTCGCAGCAAGGCGCGGCCCCGCAAAACGCACGAGCAATCCGCCATCTTTCACCCAGTCTTCAAGGGCCGCGCTATCGCCCTCGGAAAGCTGGGCGACATCGGCCAAAATCACCACATCGGGTCGCGCCAAAAGGGTTTCGGCAATAAGGCCGTCGACCAGATCGGCCGTGGGCACCAAAGCTTGTCGCAAATAGTGGAGCGGATCAAGGAGCGCGAGGGCTTCATCTTCGCTTCCAGACGAAAACAACGCAACCTCGCGACGCTTCAACGCTTCATCGGTCAAAACGACTGCTCCCGCAGAAACATGGCCAGCGATGCTAAACTGAGTGATCCGATTGCGTATTTCTGGTGGCATATCAAACCGTGTTTCGCTCGTGGTTTGCCCCGCCTCAAAATACGCCAAAGACTGGGCCAAAACACGCGTCGTTCCCGACGGATCAGGGCCAATTGCATTCACTTGAATTTCCAAGTCAGAAGCGCTGATTTTACGCAAAATAGGCACCAAAACTTCGCCCGTTTCAAAGCTTACAGGCCCAAGAGCCAAGGTTTGATGCGCCCCCTCATAAACACGCACAGGTCCAACATCTTCAAGGCTTGCAAGAAGCGCCCCGCGCCCTGCCCGTTCCAATCCATCCGACATCCAAAGCACGGACATCGGCGTCGATTGTTGCGCCGCAAACGCATCAACCAAAGCGATAGCCGAGTCATCATCCGGCAACCATGGGCGCGGAGCCATGGACGGCAATTGGGTCAAAACATTCTCGGCGGATTCAAGCAAAAGCGGAGTGGTGGGCACATCCGTCAGGGGCAAAAATGCCACCAAATTTCCGTTCCTTGCGGCGTCTTTTAGGACCAACTGCAAACGATCTTGGTTCGATGACCATCCGGGAGCCGACGCCCAACTTGCATCCGCGACAATCAAAAGATTGCGGTTTTCTCCCGGCTCGGAGGATTGAGGGTTGAGCAATGGACCTGCAAAGGCAATGATGGCAGCCGCCAGAGCAAAAATGCGCAGTACGAGCAACCACCATGGCGTGCGATCCGTTTGATTTTCCTCATCTTTCAAGCCGAGCAACAGACCTACTGCTGGGAACTTCCGGATCACAGGAGCAGGCGGTACAGCGCGCAAAAGCCACCATAAAATGGGCAAGAAAACCAGCGCGAGCAAAAAGGCGGGCTGTGCAAAGCCAAGAGGACCAAGCGTAAACATCAACGCCCCACACTTAGCGCAGAATAGAGCCACAAAAGGGCGGGAAGCGGCGCGCTATCGCTTTGATTAACGGTGAATTGCCACCCCGAGCTTCGCGCCAAATCTCGCAACACCGCCTGCCGCTCAGCGAGCCGATCATGGTAGCGCGCCTTAAGCCCCCGCGCTTTCAGAGTTTCATGTCGAATCGCGCCCGTCGGACTTTCAAAAACATTGCGCCCTTCAAACGGGAACGCGATTTCCTGCGGATCAAGAACCTGCACAATCGCACCGCGCACGCCTTGCCCCTGCGCCGAATTCAACAGCTCCCGAAGGGCTTTCGTGTCGCCAAGAAAATCTGAAATCAGCACGACTTGCGTGTTCTTTGGCAGAGTGCTTCGCATGGGAGCGCCGAATTCGACGTCGTCCGCCATTTTCTCAAGCTCCTGCGCCAAATGCGTTAGGGCACCGCGACTTGCGCTAGCGGGGGTTGGGTCGCCAAGAAGGGCAGTTTTCTCTCCGCCTCGGTGCAAAAGAACCGCAATTGCGAGCGTAAGAAGCTGTGCGCGAAAGGCTTTGGTCGCGTGTTGTGGTGAAGACGAAAACCGCATGCTTTGCGACGTATCGGCCCATAATGTGACCGTTTGCATCGCCTGCCATTCCTTTTGTCGGATGAAATGTACATCCGAACGTGCCGAGCGACGCCAATCAATATCCCGCAGGGAATCCCCTGCAACCGCTTGGCGGTATTGCCAAAATTCGTCACCCACCCCACTACGCCGCCGCCCGTGTTCGCCTGTTTGCACTGATGCCGCCAATTGATTGGCAGCCGCTAGCAATCCAGGAAGCGCTGAGGCAAGTCCTTCGGCCCGTTCGCGTATGGGAGCGGACGTAGAAATCATGCAGCCGCCTTAACGCGCGTAATTTCTGCGCAAGCTTTGGCAATGATGTCGGGAAGCGTTTCGCCCTGTGCGCGCGCCGCAAAGCTTAACGCCATCCGATGCGACAATACGGGTTCCGCCAATTGCATCACATCATCGATATTGGGCGCAAGCCGCCCCGCCAAAAGGGCTTTTGCACGAACGGTCATCATGAGCGCTTGCGCCGCACGCGGACCTGGCCCCCACGCCACGGTTTCGCGAATAAAGTCTGGGGAGGTTTCGTCCTCTGGACGACAGGTACGCACCAAATCAAGGATCATATCCACGACCTGTTCGCCGACAGGCATGCGCCGAAGCACCTGTTGAGCGGCTAGCAATTCGGCAGCAGTAAAGACCTCATGCACCTGTGCATCCTGCGTGCCGGTTGTCGCCAAAACGATCGCTCGTTCCGTGGCACGGTCGGGATAACTCACGTTGATTTGCACCAAAAACCGGTCGAGCTGCGCCTCTGGAAGCGGATATGTCCCCTCCTGCTCAATCGGGTTCTGAGTAGCCAAAACATGGAACGGCTCGCCAAGGCTGCGCTCCTCGCCCGCGATGGTGACAACATGTTCCTGCATGGCCTGAAGCAACGCGGATTGCGTGCGTGGGCTGGCGCGGTTGATCTCGTCGGCCATCAAAAGCTGGCAAAAAATTGGACCGGGAACAAACTTAAACGCCCGCTTCCCGTCCGTGTCCGTATCTAAAATCTCAGACCCCAAAATATCCGCAGGCATCAAATCCGGCGTAAACTGAATCCGGTTCCCCGAAAGGCCCATAACCGTCGATAACGTGTCCACCAATCGGGTTTTTCCCAGGCCTGGCAAACCAACGAGCAACGCATGCCCGCCGCACAGGAGGGCAGACAACGCGAGGTCGACAACACCTTCCTGCCCGATGAACTTCTGGGTTAGACTGGCCTTGGCCGCGGCCAGTTTTTCGCTCAAGAGTTCGATCTCTGCGACCAGATTTTCCGTTTCAGGCATGGATTACCTCCGTTTTCAAATATAAGCTGCATTAAAGTCGTTAATCCTGCGAGGTACAAATGACAAAAGCGAATTCAGATGAAAAGATCGTGAAAATGCCGTCAAATCCAGCGGATTCTAGCCCAGAAAAATCTGAGCTGCCAACGAGCATCATCAGCGCGGCAAAACAGGCCACCAAAAGGGGGCCAGCGCCCGTTCATTTGTGGAACCCGCCGTTCTGTGGTGACCTAGATATGCGGATCGCGCGCGATGGGACTTGGTTTTATCTCGGTTCCCCCATCGGGCGTAAGGGTTTGGTCAAACTTTTCTCCTCCATCTTGCGCAAGGACGGTGAGGATTATTTCCTTGTGACGCCCGTTGAAAAAGTGGGCATCAAAGTGGACGACGCGCCTTTTGTTGCGATCGATTTCAACGCCGAGGGAACAGGCGCAGAGCAATCCCTCACGTTCACAACCCATGTTGGCGACGACGTGACCGCAGGACCCGATCATCCGATTCGCGTCACCATTGATCCTGACAGCGGCGAACCCGCGCCTTATGTTTTGGTGCGCGCCAATCTTGAAGCCCTGATCGATAGAAAAAGTTTTTACCGACTCGTCGATATTGGCGACACACAAGATATTGAAGGCACGCCGTTTTTCGGCATTTGGTCGGGAGGGGTGTTTTTCCCAATCCTCGCCCAAAGCAAATTAGTTTGAACATCGCGCAAGGCTCCTGACATAATGCTGTCAGGAGGGGTATGTAAAAAGGGTCCTACGAACACTTACTCAAAGGAACATATTCATGTCTAGTTCTCCTAAACACTCGGTCGTCTGGGCCGAAATTCCCGTTACCGACCTTGAAGCGGGGCGCAAATTTTACAGTGCTGTCCTCGACACTCCGCTGAAAATCGAAGAATTCGGTGGCGGGGAAATCATCTTCTTTCCTATGCAAGACCAAGCCGCCATTGCGGGCCATATTTATGCAGGCACTCCCGCGCCAACAGGCACCGGTCCAACAGTACATTTGGCAATATACGGCAACCTTGAAGCCGCGATCACACGGGCCAAAGACGCGGGCGCGACCGTGGTGCGCGAGCCTGTGACCATCCCTTCAGGGCGCTTCCAATATATCGCGGACCCAGATGGAAATTCCATCGGCCTCTTTGAAGTGGCGACCTAATTGCGAAGAGCCGACCGCCTCTTTCAGATCGTGCAATATCTGCGCGGCGGTCGGCTCCTTACGGCCCGCATTTTGGCGGATCGGCTGGAGGTAAGCGAACGGACAATCTATCGCGACATCGCGGATTTGATCGGCTCGGGGGTTCCGATTGATGGCGAGGCTGGCGTTGGGTATTTGATGCGGGAAGGCTATGATCTGCCGCCGCTGATGTTCAACCGCAAGGAAATCACCGCACTGGTTGCGGGCGCGCGCATGTTACGCGCTTGGGGTGGGTCAGATATGGCTCTTGCCGCCCAAGAAGCCCTTGTAAAAATCGAAGCCGTTCTCCCTGAGGAAGCCCGAAAAAATGTAGCCAAGGTTCAGATTTTCGCACCCAACCGTCATTGGTTTTCCGATGCAGAACGCAAAGTCATCGACCAAATTGAATCCGCCGTGGATCGCCAACAAATGCTGCTCATTCACTACGAAAATGGCGACGGCACCAAAAGCGAACGCCACGTCCGCCCGCTTGGACTTTGGTTTTGGGGCAAGGTTTGGACCTTGGTCGGATGGTGTGAATTACGGAATGATTTCCGTATGTTCCGCCTTGATCGTATGAAATCCCTCACCGAGACAGGCCCGTTTGAACATAGCGTGGGCAAGCGACTCGTGGATTTTTACGCCATCGAAAATCATCGCCCGACCCTTTAGTGCGCCCGTGCCCAATTCGCGCCGCGCCCCGCATCCACAGTCAATGGTACATCCAGTTTTACAACTGGCATTGCCGCGTTTTCCATGATGTTACGGACAACTTCGATCGTTTCGTCAACGGCACTATCTTCGACCTCGAAGATCAGTTCATCATGCACCTGAAGGAGCATTTTGGCGGGCAGGTCCTTGATCGCCGCCGGCATCCGGATCATCGCCCGACGAATAATATCCGCAGCCGTCCCTTGAATGGGCGCATTGATCGCGGCGCGTTTGGCAAACCCCGCCTGTGGCCCTTTGGCGTTGATTTCAGGCGTGTTGATTTTGCGGCCAAAGAGGGTCGCGACATAACCGTGATCGCGCGCGAATTGCACGGTATCGTCCATATAGGTCCGAATTCCGGGAAAGCGCTCAAAATAGCGGTCAATAAAGCCCTGCGCTTCTTTGCGCGGAATTCGCAGATTTCGCGCAAGTCCAAAGCCTGAAATGCCGTAGATCACCCCAAAGTTAATGCCCTTCGCTTGGCGGCGAATTTCGGGTGTCATTTCGTCGAGCGGTACGTCAAACATTTCGCTCGCGGTCATCGCATGAATGTCATGCCCGTCACGGAACGCCTGTTTGAGGCTCTCGATATTTGCCACATGCGCCAGAATTCGCAGCTCTATTTGACTGTAATCGAGGCTGACGAGGGTTTTGCCTTCTTCGGCAATAAAGGCCTCGCGAATGCGCCGCCCTTCCTCGCTTCGAACAGGAATATTTTGCAAGTTTGGATCGGTCGATGCCAAGCGCCCTGTGATGGCACCGGCGATGGAATAGGACGTGTGCACACGCCCCGTATCTGGATTGATATGGGTCTGAAGGGCGTCCGTATAGGTGGATTTAAGTTTGCTTAACTGCCGCCAATCCAAAACGCGGGCGGGTAGATCATGTCCTTCGGCAGCGAGGTCCTCAAGGATATCCGCGCCCGTCGCATAGGCGCCGGTTTTGCCCTTTTTTCCACCCTCAAGGGCCATCTTGTCGAACAGGATTTCCCCAAGCTGTTTAGGGGAGCCGATGTTGAAACTTTGGCCCGCAATCTCGTGAATTTCGGCCTCTAGGCCCGCCATTTTCTGGGCAAAGGCGTTGGACATCCGCGACAGGGTATCCCGATCTACTTTGATCCCGTACATTTCCATTTCTGCCAGCACAGGAACGAGCGGACGTTCAAGCGTTTCGTAAACCGTTGTCACCTGTTTCTGGTGCAACTGTGGCTTGAATATTTGCCACAAACGCAGAGTAATATCAGCATCTTCGGCGGCGTATTTTACGGCTTCGTCTACGGGCACTTGATCAAAGGTGATCGCGGATTTTCCGCTTCCAAGCAAAGATTTAATCGGAATCGGCGTGTGATCAAGATAGCGTTCGCTCAACGTATCCATGCCGTGATTATGCAAGCCCGCGTTCATTGCATAGGACATCAACATCGTGTCATCGATCGGCGCGACCGAAACGCCATAGCGTTTGAAAATCTTGGCGTCGTATTTCATATTCTGGCCGATTTTTAGAATCGACGGGTCTTCGAGCATCGGTTTGAGCATATCAAGCGCCGCCTGAAGCGCCATTTGTCCATCGGCCAACGTGTTGGTTGCAAAAAGGTCTTCGCCAGCATCTGCGCGATGCGCGAGCGGAATATAACAGGCCTCGCCTGCCTCAATGCACAGAGATATGCCGACCAAATCAACGATCATATCATTCAGACCCGTGGTCTCGGTATCCACCGCAACCCAGCCCCGCCGATACGCCGCGTCGATCCATTTTTGCAACCCAGCGGCGTCGCGCACACATTCGTATTTTTCGGGATCAATCGCCACCGTCGGTAAGGCTGTGGGCGCACTGGCCCCGCTGATTTCCACAACGATTGGGGCCGCGACGCCCATTTTATCGGCCACCCGTTTCGTGAGTGTACGGAATTCCATCTCATTGAGGAAAGCCAATAGTGCTTCGGCTTCAGGCTCGCGAATCTCAAGGCTTTCGAGCGTGAAGTCCAAATCCATATGCGTGTCGAGCTTCACAAGGGAGCGCGAAACGCGGATGAGTGCTTCGTTATTGAGAAGACTTTCGCGGCGCTTGGGTTGTTTGATTTCGCCAGCCCGCGCCAAAAGACTTTCCAGATCGCCATATTCGTTGATCAAAAGCGCTGCCGTTTTGAGGCCAATTCCGGGCGCGCCGGGCACGTTATCAACGCTATCTCCCGCCAAAGCCTGAACATCGACAACACGCTCGGGACCAACGCCAAATTTATCGAAAACACCCTCTCGATCGATGCGCTTGCCTTTCATGACGTCGAGCATTTCAACCCCGCCACCGACGAGTTGCATCATGTCTTTGTCGCTCGAAATAATCGTGCAGCGCCCCCCTGCCTCATCCGCTTGGCGGGCAAGGGTCGCGATTATATCGTCCGCTTCAAAGCCCTCAACCTCGATACAGGCGATATTAAACGCGCGGGTTGCATCGCGGGTTAGCGGGAATTGAGGCCGCAAATCCTCTGGGGCTGGCGGACGATTGGCTTTGTACAAGTCATAGAGATCATTACGAAAAGTTTTGCCAGAGTGATCAAAAATGACGGCAACATGCGTCGGCGCGTCTGATCCTTTGTTGTCCTCAACTTGCTTATACAACATGTTGCAAAATCCGGCGACGGCCCCGATGGGCAATCCGTCAGACTTGCGCGTTAGCGGAGGCAAGGCATGGTACGCGCGGAAAATGAACGCCGAGCCATCGATCAAATGTAGATGACAGCCTTTGCCAAATGAGGTTTCCATAGCGCGCCCTTTTCGATTTTTATGTGCGACAACCTTCGCATATCACTCAGGTCTTCACCACCCAAATGCTGCGCAATTTGGGGCTTCCTGAAGGAATTTTAATCTACCTGCAAAGAATTTAGGTGTCGGCCGAGCCGCCCTTGAGGATGATCTTTTTGTCGCAATAGCCACACTCAACAAACCCTGTTTCTTCGGGGATAAAAAGCCATACGCGGGGGTGTCCCAGCGCGCCTTCGCCTCCATCACAGGCCACACGGCTTTGCTCTACAATAACGATTTCAGGGGCTTCTATGGTCATGATGGCTCCGTTTAGCTTGTCGAAGACGGTCTTCGGGCTTAAGTCTGCTGCATGATAGCGATCCACACCCTCGGGGCAAGATCGAAAACCGATGCGGGATGATGGAAATGGTTGAGAACGCTTTAGAAATTACTGGCCTGAAAAAGACCTATGCTGCGCAACGCAATCAAGCGCCCAAAGTGGCCTTGAAAGGGATTGATCTCGCGATCCCCAAAGGCAGTATTTTTGGACTGTTGGGGCCAAACGGAGCTGGAAAATCAACCCTCATTAATATTCTGGCGGGGCTTGTGGTGAAATCCGCGGGAAACGTCAAAATTTGGGGGTTTGATCAGGACATCAACCCCCGTCAATCGCGCGCCTCTATTGGGGTCATGCCGCAAGAACTCAACATGGATCCGTTTTTTTCGCCGCGCGAAGCACTTGAGGTACAGGCTGGATTATATGGTGTTCCGAAATCCAAACGCAAAAGCGACGAAATCCTTGAAATGATTGGCCTTACTGACAAGGCAGACGCCTATGCGCGGTCGCTTTCGGGCGGTATGAAGCGGCGTCTTTTGCTGGGCAAAGCCCTCGTACATCATCCCGACATTTTGGTTTTGGACGAGCCGACCGCTGGCGTAGATATCGAAATCCGCCAGATGCTATGGGACAACGTGCGCAAGTTGAACCAGCAGGGCATGACGATCATCTTGACGACCCACTACCTCGAAGAAGCCGAGGAAATGTGCGACGAGATCGGCATTATTAACCATGGCGAGTTAATCGTCCGCGAAGATACAAAAACTATGGTGGGCCGTTTGGATACCAAAACACTGGTCATTGTACCAGATCGCCCAGCCGCAGAATACACGCCTCCCAAAGACACGACACTAACACGCCGCGCCGATGGCTCGCTCGCGATCAGTTACAAAAGCACCACTACTTCGGCGAGTGAAATCCTCGACTCGCTCCGCGACGCAAACATCACCATTCGTGATGTCCGCACCGAAGAGCCTGATCTTGAGGACGCATTTTTGGCCTTAACGGCAAAATAACTGTAACTTTAAGCAGGATTTAGCATGCGACCAAGGGGACGGCCGGCGAGGATATGCATGTGCATATGCGGCACCTCTTGGATTGCGGCTTCGCCTGAATTGGCGATCAAGCGATACCCATTGCCACCCTCGCCTGGCTGCACCTTGAGCATTTCGCAAAGAGTGCCGATTGTGCGGTTAAAATCCAAAATCTCAGCATCACTCGCATTCATTGCGAAGTGATCAAAATTCACATACGGCCCCTTAGGTATTACCAAAACATGGTCGGGGGCTTGGGGCGTAATATCGCGAAATGCCAACGTGTGGTCAGTTTCCAAAACAGTAGCATTCGGAATTTCCCCTCGGAGGATCTTGGCGAAAATGTTTTCGGAATCATAGAGATAAGCCATAGGGGCATCCTTTTGCGACAGCGTTTAATCAGAGAATAAGTGGTCAATTTCGGCGAGTCTTAGCGCGTCTTCAGGTGTGGCATCAAGGAACTCTGCGAGAGGAATCGCATTTTTCGCAGGCGAATTCTTTTGCAGGATGCGAAAGTGCATGGGGAAATTCGCGTCGCGGATCGCATCCGATTCATACACCAAATCTTGTTGAATTGTTGGCATCAAGGAGTTGATGGTTTCCTCTGACGGGCTTTCCCCCGCAAGGCCAACCCGAATGGCATGCCCAACCAGATAATCGCCAGAAAAGTCACAATTGATCTCCAGCAGTTTCGTTTTACTGCGATCTGCGTAAAAATCCTGTATGAGGTCCAGATTGCTAGAGTCCAGACATATAACCATTTTGTCGGTTTCATAGTAGTCAAACAACATCCGCACCAACGCGCGCCGATGCCGCGTGCGTTTGCCAATCGTGGACTGAATACCGCCCAAATCGGGCAACGGCGTATTTTCTTCGTTAAAAAGATATTCGATGACGGGAAAATCAGAGGAGCGGCGAATGCCGTCGACCAGGCGCTTGGCGACATGCCATTTCTTACAGGCAACAATCAAAAGTTCACGATTGCGCCCCATGGTTGCTTCTGCCTCCCAGAACCTCGGCGCAAACCGGCGCCCTTCGCGCCCTCGCCCTGTCAGGAACTTAAACAGGCTTCGACCCTCGCTTGAAATTGGGAAATCCGCGTTCTCACTTGCATAAAGCTTCCCCAAGCGAAGTTTGAGTTCTTCGGCCTCGGGGCTCACTTTGCGTGCGAAAAGAAAGTCTTGGCTCACAAGCATATCATAGTGGTCGTTGTAAAACGTCACCGGCATTCCATATTCCGAAAACATTAAAAACGTCAGTGTCCGCGCTTCAATTTCAACTACTGGCACCAGATGGCGCACGACCGTTTGGAAAAACGTTTCATCCGGAATCCACGTGGTGCGGAAAAAACGCATGACGTCTTTACGCTCTTTGGTAAACCGAAGAATTGCTTCTATCGTCCGGCGACGTAGACACCACCATTGGCTGCCGATCTGCACCTGAATATCGGACGGAATTTCGCGCGAGAATCCCAGTTTGCGCTGGAGATTGAAACTTTGATAAAAAAGCCATTTTTGGGTGCGTTCGTTGAAATAGTGGCGATAAATAAGCCGCTCTTCCTTCATCCCCGTTTTAATCCAATCACTTTCGAAATAGTCGAAACTTTCAATATAATCGATATCGGTATTGTCTAAAAACTGGTGTGCATAAACCGCCGATTTAATCGGCATACAGTCGCCAGACAGCATGTAAAAATGCGTCGCCCGCGGGAAAGCCTTTTCAGCGGCCTCAACAGCATAAAGCGTGGCTTGCACCAGGCTCCACGCCCCCCATCCACAATTGATCCGCTTTTTTGAAAAAACAACATTTGAATTGCCCTTCAGGGCTGCGCCAATTTCGGCGAAATGCGCTGGACTGGCGCTTGCGTCAAAATGAATCGCCATATAGTCACCAGTAGCGGTCAGACGCTTGGCTTGCAAAATAATGGCTTCTGGATCCTTGTGGCACAGAAGAATGTAGGCGATTTTTGCCATTTACGAAACAAAACCCTTATTATACCAGATTGTTTACACAAATAACGCTAACAGGCGTTGAATAAACAGCGTTTCTTTGCTTTTTTGTGCAAAAACAAGTCAGCACCGCGTATTTCTGTTCGGGCACACTATTGGAGACGATAAAAATATGGGCTTTCCCGGCACTTGGATGACCGAGAGTGAAAGCGTGGTATACCGCGTTGTTCCGAAATGCGCCTGCTCGACCATCGGGCAGATCATGTATTACTCCGATCACGGCACGTTTTTTGACGGCGACATTCACGACTCAAAAGCGGGGCTGCATAAATGGGCCATTGAAGCCAGCCAGCCCATTATAGAGCGCAACGTGACAGGCCACGAAAGTTACGCTTTCACCTGTGTCCGCAACCCCTACACCCGTATTCTAAGCTCCTTTTTCGATAAAATCTGCGGCATTCAACGCAATGGAAAACGGTATCGTGGCAATCTGGTACCTTTGTTGGTTCAGAAATACGGGATCGAAGTTGGCGATCCGGAAACAGGATTCGAATTTGATCAAGTAAAGAGCTTTCGCCGATTCCTTTTGTTTGCCCGCGACAGCATTCGTTGGCGCCGCCCGATGGATCCAGACATCCATTGGTCCGCGATGTCGGGGCATGTTTCGACGTTTATTAACAACGGCGGGAAGTATAATAAAATCATATTCACCGAACGTTTTAACGAAGGAATGCAAGAGGTTTTAAACGCGATTGAAACGCCTCATGCGGTGGATCTCGCCCAAATTCCGCGTTTCAATGAAAGTGAAGGCCATGGGCCAAAGCGCCTGCACCCCGTTGAAGACTATTTCGACGATCTATCCATGCATCTCGTTTATGAAATTTACAAACGTGATTTCCGCCTTTTTCAATATGATTTTGAGAATCCGGCCAACAAGATGCCGCTACAGCCTGTCGATCTTGATGAAGTCCACGCGAAACTTGGTGAGAAATGAGCTATCCAGACCTTCGCGATATAAAAATCGCCGCCGAGTCCTTGCGCGGAAAAATTATTCGCACGCCTTCGGTAAGGTTGAGTTCTGACCGTATTGTAGGTCTTCCTGCCGATGCTCAAGTGACTATGAAAATGGAGCTGTTTCAAGAAACAGGCACGTTCAAAGCGCGCGGTGTTCTGTTGGCGATTGCTGCAATGGACCCAACCGCGCGCGCGGCAGGCGTTGTTGCGGTTAGTGGTGGCAATCACGCGTTGGCCGTTGCTTGGGGGGCGAAAAAATCCGATATTTCGGCTAAGGTCATCATGCCCAAGACAACGGATTCGGCGCGAATTGAAGGCTGTATTGCGCTTGGGGCCGAAGTTGAGTTGGCCGAAGACATCACCGCAGCCTTCGCACGCATGGACATTCTTTCAGCCGCGGGCGCAACGCCCCTCCACCCATTCGAAAGTCCCTATATGACTCTGGGTGCGGCAACCATTGGCCTTGAGATATTAACGGACACGCCCGATTTGGACGCGCTGATTATTCCCGTCGGAGGCGGCGGTTTGATAAGTGGGCTTGCTCTGGCGGCGAAACTTATTCATCCAAACATTCGCATCTACGGCGTCGAACCCGTTGGGGCAAACAGCATGTCTCGGTCGCTCAAAATAGGCAGTCCCCAGCGATTGGACAAGGTTAACACCATCGCGGACAGTTTGGGCTCCCCCCTCGCCATGCCCTATTCCTTTGGTCTTGCGCAACGATATGTGGATCAAATGGTCGAGGTCGAAGACGACGAGATGACACGTGCGATGACTGTGCTTTTCGACGGCCTCAAGATCGTCGCGGAACCAGCATGTACCGCGACGACGGCTGCGATCACCGGGCCGCTCAAGAGCGAACTTGCCGGTAAAAATATCGGAATTATTGCTTGTGGATCCAACATAGGAGCGAAACGTTTTTACGAATTGCTCTCGTCCGGCGCTCCCAAAAGGTAACCACAAACGGCGTCGGTGAGGCGCCGGATCACCGGTTCAAAATCTTTGCACCCGATCTGGGCCTGCGCGCCAATAACCCCTTTGCACATTGCGCTTAAATCAAAGGCAGCAGTCGGCGCATCTATGATGTCGTAACGATTGAGAACAAAAAGAACCGCAGCAAGGGAACGACGTTTTAAAGCCTCGATTTCTGTAGTCATCGGTAACTCGCATTCCGCATATTCCAAAACCTCCACGCGTCTTGGAGCGCGGATATGGTGCGCAGCGCTGGCCCGCACCATCTTTTCGACCGCTTCCCGCAAGCCAAGCCCTCTAATCGAGTCTCTTGCTTCCTCAAGGTCTTCACACAGATCTTGGCGCATTCGTCGCACCAATTCGATCAATATCGCCTCCTTGGAGGGGAAATACTGATAGACCGACCCCACACTCACCCCCGCCCTCTCGGCAATCAAATTCGTGGTAAGAACCGCCAGGCCACCGCTTTCCAGAATATGAGCCGTCGCTTGCAAAATCACTTCAACAGTCGCTTTAGAGCGCGTTTGAATCGGTATTTTCTTGGGGGTCAGCTGCAGTGATGTTTTAGCCATAGAACGCGAGTTTCCAATGTGAGCTTTTCCTTACATTATCACGGAAACGTCCTTTTCACAGTTAAACTTGGTGCCTAATGTCTCACAAATTTTCTTTTCAAAACAAAACGATCCTTGTAACAGGCGCGACGCGTGGTATCGGGCGCGCATTGACGGACCTGCTGATTGCGCGGGGCGCGACTGTACTTGCTGTTGCGCGCGATGAGCCCGAACTCGAACGTTTGGCCCAAGAGCATCTCGATAGAGTTTTCGTCCTTGCCGCTGACCTCCAAGACCCAGAAATGGTGCGAGCCGTAGCAAATTGGGTCACGGCTGAACACCCAGATTGCGCAGGCCTCATCAATAACGCCGCAATCATGGAACACACCGATTTATTTGCCACAGAGCGCACTTCCCTTGCCACATTTCAACGTGAAATCGCCATCAATCTCACCGCACCCATCGGGTTATGCAACGCCCTTCTGCCGCTCTTAAGCGCGCAGCCAAACGCCTGTATCGTCAATGTGACATCGGGTTTGGCAATTTCTCCCAAAGCCCCTGCACCAGTCTATTGTGCAACGAAAGCGGGCTTGGGTAGTTTTACCAAAACCCTTCGATATCAATGCGAAGATGCGAAAACCCGTATTCTTGTCAGCGAAGCCGTCATGGCCCTTGTCGACACGGCTCTCTCTCGCGGTGACCCACTCAAAAAAATGCGACCTATTGATGCTGCCGAGGAGGTTTTAATCGGGGTCGAAAACCTTAAGAAACGCATTTGGGTCGAACGCACCAAAATGCTCCGGATCCTCCACCGCCTTGCACCAAGTGTTGCAGACCGAATTTTGCGCAATGGTTAAGGCAGGGTGCCTCCCAATTCGTCTTCGATATGAACCTGTATGATTTCGTCAAAAGTTTTCTCAGATTGAAACCCGAGGGAAATAGCCCTTTGGGGCGCAAAGGTCCGAGGCCATCCTTGCACAATTTGAATGATTTTTTCGTCGGGCACAGATTTTATTAACTTGACCGATGACGCTCCTGCCACGCGGTCAAGCGCTGCAATTTGGTCGCCAACACTTGCTGCCAATCCCGGCATGGACATCGAACGACGCGCCCCAAGCAGGCGCGTGTCCATTTGTGCGGCATGAATTAAGAAGCCAACGGCCGAGCGCGGACTTGCATGCCAATGCACCACGTCTTTGGAAACGGGCAAAACAGCCTCTAACCCGATCAACGGCTCACGCATAATATTGGAAAAGAAACCTGAGGCTGCGAGGTTGGGTTTTCCGGGGCGAATACAGACCGTAGGGAGGCGGATACCCACGCCATCGACAAAACCCTTGCGGGAATAGTCATTAACCAGAAGTTCGCAAATGGCCTTTTGCGTGCCGTAACTTGTAAGCGGGGTCGAGTGAAATTCGTCATCGATGATATCTGGAAAAGGCGCGCCAAATACGGCGATGGAGGAGGTGAACACTAGGCGGGGGACGTAGGGGGCGTTCGGTGTGCTTTGCGCGCGGATAGCCTCAAGGAGGGTTTGAAACGCTGCGAGATTGATGGCGTATCCCTTGTCGAACTTCTCTTCCGCTTCGCCCGAAACGATGGCCGCAAGATGAAAAATCACGTCGGGACGCTCCGCGACAAGGGAAAGCGCGGTTTCGGGCGCCGTAATATCGGCCGCCCGCAGAGTGACCGCGCCGCCAAAACCTTCGGGTGCCGCGGGCGCCACCACATCCGCGAGGGTTAACTGCGTTATCTCGCGGCCAGAAAGGCCCGCCAAATGCGCCAATCGATTGGTGAGTTTTTGCCCGACCATACCGGCCGCGCCAATTATCAATACGTGCATTTTTCCCTCCTCGGATTTCCAGCAGTTTAGGTGGAAATCCGAGGAGGGAAAGGATTGATTATCCTAAGAGGTTTGCCGCTCGGAAAAGGGCTTTTACGTCTTCGTTCGGACGTGGCCCCACATGGCGAATAACTTCAGCAGCAGCAACACAGCCCATTTTACCTGAAACTTCAAGGCTTTGCCCCGTTGCAACCCCATAAAGGAACCCAGCCGCGAATTGATCACCAGCACCTGTCGCATCAACCGGAACAATCCGTTTTACCGGAATAGTCACGCGTTCACCATCGTGTAGGATAACAACTTCTGATCCGGAGCGCGTACAGGCTACAAGCCCGCAATCAACCGCCGCATGTCCGAGCGCCACATCTAGGTCGTCGGTTTCATACAAGCCGCACCATTCTTGTTCATTCCCAAGGACGAAATCAAGGTCGCGTGACAGGCGTCGAAAATCATCGCGATGACGATCCACACAGAAGGGATCCGACAGCGCAATTCCCGCTTTTCCGCCTGTCGACTGGCAGGATTTCGCGGCCAGTTCAAAGGCTTCCTTGCCCTTAGGTTTGTCAAAAAGATACCCTTCAAGGAACAAAATCTCCGCCTGACTCGTCACCTCTATCGAGACATCCTCAGGTCCCAAATCCGCAGAAACGCCGAGGTAGGTATTCATCGAGCGCTCCCCGTCAGGAGAGACAAAAACCATTGAGCGCGATGTCGGCAAATCACCGCCCGCAACTGGCGGATTGACAAACACTGTGCCGCCCGCAGCCATTTTATCGGCATAAAACCGGCCGAGCGCATCATCGTGAACGCGCCCGATAAACGCCGTTGAAAGCCCAAGCCCCCCGAGCCCTGCCAAGGCGTTTGCCACCGATCCACCCGGCGTTTGAACGCGATCTTTCATCGATCCATAAAGTACTTCAGCGCGCTCGCGTTCGACAAGTTGCATGATACCTTTTTCGATCCCCATCATTTCGAGGAAATTGTCATCCGCTTGCGTAATCACATCAACAATCGCATTCCCGATCCCGACAGTTTGGTACTTCTTAGTCATATTCTTTATCCTCAAATTCACAGAGATCACGGATGAGACAGGTGCCACACATCGGCTTGCGTGCCTTGCATGTATACCGCCCGTGCAAAATCATCCAGTGATGCGCGTGGCGTTGAAATTCAGCGGGGATGTTATCCTCAATTGCGCGTTCAACGACCACTACATCCTTGCCCGGAGCGACGCCAGAGCGGTTCCCGAACCGGAAAATATGGGTGTCCACGGCCTGTGCGGGAATATCCCACCACATGTTCAAAACAACATTCGCCGTTTTGCGCCCCACACCAGGTAGGCTCTCAAGAGCCGCGCGCGAAGACGGCACTTCTCCACCATATTCTTCCACCAAAATCTGGCTCATTTTCATCACGTTTTTGGCTTTTTGGCGAAACAAACCGATGGTCTTGATATGGTCGGTCAGCCCCTCAAGTCCGAGGTCGAGCATTTTTTGCGGGGTGTCGGCAATTTCAAACAGCGCCTTGGTGGCCTTATTAACGCCAACGTCCGTGGCCTGCGCCGAAAGGGCAACGGCCACCACCAATGTATAGACATTGGTATGGTCCAACTCGCCTTTGGGTTCAGGCTCGGCTTCTTGAAAGCGCGAAAAAATCTGGTGGATCGTATGATAGCTCATCTGTTTTGCCATGCGAACCATATGCCCTTTTGTGACCAATGCGGCAAGTATTCAAAATCGGCGAATTGCGCAAGAAATGGATCGACCCACATCAGCGGTAGATTATGATAGATGCAAAGGAGTTTCCCATGTCGGACAATACATTCGAAAAAAAGTACCATTACGGTGTTGTTAAACGGGCGATCGAAGCCGTTGACGCGGCGGGCGGCGTCCCCCTAGCGCTCGAAGATTTGGCACGCGAAGTACAAATGAGCCCCGCGCATCTCCAGCGCCTCTTCTCGGGTTGGGTCGGCGTGTCGCCCAAGCGGTATCAACAATACCTCACCCTTGATCACGCCAAAACTCTACTAAAAAACAATTTCACGACCCTCGCTGTTGCCCACGAAACGGGCCTTTCAGGGAGCGGCCGACTGCACGATCTCTTCTTGCGCTGGGAGGCCATGAGCCCCGGCGAATTTGCCAAGAAAGGCGCGGACCTCACTATTTTTACGGGTTGGTTTGAAAGCCCCTTTGGCCCATGTTTGGCGATGGGAACCGACAAAGGCCTTTGCGGTATGGGGTTTTCCGACGAAATGGGCACCCAAGCCACCTATGACGACTTACATCGCCGCTGGCCCTTTGCGAATTTCATCGAAGAGCCTGCCAGAATCCAAACATGGGTCACCGCAGCTTTGGAGCAATCGGGCCAAGCCAGTTTGCATCTGATTGGCGCGCCGTTTCAAATCAAAGTCTGGGAAGCCCTGCTGAATGTTCCGAGCGGCCAAGTGACCACCTATTCCGAGATTGCTGGGCGCATCGGCAGTCCACGCGCAGTTCGAGCGGTGGGCACAGCCGTGGGGCGAAATCCGGTTAGTTGGCTCATTCCATGCCACCGCGCATTGCGCAAATCCGGCGGGTTGGGTGGGTATCATTGGGGCCTCCCGGTCAAGCGGGCCATGCTTGCTTATGAAACAGCACAGTCCGAACGCGCCGCCTCTTAGGAAAACATTCAGGCAACAAATCGCGCAGTGGTGTGTGTTTGTGCTATCACTTGCTGCAATTTCCGTTGTAAAAAGGGCAAAATCGAGCAACAGAAAGAGGTCCTAGATGATCCTTACAAAGTCCAAACTCCTCCTTGCAAGCGCCGCTGTTCTGGCACTAGCCAGCTGTACGGACCCTGGGTACGTCACAGGCGAAAGCCAGTCCAAAACAAAAGACGGTGCCATTATTGGGGGCCTTTTGGGTGGCTTCATTGGCGCGACATCGGGCAGCCCCAAAAACGCCGCCCTCGGAGCCGCAGCAGGCGCCATCGTTGGCACCGCAATTGGCAGCGCGCTTGACCAACAGAAAAAAGACCTTGATGCCAGCTTTACTAACAGCGCCATCGATGTCGTCAATACGGGTACGGAATTGATCGTCGTTATGCCACAGGGCATTTTGTTTGATTCCGACAGCTCCACGGTCAAATCGAGCCTTGATGGAGAAATCCGCGCCCTTGCGACCAACCTTCAGAACTACCCTAAATCCACCGTCACGATTTATGGCCACACGGACAACACGGGAACCGCCGAGCACAACCTCCTCCTCTCGCAACGTCGTGCGGACGCTGTCATGGCGAAAATATTGTCGGCGGGCGTGTCAGGCGGACGGGTATCTGCTGTTGGTAAAGGCGAAGACAGCCCCGTTGCCAGCAACCTCACAGAAGAGGGCAAGGCAGCAAACCGTCGGGTCGAGATCGTCATTCACCCAACCAACTAAGGGTTATCATTCAAAGCGGGCGCGGAATTTTCCAGCGCCCGCTTTGAATTTAGGGTTTGGCACACGCGGGATTACAGTTGTTATTTCCCCCTATCGGTCATATATTCTTACCAATTCTGACGCCGCAATCCACCGGACCTTTCATGCCGTTTCAAAAAATCCAATCGGAAAAACTTGCTCAATCCGTCGTTTCCCAAATCGAACGGTTGATTTTGCGAGGCATTTTGCGTCCCGGGGAGCGCCTTCCGTCGGAGCGCGAATTATCCGATCGCATGGGCGTGTCACGTCCCAGTTTGCGCGAAGCCATTTCCGAACTGCAAAATGCAGGATTGCTCACCAGCAAGGCGGGGGCTGGAATCTATGTTTCTGAAGCTTTGGGGTCTGCATTTTCTTCCGCCTTGGTCAGTCTTTTCGGGCGGCATGATGATGCATTTTTTGACTACGTGTCCTTTCGAAGGGACATGGAAGGACTTGCGGCAGAGCGCGCGGCGCAAACGGGTTCGGACATAGATCTAGAGGTGATTGATCAGCTTTTTGCCAAAATGGAAGCGGCCCACGCGAAGCGAAATCCCACCGAAGAGGCGGCGCTTGACGCCGAATTTCACCTTTCAATTATTGAGGCGAGCCATAACACGGTGATGCTCCATATGATGCGCGCGATGTACGAGCTCCTGCGCGAGGGCGTATTTTACAACCGCCAGATCATGTTTAAACAACGCACCACCCGCGACACGCTCCTTGAGCAGCATCGCGATATCAACACCGCCATTCAGACGCGTGATCCCGTTGCTGCAAAAGCTGCGACGCTGGCGCATCTGGATTTCGTGGAGCGATCGTTGTTTGAAAAAGAAAAGGCAGACAAGAACGAGGCGATTGCAAAACAACGTCTCGAACAGGAATTGCGACGTTAGGCGTTTTTTGGGCTCGCTTCCAGAATCAACCGCAGCACCCATTTCCCTGCCATCCAGCTTAAAACGGGTCCGGTAATCACCCCAAACCAAAGCGCCGTAACAGGCGAAATTGCCGGCACGCCCAGCGCTTGTAACAGTAGGAAAACCATGAATAAATTAATGGCCGCCGCTGTCGCACAGAACGGATAAAACACAAGGGTCAAAGTTCGAAGGGACCAAACTTTGGGTTCTGTTGACGGGGTACTCTTGGCTGATTGCATCATAATTTCCTGCGGTTTTGATGCTGAAAGCTATGCCAAAAATTCTGGCGAAACCTTGATCTTAGTCAAATTGGTGACGCAGCCTACCCCCTGTAAACCTGCGTCACCCACAACCCTAATGTCTGTTTCTAATGCATTTCTCGGTCTAAATCTGGCCCACAGTGCCCCAATCACACGTCACTCAGAATTAAGTGGCATTTGTAATGCTTATTCGCGTTCAACTTGACCTTGATCAAGGCGCGCATGTTTTTGAACCCTCATTGCCGTTCTATCCGTAACCCTTCGACGAAGGAGAGCGCAATGCGCGACGTCCTGACCAAAAGCATGGCCCGAAATATCTTCTATGGCGGGTCCCTGTTTTTTATTGCCATCTTTATCGGCCTTTCTATTCACTCGCATCGTTACATCGTGACGACCTCAACGAACGCGGAAACGCTGACCGAGAGTGTCGCCCACGGTAAACGCATTTGGGAGAACAAGGCCTGTATCAACTGCCACTCGATCCTCGGCGAGGGAGCGTATTTTGCCCCCGAAGTGGGTAATGTAATGATCCGCTGGGGGGTTGATGACGACCCAGACGACGCTTTTGACGCGTTAAAAGGCTGGATGGAGGCACAGCCCTCCGGCATCGAAGGCCGCCGTCAAATGCCCAACTTCAATCTGACTGACGAAGAAATGCGCGCTCTAAGCGACTTCCTCCTTTGGACAGGCACAATCGACACTCAAGGCTGGCCGCCCACCGAGGCAGGCTAGGAAAGGAGCGCAGAAATGAAATATAAAACTCAGAAAATTGCCTACGCGTACTTTATTTGCGCCCTCGGGCTTTTTGCGATCCAAATCCTTGGCGGTTTACTCGCAGGCTGGATCTATGTCTCTCCGAACACACTTTCGGAGGTACTTCCCTTCAACATCGTGCGCATGCTCCACACCAACAGCCTGATTGTCTGGCTTTTGCTTGGGTTCTTTGGCGCCGCATACTTCCTCATTCCCGAGGAAGCCGAACGCGAAATCCACTCCACAAAACTTGCCTATATCCAGCTTGCCATTTTGGTAATTGGGACATTGGGCGTTGTGGTGACTTATGTGTTCAACCTTTTTGAGGGGAACTTTTTCCTTGGAAAAGAGGGGCGCGAATTCCTTGAGCAACCCAAGTGGGTAAAAGCTGGGATCGTCATTGCCGCGTTGATTTTCTTGTATAACGTCTCGATGACTGTCCTTAAGGGCAAGAAAACCGTGATCACGAATACTCTTCTGCTCGGCCTTTGGGGTCTAGCGTTGTTGTTCCTGTTCTCGTTCTACAACCCTGACAACCTATCGCTGGATAAAATGTACTGGTGGTATGTGGTTCACCTTTGGGTTGAGGGCGTTTGGGAACTGATCATGGCTTCGATCTTGGCCTATCTGATGCTCAAACTCACCGGTGTTGATCGTGAAATCGTCGAAAAATGGCTCTATGTCATCGTCGCGACCGCGCTTTTCTCTGGTATTCTGGGAACTGGCCACCACTACTTCTGGATTGGTGCCCCGGGATACTGGCAGTGGGTTGGCTCGATCTTCTCGGCCTTCGAAGTTGTTCCCTTCTTTGGCATGATGGCCTTTGCCTTTGTCATGGTTTGGAAAGGGCGCCGCGACCACCCAAACAAGGCGGCCCTTCTTTGGTCGCTCGGTTGTGCAACCTTGGCGTTCTTTGGCGCGGGTGTTTGGGGTTTCCTCCACACATTGCACGGGGTGAACTTCTATACCCACGGCACCCAAATCACCGCCGCGCACGGTCACTTGGCCTTCTATGGTGCGTATGTCGCGCTCAACTTGGCAATCATGACCTACGCTATGCCAATCCTGAAAAACCGTGATCCATACAACCAAGTTCTCAACATGATTTCCTTCTGGTTGATGTCGGGTGGGATGGTGTTCATGACTTTCGTTCTAACATTTGCAGGGACAATTCAAACCCATATGCAACGTGTTGTTGGCGACTATTACATGGACGTACAGGATGCTTTGGCCCTGTTCTACTGGATGCGTTTTGGGGCTGGACTGGTATTCTTTATCGGAATGCTCCTCTTCCTTTACTCGGTGTTCGTGCCACGTCGCGAAATCATCACTGCAGCAGTAGCAGAGGCGGCTGAATAATGGCTAAGGATAATCTCATCAACGAGGGGGGGGCGGCAAACGCCCCCTTCTACCTCCCCCAAGGGGACGAATGTGCGGTTTTTGAAGCCGCCGCCGCCCATGATCTGCCGCTCCTTCTTAAGGGGCCGACAGGGTGCGGAAAAACACGCTTTGTGACCCACATGGCCGCTAAGCTCGGTCGCCACCTCTATACTGTGGCGTGCCACGATGATCTCTCTGCGGCCGACCTTATCGGGCGCTACCTCCTCAAAGGCGGCGAAACCGTTTGGGTCGATGGCCCCCTCACACGGGCCGTACGCGAAGGCGCGATTTGCTATCTCGACGAAGTTGTCGAGGCGCGCAAAGACGTCACGGTTGTTCTCCACCCTCTCACCGATGACCGGCGTATCCTGCCGATTGATCGTACGGGCGAAGAGCTTGTGGCCGCTCCTGGCTTTATGCTCGTGGCTTCCTTTAACCCCGGCTACCAAAACATCCTCAAAACGCTTAAGCCTTCTACCCGCCAAAGGTTCCTCTCGCTCAGCTTCGACTTCCCCGAAGCCACGCAGGAAATCGCCGTCGTCACGCGCGAAACTGGTCTCGATGCGGATCGCGCCAAGGGTCTTGTGCGCTTGGCCAACAAGCTTCGCGCACTCAAGGGCCAAGACATCGAAGAAGGCGTTTCAACCCGTTTGATCGTCTATACGGCGACTCTGATCCAAGGTGGCATGAGCGTTGAACGCGCGATTGAAGCCGCGATGATTGAGCCCCTTACCGATGACGCAGACGTTAAAACCGGATTGATGGATCTGGTCACAGCGGTATTTGGATAGATCATGGCAAAACTAGAGTTTGAACCTTGGGAACCCGAAGAGACCATCGGAAAACTCTGGCACAGTCTTGCCAGCAGAATAGAAACGCCCCAACGTTATCCCGAAGCCGCCGTAACCCTTGGCGAAGTTTCGGGACGCTTGGCCGTTTTTTTCCGCGCGCTCGGCGGCACCCCCTCGGTTGAAATTCGACCCACAGAAGATGAGCGCAGCCACCACCGGCTATCGCTTTTACGCCGCTTGGGAACAGAAGCAGAAGAGTTGCCGCGCACAAGCTTTGACGGGGAGGCCCTGCGCCTTCCCGCACGCCTCGCCCTGTTTCCCGCCCGCGAAGCCAACGCCGCACTTTACCTTTGGCTCACCGCCGCCACGGCCCATGCCGTTCCATTTCTTGAGATCGAAGACGCCCTACGCGCCGACCTTGCCGCCCTCACTGCGGCCTATAATATGACCCAAGCCACGCAGGAAAACTGCCCCGGCCTCGTGGGTCTGTATACTGACCTTACAACAGCCAGCCTCTCTGCGCGGCGCGTGCAAAAACTTCCCAAACACGAAGCCGCCGTTGAGGCCGTTTTACGTCACCTTCTTGGTGGCCCTGCCCCCACAGATTCATTGGCCTCGGACTTTTTGGCACATGTGCTTTCTGGCCAACTGCCAGAGGACCTTACAGCCCCACGTGGCTATCGACCCTTCCTTCCTGTCCCGATTTGGCCCGAATTGCGCACTGTTCAATTTTCCGCCCCAAGCGGCGTCGAAAATCGCGAAACAGAAGGCACACCCGAAGAGAACACCTCCGAGAAAACACACCGCGCCCGTCGTCGTAAATCCGACCTCGCAGAGCGCCAAGACAGCTTGATCCTCCACAAATTTGAAGCCATCCTAAGCTGGGCGGAGTTCCTGAACCTCAACCGTCGCATCGATGATGACGACAACGAAGATGCAAAAAAGGCCGCCGACGATCAAGACGAGATTGGCCTTGGACAAACCAGTAAAGCCCCCGCCACAAAACTCAAGCTCCACCTCGACCTTGCCCCCGAGGACGTGGACCGTGAAGCTGTTTCCGGAAAATTTACCTACCCAGAATGGGACACCCGCACGGGAGTCTATATGCCCGACCACGTACGCGTATTGGACGCCGAAGCCCCCACTACCGATATCGCTGCAACCTTTCAAACCGACCCAAAAGCCAAGCGTCGCATCCTCGCCGTGCGCCGTCAGTTTGAGGCTTTGCGTCCGGGCCGCGTCATCATCTCGGGCCAACCCGACGGCGAAGACCTTGATCTGGAAGCCGCCGTCCGCGCCCATGTAGACCTCGCGGCAACCGGCCTTTCCAATGACCGGATTTGGCGACAGTCCCGCCCCCAAGCGCGCGACTTGGCTGTCTCGATTTTGCTCGACACCTCACGTTCAACCCAAAGCAGCGTGCACAACCGCCAAGTCATCGACATCGAACGCGAAGCCATGGCCGCGCTCGCATGGGGCCTTGACGCCTGTGGCGACACTTTCGCGATCAACTCGTTTTCATCCCTCAAACGCAACCGCGTTTACGTGAATCGCTGCAAGAGTTTTGATGCGCCCATGAGTCGTGACGTCGAATCTTGTATCGCCGCAATGGCACCCGGGTTTTATACACGCCTTGGTGCCGCAATTCGTCACGTCAGTGTCGATCTCATGGCCCAAAGCCAACAACGCAAACTGTTGCTGGTGATCACCGATGGCAAACCCAACGACCTTGACCACTACGAAGGCCGCCACGGAATCGAAGACACTCGGATGGCAATCCGCGAAGCAAAACGCGCGGGGGCAGCGGTATTTGGTATCACTATCGACGCGAAGTCAAAGGCTTGGTTTGCACGCATGTTTGGCGCTGGAAGGTATTGCGTCATTCCGAATCCAGACCACCTGACGACGGCTTTGCCCCAGATATACCAGCAACTTATCGGCGCGTAAGAGCGCGCGCCGTAGCCAACCACCCTTCCCTTAAAAATTCACCGAACCTTCCCAAAAAGTGCAAATTTTCTTTGTTTCTCTTGATCTCCATCAAGGCGCAGACTCGGTAGCACAGTCAAAAAGTCCCCAACGGCGCACACATACAAACCGCGCCAACCGAACGTGTTATCCCGCCCCAACGAAGGGCCGAGACACTTAATTGAAGTTGCGCAAATGTGCGTGACATTGAATTGGAAGGACTAAAAAATGACTGCCTCAACAAAAAAAGAATTCCAACCATCGCGCCGAACAATCTTGACTGGTACCGCAATGGCGGGTGCTGCAATGATGACAGGCGCAGCCCCATCCTTCGCCACAACCCGCCGCAGCGCACCCCATGTACCTTCGATGGGCAAAGGCCTCGTTCTTCCCGTCGCTGAGAAAACAACAGTGTCCGCGGCAGCCGTCGACCTGTCACACCTGCCTCGCGTAAAGCAAGAAATGGTGATGCCACCAATGGCTCCAAAACACGAGCAAGTCGCTACAGGTGGCCCAAAAATCGTCGAAGTCAGCTTTGTTACCGAAGAAAGATTAATGGTTGTCGACGAAGATACAGACGCCAAAATCTGGGCGTTGACTTATAACGGTTCCGTCCCTGGTCCGATGATTATCGTGCACGAAGGCGACTATGTTGAGTTGACAATTTCCAACCCAGAAAACTCCGTGTTTGAACACAATATCGACTTTCACGCCTCAACTGGCGCGCTTGGTGGCGGTGGCTTGACCCACGTTCTTCCGGGTGAAGAAGCGGTTCTACGCTGGAAGGCAACCAAACCCGGTGTGTTTGTTTATCACTGTGCCCCCGGCGGTGCGATGATCCCATACCACGTATGCCACGGCATGAACGGCGCGGTTATGGTTCTGCCACGAGATGGCTTGAAAGACGGCGACGGCAATGGGCTGACCTACGACCAAATCGCCTATATCGGCGAGCAAGACTACTACCTGCCAATGGACGAAGAAGGCGAGTACATCCAGTACGAAAGCGCGGGCGAAGACTATTCCGATAGCCTCGACGCCATGCGCACTCTTATCCCAACACACTCCGTATTCAACGGTGCGGTTGGTGCTTTGACTGGAGAAAACGCACTTAAATCCAAGGTCGGCGACACCGTTCTAATGATCCACGCCCAAGCCAACCGTGACACCCGCCCACACCTTATTGGTGGTCATGGGAACTTTGTCTGGGAAGGCGGCTCATTCACTGACTCGCCACAAACCGGCATGGAAACATGGTTCATCCGCGGCGGTTCCGCAGGGGCGGCGATGTACACCTTTGAGCAGCCGGGCGTCTACGCCTATGTCAATCACAACCTCATCGAGGCTGTTCTTCTGGGCGCATCGGCACACTTTGTTGTCGAAGGTGAATGGGACAATGACCTGATGGAACAAGTTGTCGCGCCACGTCCAATGGGCGTTTAAAACTTAGCGGAGAAAACCAATGACCAAACTCAGAGCAAAAATCATCATCGGCGTAACTGCCCTTGTTGGGCTGGGTTTGGGCATTGCCGCCATAACTTTGAGGCCTCTCAGGGGCCCCGATATGCAATACATTCCTCAAATGGAAGCATTTGAATTTTCCGATGGACGCAGTGTGTTGGTGCAAAAGTTCGAAGTCACGGCAGCCGAGTGGAACCGCTGTTTTGATGCGGATGCCTGCTCTCAGAAAATGAAAATCCGCAAAACGGGCGAAGATTTCCCTGCGACGAACCTCAATTGGATGGACGTGAACGAATACCTGACATGGGTTAATGCGGCTTCGCGGCATGCATTTCGCCTCCCCACCCAAAACGAGTGGAACGAAATGGCCCATGAGGTTTTGCCCGAAGAAAAAGACCCCATTTTCACCGATCCGGAATTATCTTGGGCTTCAACATACTTAATGGAGCCTGAAATCAATCGCTCCTTGCGCCCATCGGGCAGCTTTGAAACCACCGCAGAGGGTATTGTCGACTTGAACGGCAACGTGTGGGAATGGACCGCCGATTGTTACTCGGGAGACTCGGGTAATTTGGATTTGGCCAAATGCCCCGCCTATTTTGTAGCAGGTGAACACATCGCAGCCATCCCGATTTTCACTCGCGATCCCGCGCGCGGCGGATGCGCCGTCGGGTCGCCCCCAGCGCACCTTGGCCTGCGCCTCATGACAGACACCCCTGTTCCCGGAGTTTAAGCTCCGATTCTGGCACCCAACTGGCTAACAAAGCGTGCCGCAGCGATCGGCAACGGGCGGCCCTCGATCTGGCATAGGGCAATGTTGCAACGTGGCATGCTTTGCATGATCCCCACCTGTCCACCCATTTGCTGCACAATGTCTGCATCCAGTGCAAGCGTTGGCCAGAATTGCAAACTTGGCAGCGGGGACACATGCGGGGGAACCAATGTGTCCATCTCCAGAATTTGATGAATATTTAACCGCGCTTGGGCAAAATGCGTATCCAAAAGGTTCCGCATTCCCGTGCCATTTGTGGGCAAAATAACGTCGTGATCTTCGAGTTCGTGGGGATAGAGGACCGTTTTGCTGCCCTTCCCCAAAACGAGTGAAATCGACCCATGTTCCTGCAAGATCGTTTCGACGCCTGACCGTGGTTTGGGTTCGAGGATGAGGCCCAAATCCGCCTGCCCGTCCAGGAGCATTTCGTTGATGCTGTCGCTGTCCCCGGTCACTACCGAAAAACTAACGCGCGGATGGCGTTCACGAAAGGCGGCTATCTCTTTTGGCAGGAACCCCAATAAAAACGGTGCGCTAACGGCAAGGTTTACTTGCCCGATTCGCACGCCCTTCATATCTGCCACGATTCCATTTGCGCGATCTAATTCAGCAAGGTGCCCAATAAAGTGGCGGTGGTATATTTCTCCGACGGTCGACAGTCGAACGCCCACAGAAAGGCGGTCAAAAATTTCCGCGCCAAGTTCCTCCTCCACGGCCTTCACTTGCCGAACAAGTGCAGATGGCGAAATCCCCAATAATTCCGATGCCTTACGGAAAGATCCCTGCTCTGCGACTGTCTTGATTGCACGATAGATTTGGAGGTGGCGCACGGTGTTGCCTTTTTCAAGCGTTGCATTATTTGCAACACATAAGGCTATATTTTGCTACAGACAGCAACACAATAGCTTTTTAAGCCTATTTCCTAGGCGCGGACCGAACTGCGCCACAGAGACAATAGGGAACCTGACACGATGAAGAAACTTCTCTCCACAGCAGCAGCCGTTGCAACCCTCGCAACCGCAGCCCACGCCGACATTAAAGTTGGCATCCTCCACTCTCTTTCCGGCACGATGGCGATCTCGGAAACAACCCTCAAAGATACGATGTTGATGCTCATCGATGAGCAAAATGCCAAAGGCGGCGTGAATGGCGAAATGCTTGTTCCCGTTGTTGTTGACCCAGCATCCGACTGGCCATTGTTCGCGGAAAAAGCGCGCGAATTGCTCACCGTTCATGATGTCGACGTTATTTTTGGCAACTGGACTTCGGTTTCGCGCAAATCAGTTCTTCCAGTGATCGAAGAGCTTAATGGTCTGCTATTCTACCCCGTTCAATACGAAGGCGAAGAGAGCTCCAAAAACGTATTTTACACAGGTGCGGCGCCCAACCAGCAAGCCATCCCTGCAACCGACTACCTCCTTGATGAGCTTGGCGTTGAAAAATTCGCCCTCCTTGGCACTGACTATGTTTATCCGCGCACAACCAACAAAATCCTTGAGCAATACCTCAAAGACAAAGGCATTCCGGCTGAAGATATCTTCGTAAACTACACACCGTTCGGTCACTCTGACTGGTCCAAAATCGTGGCAGACGTTGTTGCCCTAGGGGCCGACGGTAAAAAAGTTGGCGTTATTTCTACAATCAACGGCGACGCAAACATCGGCTTCTACAAAGAGCTTGCCGCTGCTGGAATCTCGGCGGATGACATCCCCGTCGTTGCCTTCTCTGTGGGCGAAGAAGAGCTTTCGGGACTTGATACAGCAAACCTTGTTGGTCACCTCGCCGCTTGGAACTACTTCCAATCCGCAGAATCCGATGCGAACGCCGAATTTATCGCCGCTTGGAAAGAAAGAATGGGCGACGAGCGCGTCACAAACGACCCAATGGAAGCGCATTACATCGGTTTCAACATGTGGGTAAACGCCGTTGAAGAAGCGGGCACTACCGACGTCGACGCCGTTCGCGCCGCAATGTATGGCCAAGAATTCCCGAACCTCACGGGCGGTATGGCCGTTATGTTGCCAAACCACCACTTGGCAAAACCCGTCTTGATCGGTGAAATCCAAGCAGACGGTCAATTCGATATCGTCAGCCAAACAACTGAAGTTCCGGGCGATGCGTGGACTGACTTCTTGCCAGAATCCGCGGTTCTCACATCCGATTGGAAAGACCTTGGTTGTGGCATGTACAACACCGAAACAAAGACCTGCGTTCAGATAAAATCCAACTACTAAGCGCTTGAAAATTCTCAAAGGGGGCGTTCGCGCCCTCTTTTTTCACGAATAACCCCGACAGGCTCCCATGAAAACTCTCCTCCTAGCGCTGTTTACCGCGTTTGTGCTCTCTGTCTCCCCTGTTGACGCAAATGCCCAACCTGTCGATATCCAAGACATTCTGGCAACGCATGAAGCCACCATTGTCAAAAGCTCCCGTCTGACGGTTGAGCCCGCGATTGTCGCCCTGCGCGACAGTGGTCTCCCTGAAGCTCAAATGGTACTAGAAGCATGGCAGGGGAAAAACCTTTGGCAACTTGAAGCGGACAAGCGTTTTGTGACCGCCAAAATTACACCGACCAAAACCTATGCAATTTTCGACGTCATCTCTGGCGAAGCCTTGGGCGAAGTTGAGAAAGACGCGATCAATCAGATCAAACCAAATTCAGGCGTTCGTGGGCTGATTGGTGCTGCACTTGTGCGGTTCCAACTCATGGACCCAGACATCGAAAAACGCCGTGACGCCCTCGTCGCGATTGGCCGCGATTCAACGGCCTACCACCTGCCCGCCATTCGGGGGGCTATTGACGGTGAAACCGACCCCGCGCTTAAAGTTGAGAAAATTCGTCTAGAGCGCCTTTTGGCTGTCCAATATGAAACCGATATTCAACTGCGCGTCGCTGGGATCAAATCCCTCAAAGGCGACCTTGGCGTTGACGCCCGTGCAGCCCTCAATCCGATCCTGCAAACGTCGCCCCTTGCAGACTTGGGCAAGCCAACGGGCAACGTCGCTCGCACTCTTAAAGTCGACACAGACATCAGTCCGGACGAGGCCTACGCCCTCCTGATTGAGGAGAACCTTGCGCTTCCGATCCCTACCCACAAAGAAATTCGCGCGGCTCTTGAAGAAAACATTGTCGACGGTTTCGTCGCAGGAGTACCCACCTATACCCTCGATACGGACGTAGCCCGTGAAGCCGCCTATACAACACTGGTAGAGCAAGAGCTTGTGGCTCCGCTTATTTCCGCCGCCGCCCAGCGCGCAAGCATCGCAGCCCACAGTTACTACGAAATCTATGCCGAGCCGAACGCCGAAGTGACAACCGCCGCGCGTGAAACGCTGGATGCGATTGAGGTCAAAGTCGGGATTAGCCAAGCTGTCGATCTGACCCTAGATGGCCTTTCACTTGCGTCAATTTACTTCCTCGCGGCCATTGGCCTTGCCATCACGTTTGGGGTGATGGGCGTTATTAATATGGCCCATGGCGAGTTTATCATGATGGGGGCCTATACAGGATATGTGGTTCAGCAAATCGTTCCGAACTATACGCTCTCGCTCATTATCGCGCTTCCTGCGGCCTTTTTGGTGACCTTCGCAGCCGGTGTTGCGATGGAACGGCTGGTCATTCGCTGGCTTTACAATCGCCCGCTGGAAACCCTGCTGGCGACATTCGGCATCTCGGTCGCCCTCCAGCAACTGGCCAAAAATATCTTCGGCACGCAAGCTCGCCCCCTCACCTCCCCCGCTTGGCTCGATGGTGCATTGTCCATCAACGACGTGGTGTCCATTAGCTATATTCGCATCGCGATCTTTGTTTTGGCACTGATCTTCTTGATGCTGTTTCTTTTCATCATGAAGAAAACGCGGGTCGGCCTTGAAGTGCGCGCTGTAACTCAAAATCCCCGTATGGCCTCCTCAATGGGGATCAATCCCGACCGCATCAATATGCTCACTTTCGGACTGGGTTCAGGTATTGCGGGGATCGCGGGCGTCGCGATTGGCCTCTTCGCCAAGGTAACCTCGGAGATCGGCAACGACTATATCGTGCAAAGTTTTATGACGGTTGTTGTTGGGGGTGTCGGCAATATTTGGGGTACCCTCGCAGGGGCCCTGATGATTGGTGGACTGCAAAAATCGATCGAATGGTTCAACCCCTCAAACACGCTGGCAGCCCAAACCTATATGATCATCTTTATCATTATTTTCATCCAGTTCCGCCCCAAAGGCATCATCGCCCTCAAGGGCCGTGCGGCAGGAGATTGATCCCATGAAAAACACCTTTTTTGCGCGCAACCCGTCCGTCCTCATATTCATAGCCTGCCTCGCGCTCCTGACACTCGTGGTCTCAGTTCTCTCTGAAGGCTTTGGTGTGGGCATTATTTCTACAAGCTTCATTAAGACCTTAGGCAAAACGCTCTGCCTCTGCTTGATCGCCCTCGCGATGGACCTTGTTTGGGGGTATTGCGGGATTTTGTCCCTTGGGCATTTCGCATTTTTCGGGATTGGCGGCTATATGATCGGCATGTGGCTGATGTATGCTCGGACCGAACTCATCGTCGCAAGCTCCCTCTCGGACGCCAGCATTCCGCCCACCGTTCAAGAAGTGTCCGACGCCATCGGCAACCAAATATTCGGCGTTGTGGGGGGCTCAGATATTCCCCTCATCTGGAGTTTTGCCGACAGTCTGACGATCCAATTAGCGCTCGTGATTTTGGTGCCGGGCCTCCTTGCCGCAATCTTTGGCTGGCTTGCCTTTCGCAGTCGCGTCACAGGGGTTTACCTCTCCATCCTGACCCAAGCCATGACCCTCGCGCTCTCGCTGTACCTCTTTCAAAACGAAAGCGGCTTGCGCGGCAACAATGGTCTTTCCGGATTGCAGAACCTTCCCGGCCTAGACGCCGTGCCACAATCGGCAATTTCACTTTGGTTTTTCTGGGCGTCCGCCCTTGCGCTTGGGCTTGGCTATATCCTTTCTGCATGGGTTGTTTCTGGAAAGTTCGGCAGCGTCATTCGCGGCATTCGCGACGATGAAGCTCGCGTTCGGTTCCTCGGCTATTCGGTCGAAAGCTACAAACTCTTTATATTCACGCTGACGGCGATCATCGCTGCGATTGCTGGCGCGCTGTACTACCCACAGGCAGGGATCATCAATCCCGGAGAAATGGCGCCCATCGCCTCAATCTACCTCGCAGTTTGGGTTGCAATCGGCGGACGCGGACGCCTCTATGGAGCGGTTCTCGGCGCGGCCCTCGTGTCGCTTCTCTCCACATGGTTCACAGGCGGCCAAGCCCCCGATATCCCCCTTGGTTTCTATACAGTTCAATGGGTTGACTGGTGGCTCGTCCTTCTTGGCCTCTCGTTTGTATTGGTCACACTTTACGCGCCAAGTGGACTAGGGGGCTTGTTTGACTTCTTCTCTGGTCGACTGGCGCCAAATCGCCACGGTGCAGATCTCGGCCCTGATGCGGGCTCTCTTCGGGAACAGGAGGCCAAAGAATGAGCACACTTTTAGAAGTATCCGGCGTTTCAGTATCCTTTGACGGCTTCAAGGCCATTAACAATCTGAGCTTTCAAATCGCTGATGCGGAATTACGGGCAGTCATTGGGCCAAACGGAGCGGGAAAAACAACGTTTATGGACATCGTAACTGGCAAAACACGTCCAGACGAAGGGCGGGTCCTGTTTGGCGAGAAATCCCTGTCGCTTTTGCGCATGTCCGAAGCCAAAATTGCCCAAGCGGGTGTGGGTCGAAAATTCCAGCGCCCCACCGTATTTGAAGACCAAAGCGTTTTTGATAACCTGCTTCTGGCCCTCAAGAAGAACCGTTCACCGTTTTCCGTTTTGTTCTATAGAAAGTCAGAACAAGATGCCGAAAAAGTACGTGCCCTCGCGGCGCAAATCGGCCTTTCGGAGCAACTTGAGCGCCACTCAGGCGAACTGTCGCATGGACAAAAACAGTGGCTCGAAATTGGCATGCTACTGGCGCAGGAACCGCGTTTGCTTCTCGTCGACGAACCCGCCGCAGGCATGACATTGGCCGAACGCGAACAAACAACCGATATCCTCGTCGAAGCCGCAAAAACCCGCGCGGTTGTGGTCGTTGAACATGACATGGAGTTTGTTCGCCGCCTTAATTGCAAAGTGACCGTCCTTCATGAAGGCTCAGTCCTTGCAGAAGGTAGTCTCGATCACGTGACCTCAAACCAAGACGTCATCGACGTATATTTAGGACGATAGATATGTTGGAAATCAAAGGGTTGACCCTGCACTATTCCGGTTCTCAAATATTGAACGGCATCGATTTGACAGCAGAAAGCGGTCAGGTGACCTGTGTTATGGGAACGAATGGCGTGGGCAAAACGAGCCTTCTGAAAGCCATTTCAGGCACCCATCATCGCACGGATGGAAGTTATACCTTAAATGGCGAAGCGCTGGAAAAACCACCAGCGCACGCCTTGGCGCTCAAAGGGGTTGGATATGTGCCACAGGGGCGCGATGTCTTTCCGTTGATGACAGTACGGGAGAATTTGGAAACGGGTTTTGCCTGCCTACCCAAATCGGAACACATGGTGCCCGATCAAATCTTCGAACTTTTTCCCGTTTTGAAGGAAATGGAGGCGCGGCGTGGCGGCGATCTTTCTGGCGGCCAGCAGCAGCAACTTGCGATTGGCCGAGCCCTCATCACCAAGCCCAAATTGCTTCTGTTGGATGAACCCACAGAGGGCATTCAACCGAACATCATTCAACAAATTGGCCGCGTCATTGAGTATTTGCGCGATCAAGGAGATATGGCAATCATTCTGGTTGAGCAGTATTTTAGCTTTGCCTACGACCTCGCCGATGCATTTTGTGTACTGACACGCGGTTCGGTATCGCTTGCCGGCACAAAAGCCGAGCTTAAAAAAGCTGAACTTGTTAAATCAGTTTCCGTTTAGGCTAAATCAACTCGCGGTCACGAGCGATCATCGCGGCATGCGTCCGATTGCGCGCGTCAAGCTTGCGGCTTAGGGTTTTGACATGCAGTTTGACAGTCACTTCCTGAAGGTCGTAGTCGCGGGCGATTTCTTTATTGGATTTACCTTCCGCGATTCCACGCAAAACTTGTTGCTCACGCTGTGTCAGCCCCGTTTTAACGTCCTCTGGCTGGCCCATTTTCTGCATGAAATTAAAGGGGGCAAATATTTCTCCTTGCGCCATAAATTTAGCGGCCATCACCATCGACTTAGACCCCAATGTTTTGGGCACAAACCCAGCGGCACCTGCCCTTATGGCCTCCTCGGCCGTGCTGCGCGATGCCGATCCTGAAAGGATAGCTACAGGCTTCCCTCCGTTTTGCGCAATCGCTTTACCGAGCCCCTCAAGACCATTCATTCCTGGCATATTGTAATCCAGCAACACGAGATCAAAGGCACCTTGCTCGTCGATGGCTTTTAGTGCCTCGTCAAGATCAGCCGCTAGAAAAACGTCCACGGCGCCCTCGGTTTCTATGAAAGAACCAATCGCTTCGCGTACCAAGTCATGATCGTCTGCCACCAAGAACTTCAATGTATCACCCCTCAAGGACGGTCCAACGTTTATCAGCTCTGACGGCGCGGGCTCCCGATTGAATGGTACCACGTTTCCAAATGCCGCCATTGCTATCTCCTATGTTGAAGCCCCGACCTTAACAGAACTCTAACATACTCCCCTAGGGGGCTGGGCACCCCTGCAATAGTATAGCGCCCTGTGCATTAGGTGCTATCAGACTATCCTTTCGCCTTTGCTAATATCCTTCCAAAACTTCTGACAATTTTAGAAAAAGCTTAGATAATTATTCACTTTTCTTAAAGCTTGGCTGCATAGAAATGGATCTTGAACACGGACGCCAAAGGTTTCTAACCACAACTGTTTGCACAATTTCACAAGGATACAGTACCCGATGCCCCAATCCCGACTGTTTCGAATGAATGCACGGGCCGTTATCGCTCCAATTGGGTTCTGGAGTCTTATACTTATCTGTTTGGGAGCGGTATATGTCCTAATGACAACGCGTTTTGAGACTGCCCTCAATGCGAACTCATCCGAAATAGGCGGTGCGGTTGAGGTCCTTTCTTCGCTAGGAGATGCAGCCATCCTCCTTCGGAAAAGCGCGGATTTTGTATCGAAGTCAGAAGGCGTAGCACAAACTCCCAGCAACGATTTGCGCAATGCCTACGAAAAGATGGTTCACCAGTTTAACGATTTAAACACAGGTCCAAAGTTTAAGGCACTTCGCAGTATTCCAGAAGTTCGGGCCGCGCTTTCACGCTATTTGAGGATTATTGAGGAAATTAAATTCATACCCCTGTCCACGCCGGAGGCGATTTTTGACCGTGCAGAACAAATTGAATCCACCGCGCAACGAATGTCAGTGGAAATTCGCCTTATGGGTTTGGAGACGCTGCGTTTTTTTGATAATCAGTTGGAAAATAAATTAAACGTAGCCGCAAAAAAATTCCAAAACCTGACCTACTTAGCAGCAGCTATGGCCACCCTCATCGCGATTCTCACAGCCATACTATCGCTCAGAATAAGAACAAACTGTCGAAATGAACAAGCAATTTTGGAACTGGACGCCCGCCTAACATCAACAACCGCGGCATCTCTCGATGCTATTTTAGTCGTTAACGAACACGGAATTGTATTAGATTTCAACAAGTCTGCTGAGACCCTATTTGGCCACACCAAGGCACAGGCGCTAGGGGGGAATATGATTGATCTTTTCTTCCCCGAAGATCGGGTAGAGCCGTCCATGCGCTCGATACGTCGTTATTTGGCAACAGGCGATGATCATCTACTTGGTGATGGACGTGTTCAACTTGTTGCGCGTCGCAAAAGTGGAAAAACATTTCCCGTCGAACTTTCCATCGGAACGACGCATTCCCCGGACGGACGTCTTTTCATTGCGTATTTGCGCGATATCTCGGCTCAACTAGCAGCAGAGAATGAACTCATGCAGGCTCGTGACAAAGCTCTCGAGGGGGAAAAAGCTAAATCCCGTTTTCTCGCAGTTATGAGCCATGAAATGCGCACGCCCCTAAATGGACTTCTCGGAACCTTGGACCTCCTCGCCCGGACTTCACTAACCACCAAACAAATCCAGTACCTGACAATTGCCGTAAAATCCGGCAACCATCTGCTAGAGCACGTGAACGATGTGCTGGATATCTCCAAGATTGAGGCTGGGCATGCAAAATCTGAAAAACGCCCATTCAACCTTTTCGACATCTTAACCGAGGTTTGCGACGGTCAGCGTTCTCTGGCAAGCTCAAGGGGAAATAATCTCTCAATCGGGACCTCAGAATTCGAATTGGGAACCGTGGTTGGAGATCCGGGAGCGGTACGGCAAATACTTCTGAACCTCGTCAGCAATGCCAACAAATTCACATCTCGAGGGAGTATTTTAATTGAAGCCGAAGACCTCGAAAACGATCTTGGAACAATTGAGTTTCGCGTAGCAGACACGGGATTGGGGATTGCCGAGAAAAGCATTGGCGAAATCTTTACCGATTTTGTGACGCTCGACCCCAATTTTGATCGCGAAGCCGAGGGTACAGGACTTGGCCTCCCGATTGCGAAGCGTCTTGTGGAAGCAATGGCCGGAGAAATAGGGGTGGAAAGCGAAGAGGGAGAAGGCAGTCTGTTCTGGTTTAGAGTTCCGTTTGCAAGACATATGGATGCGCCTGAGCAAGGAGTACATTTGCCAAAAGTTGCGGCAGAAGACTCGCCGCCCATTATGCTTCAAAAGCCTTTGAAAATACTATTGGTGGAAGACAACCAAATAAATCGATTTGTAGCACGCGAAATGCTAGAAGCAGATGGGCATATAGTGACGGAAGCTCAGGACGGAGAAGAGGGCGCGCAGTATGCAATCGAATGCGCTTTTGACGTGGTCCTCATGGATATATCCATGCCACGTTTGGACGGTGTCTCTGCAACCGAGCGTATTCGAGAGTCTAATTCCGACTATTCCGGTGTCCCGATTATTGCCCTCACGGCCCATGCACTCCCTGACGATATTAAACGTTTTCAAGCCGCCGGAATGGACTATTGCCTTGCCAAACCTGTCGTCCGCGACAAACTTCGCGAGATTTTGGCAAAATCTGTTTCGCAGGTTTTGAAGCCACACAGAAAGGTAAAAGGTGACACCGAAACCCGAGCCGGCAACGTTGCCCTTGTCAACCAAGACATCCTCTTGCAACTTCTCGAAATACTTGGGCAAACTCGTGTTGACGACCTGTTCAAAAGGTTTGTCGTTGAAGCAGAAACCACAATCGCCGAGCTCACTCGCATAAACGACCCGCTTCGTGTCCAAAACTCGATACCGCAAGTTCACCGTCTAGCTGGCTCTGCGTCCACATTTGGGGCGCAGCGCCTGCAGACAACCCTCGCAAATCTCGAGTCGATGGGAAAAGCCGGGCAAAATGACGGTTTCATCAACGAACTACCTTTCCTCCCCGCCATCCTAAATGCGTCGAAAGCCGCCCTAAACTCGGCGATAAACCCATAAATTTCTTACAATTTTGTCAAAAATGTATGGCACACTTAAAGTACCGAAAGGCGAAACTTTTTAAGAATATCCAATAGCTCTGAAGATGCGCGTTTGCGGTGCTCCCGAAAGAGTTCTGCAACCCCCGCCTCATCTCCAGCGGCAATCCCTTCCAGTATTTCCCGATGAACGCGCGTGGAATCCTCTGGAATCGCTCGCATGCGCAATGTCACCATTCGGGCACGGTGCGCCTGATCGAACAAAACTGAAACCATCGCCAATAACCGCTTGTTCCCGTGCAATTCTAGGAGCAACCGATGGAAGCGATCATCGGCATCGGCCCATGCATCCAGATCATTTGCCGTCAAAGCTTTTTCCATCTCCAATGTGGCCTGCTCCATGCCACTTAATTCTTCCTTACTCGGACGTCGGCGCGCCAAAGCTGCCGCAGCTTCAGGTTCAAGGGCAGTAAGTATCTCATAAATTTCGGCCATGTCTTCTAGCGAAACCGGTAACACGCGCGCGCCTCTTCGAGGAATCAACTCAACCAACCCCTCCGCTTCCAACTTAATCAAGGCTTCGCGTACAGGCGTCCGACTCATACCCAAGAGCGTAGCAATTTCCGGCTCTGGCGCCTGAAACCCTGAGGGCATCCGGTTTGAAAGAATCTCTTCTTTCAAACGCAAATAGGCATCTGCCACTCGTGTCGTCTTAACTTCTGGCACTCTCGAATTCCCCCACAGACACAACTTTCTGAATCAAACGACTATGCAGGTGTTTCAAAAAAAATGCCAGTCGTCGGAAAGCTTTCCATTCCGAATTGTTCACTGGCACTTCCTGCCATTTTGCGAGACAATCACATTCAAAATTGGGAATTTTAATGAACATTATTGCGGAACTTTCTAATCTACTTGGCGAAAAGCACGTTCTGACAGGAGCAGACGTCTTAGCTTATTCAACAGATTGGACGGGAAAATACACTTCTAATCCGCTCGCTGTTGTCCGGCCCCTAGACACTCAGCAAGTCAGTGAAATCGTCAAACTGGCAGCTGCGAATCGCATCTCGATCGTTCCAATCGGTGGAAACACCGGACTTACTGGCGCAACTATGGCCGATGGAGCCATCTTACTCTCTCTTGGTCGGCTTAATACAATACGCGAAATACGACCAGAAGCGCGCATCGCCATTGTCGAAGCGGGTGTCATTCTCTCAAACCTTCATACTGCAGCCGCAGAATTCGGTTTAAGCTTCCCCCTCACATTTGGCGCGCGTGGGTCAGCAATGATTGGCGGAAATTTGGCCACCAATGCTGGCGGCTCAAACGTACTGCGCTATGGAAATACACGTGCGCTGTGTTTGGGGCTAGAAGTGGTGCTTCCGTCCGGTGAAATCATGGACCTGATGAGCGAGCTTCATAAGGACAACGCCGGTTATGATTTGCGCGATCTCTTTATTGGAGCCGAAGGGACGCTTGGAATCATCACTGCCGCAGTTTTGAAACTCGTGCCAAAACCAGCGGCATATGGCACAGCAATGGTCGCACTCGCATCCCTTTCTCCCGCGTTGGACTTGCTCAACAAGCTGCAAATATCCACTGGTGGCGCGGTTGAAGCGTTTGAATTTATGCCGGCAAGCTATATGGAACTCCACGCCAAACTTTTCCCCAACGCGCGCGCACCGTTCGAGAAAATCCACCCCGTCAACATTTTGGTCGAAATCGGCGCGACCGCACCACGCGACACAGTGCCAAATGAAATCGGCGAAATCCCGATTGTGGACCTGCTGGAAACTGCGCTAGCTGAAATGATTGAGACTGGCGAAATTCTTGATGCCACGGTTGCACAGAATGAAACACAGCGCATAGAAATGTGGCACCGTCGCGAACAAGCAGCCGACCTCGCGTTTCACAAAAAGCCGTTTGTGAACTGCGATATTTCCGTTCCGCTGGACAAAGTCGAAGTTTTTATTTTGGAATTTGAAAACCGACTAGCGCTCATCGATCCCACAGCGACGACCCTTTATGTCAGTCATCTCGGCGACGGAAACGTCCATCCTACAATTTGGCCAAGCTCTGCGTCACCCGAACTAGAAGAACGCATTATTGAAATCCTCGAAGATGTGGTTTCTGACTTGCGCGGCAGTTTTTCTGCTGAACATGGGATCGGCGTTTCAAAGCTCGGGTCAATGGCGCGCAAGAAAGACGCGACGGCCCTTACGACCATGCGGGCGATTAAATCTGCGCTGGACCCCCTCGGGATTATGAACCCTGGGAAAATTTTGCCCTAGTGCATCCAGTCAAAAAAATCTTCTGGCGCGCGGGCGCGTAAACGGTTCGCGAGCGTCAAACCCATTTCGGCACCGGTTGAAATGGGGCCAGAAATTTCATCTGCGAGGCTCTCGCTTCCGTCTGGGCGGATAATTTCGCCCCTTAGACGCAACGTATCACCGGAGATTTCCGCCAATCCCGCAATCGGAGTCTCGCAGGATCCATCGAGTGCCGCCAAAAATGCACGCTCGGCGGCCAAGCGCTGGCCGGTCGGGATGTCGTGAATGGCTGCGAGCATCTCGCTTGACCGCGCGTCGTCGGCCCTTTGCTCAATGCCGATCGCACCTTGCGCCACGGCCGGAAGCATCTCGGACACCTCAATCGCGCTCGCGACAACATGTGTCATACCCAGCCGATTAAGACCCGCCATCGCCAAAAACGTACAGGAGGCCACCCCTTCGGAAAGCTTTTTCAGCCGCGTTTGCACATTGCCACGGAATTCGATTACGTCCAAATCAGGCCGTACTTTTTTGAGTTGTGCATGTCGGCGCATACTCGATGTCCCCACGACCGCGCCAAGGGGCAAATCGGCCAATCGCGCGACCGTCGGCGAAATAAACGCGTCACGCACATCTTCACGCGGTAAATATGTCGAAAGAACCAACCCTTCGGGCTGCTCCACGGGCATGTCCTTCATGGAATGCACTGCAATATCGATGGATTTGTCGAGCAAGGCCTCTTCAATTTCCTTGGTAAACAGGCCCTTACCGCCAATTTCCCGCAAAGCGCGATCCTGCACACGGTCGCCGGTGGTTTTGATGGCCACAATATTAAATGCCGCCTCAGGCAAATCAAATGCTGCCATCAAACGCGCCCGCGTTTCATAGGCTTGAGCAAGTGCAAGCGGAGAGCCACGGGTGCCGATATTCAGCGGTGCGTCGGGAGTGGGTAAAGTTGTTTTCATGCCCCGTGTTTACGCGCGGCAAATGCGCCTGACAATGCGTCAGTTGGCCTCTCTACCTTGACAACGCGGCCACGACACGAAAAGTGTTGCGTGAAAATCTATAGGGGCACGAAATGGCTGAACAGAAAAAACTATTGCGCGCATTAGCGGGTGAAACACTCGATGTGCCCCCCGTTTGGATGATGCGTCAGGCGGGGCGATATTTGCCTGAATATCGCGCCACTCGCGCTCAAGCAGGAGACTTTTTGTCGCTCTGTTACAATCCAGAACTAGCCGCGGAAGTTACCCTACAGCCCATCCGTCGCTATGGCTTTGATGCCGCCATCGTTTTTGCTGATATCCTGTTATTGCCGCAAGCCTTAGGCGCAGATGTTTGGTTCGTTACGGGCGAAGGACCGCGCCTTTCAACGGTCACATCCGCAAGCGACTTCAATAAGTTGACCGGTATTGATGGCATTCACGAGACGCTCAACCCAATCTATGAAACGTTGAAAATCCTCAAATCCGAACTTCCCAAAGAGACCGCCCTCATTGGTTTCGCCGGAGCCCCTTGGACCGTCGCGACCTATATGATCGCAGGGCGCGGCACCCCCGATCAAGGCCCCGCACACGCGCTAAAATCTACCGATCGTGAGACTTTTCAAAACCTGATCGACCTCATCACTGAAGGCACGATTTCCTACCTTTCGGCCCAAATCGAAGCGGGCGCCGAAGTCGTCAAACTGTTCGACAGCTGGGCCGGTTCGCTCAAAGGGGCCGACTTCAATGATTTCGCCCTCGCACCAACCAAACGCATTATTTCGCAACTCAAGGCACGCTTTCCACACATCCCCGTCATTGCCTTCCCACGGGAAGCGGGCGACGCCTACGTGGGATTCGCCAAAGCGACGGGCGCGGACTGCCTTGCAATCGACACCAAAGTTGACCTTGCTTGGGCCGCGAAAGAATTGCAAAAAGATGGGTGCGTTCAAGGCAACCTTGATCCAAAACTCATGGTTGAAGGCGGGGATCGCTTGATTTCAGAAACTAAGCGGATCAAGGAAGCCCTGTCCAACGGGCCCCATATCTTCAACCTCGGTCATGGCATCACGCCCGATGCGGACCCCGCAAATGTGGACGTTATGCTCAAAGCCCTACGCGGCTAAATCCATTTCGCCAGCGGTGGAAGACTCATCAACACGGCCTCGGGATCATGACCACTCTCGAGGCCGAATTTCGTTCCGCGATCATAAACTAAATTATATTCCGCATAGAGGCCGCGATGTACGAGCTGCGCGTCTTTGTCGGCTTCCGACCATGGCGTATTGCGACGCCGTTCGGTGATCGGAAGGAAAGCCGCTAGGAATGCGCGTCCAACATCCTGAATGAAGGCAAAATCAACGGCCCAGTCACCCGTGTTGTGATCATCAAGGAAAATGCCACCCACGCCACGCGCGCGCTTGCGGTGTGGAATATAGAAATACTCGTCAGCCCACTCTTTGAATTTCGGGTAGTATTGCGCGTCGTGGCGATCGCAATGTGTTTTTTGCACCGCGTGAAAATCGGCCGTGTCCTGTTCGTATTCAAGGCAAGGGTTGAGGTCGGAACCGCCGCCAAACCACCAGCCGTGTGGCGTCCAGAACATGCGGGTATTCATATGAACGGCTGGCGCGTGTGGGTTTTGCATATGCGCAACAAGGCTTATTCCAGAGGCCCAAAACCGTGGGTCATCTGCCATTCCAGCAAGCCCCTTACGCGCGGCCATCGCCCTTTGGGCACCCTCGCCAAGCTCGCCGTAAACCGTTGAAATATTGACACCCACTTTTTCAAATACGCGGCCACCGCGCATCACACTCATCAGTCCACCACCCGCATCACTGCCATCTGCGGACGTGCGTGAAGTCTCGCGCAACTCAAACCGACCTGCGGGAAACGGCGAAGTGGGCCCTTCAGTTTGGCTATCTTCGAGCGCTTCAAAAGCGGCACAAATCTCGTTTCGCAACGTCCCAAACCAGTTCGAAGCTTGAGCCTTCTGGGTGTCCATCTTATCTGTCATTTTAAGTCTTTCTAGTGAGCGAGCGCCGCGACGGGGTCGAGCAACGTACGTCCACCATCGATTGTCACGATCTGACCGGTCATAAAGCCACTCGCATCACTGGCTAAAAACTGCACGGACTCGGCAACTTCACTTGCACTTGCGATCCGCCCCAGAGGCGTATGGCGCGTGATGTTTTCGCGTAAACTCGCATCCTCTTTGAGGGCATGCTTCAAACTCGCGCTCATTACGCTCCCAAAAGCCACCGAGTTCACGCGAATACGGCTCGGGGCCATTGCAACGGCAAAGGATCGGGTCATTTGATCCAAGGCTGCTGTGCTCACAGAAAGCGCCATTAAATTGGGGTTGGAGCGTTGTGCCGCAATGGACGATAGGTTCACAATCGACCCGATGCATCCCTCGCTTTGGCCGTCGTCCTCGGCCTGTTTGATCATCCGTTTGGCGACCGCTTGGCTTACCCGCAAAGGCGTCATCAGGTTCTGATCAAGCAGCTTGCTCACCCCATCCGAGAGAGGGTTGAGCGGATCGGAGACAACAACTTGCCGGCTGCAATTCACAAGGATATCGACGCGATCAAAGGCGGATATCGTCGCGGAAAGAAGGTTGGCAATTGTGAGGCGTTTGCGCAAATCCCCTGCGAAGTAACGCACGGGACCGTCATCAAGGGGGCCATCTAGTTCATTTTGCAGGCGTTTTTCGTCCATGTCTGCAAACATGACATTGGCGCCTTTTGCCACGAAATGGCGCCCGATTGCCAATCCGACCCCGTTTGCGGCCCCAGTGATGATCGCCGTCTTGCCTGATATCGAAAAAGACATTCCCTAACCTCATTTTTATCGCCAAACGGAAGTTTAGATCACGAAGGCGCGCGAGTTTTTTGTACCGGTTGCGTTGCGTGGAACACTTTAAATTTATTGTCCCCAGAAACTTCAGTCACAACACGAAAGACCTCTTTTAAATGTGCTTCATAGGGCAAATGCCGGTTCGCGACGACCCAGAGATCACCACGCGGCTTTAAGAAGCGGCCAGCCGCCGATAGGAACGCCTTCCCGATATTGGGGTCGCCGACCCGCGAGGTATGAAACGGGGGGTTCATCACAATCGAGTCAAATGCGGGCAACGCCTTATAGCGCGTCACGTCCGCCCAATGAAATTCCGCGCGGGGGTCGGTAATATTCTCACGTGCACACGTAATTGCGGCAAAATCCGCTTCAACCAGATGCACGGTTTTTACAGTTTCGCGCTTGAGGATTTCACCCGTTAGCCAGCCCCAACCGGCTCCGAAATCACCCACGACTTCACCGAGTTTCGGCGGAAGTGCTGCGGCCAAAATCGCGGACCCAGGATCAATGCCATCCGCCGAGAATACACCCGGGCGCGTCACAAACCCTGGAGCGGCAAGTTGCGCCTCTTTTGGGGCAGCCCAATCTTCAAAACTAGTTCCTGCTGGGAACCAGAAGATTTTTCCATGCGCTTTTGAGATAGCAGCAGAGCAATCGGCCCTTTGGCGACACGCTTTAAACATGCCGTCGATGCCGTCGGTTTTCTGGCCATCAACCACAACAATCCCTTCCGGACAAAACGCATTTGCCATAGCAATTGCGTCTCGTGCCTCGGCTTTGGCGCGCGGCAAGAAAACAACCGCCATCGAGAATGTGCCCTCTGCTTCTGTTAGGACTGTGAAGCCCGCGTTTTCAAGCGCGTCAAAATCGGGTTTAAACCCTTGGACCGCGATAACACGTTCACGGGGCAGCGCGGAAAGATCACTGTCGGGGCCCGCGTTGAGAACAAGAATTTTACCGTCTTCGGGAAGGGTAAGAGCGGCACCAGAAAGCGCAAGAGAGAGGCGAAGATTTTGCATAATTCGGGCCGCGGCCCTATTCCTTTTCCATCGTGCACTGCAACGGGTGTTGCTTTTGACGTGCGGCGTCCATGACCTGAGACACTTTTGTTTCCGCCACTTCATGCGAGAAAACACCGACAACGGCAATGCCCTTTTTATGGACCGTCAGCATCAGATCAAACGCCTGTTGATGCGACACGCCAAAAAACCGCTCCAATACAAAAATTACGAACTCCATGGGCGTATAGTCATCGTTAAGGATCAACACCTTATACATAGGAGGCTTCGCCGTCTTAGTGACGGTTTTTGTGATAACACCCGCTTCGTTGTCTGGCGGATCATCTTTGTCAGACATCCTAGCGGGGGAGGTATTTTCGATTGACGTCACACAAGTATCCACTTCTTTTGTGACAGGAACATATAAGTTCGTTGGAGCTTATGTAAGGGGGGGCGAAGGGTTAGGTGGAGAGATTTATGCGAAAAATATCAACAATTGGGTTTGATGCGGATGACACGCTTTGGCAAAACGAGGCCTTTTTTCGCCTAACTCAAGACAAATTCGCCGTATTGTTGCAAGATTTCACACAGGCGGATCACCTCGCAGAGCGCCTTCTTGCAGCGGAACGCCGCAATCTTGGCCATTATGGATTTGGGGTGAAAGGGTTTATCCTTTCGATGATTGAAACCGCCATTGAAGTGACCGACGCGCGGGTTTCAGCAACTGTTATTCAAGAATTGTTAGACGCTGGTCAGGACATGCTTAAGCACCCCATTCACTTGTTGCCCCATGTCGAATCCACACTCGAGATGCTGGCGCCGGATCACAAAATTCTTCTGATTACCAAAGGAGACCTTCTGGATCAGGAACGTAAATTGGCCCAATCTGGTTTGGGAGAGTTTTTTGATGGAGTGGAAGTTCTATCAGACAAAAATGAAACCTCTTACCGTGGTGTTTTCGCGCGACACAATCTTAATCCAAATGAAGTGTTGATGGTCGGAAACTCCCTAAAGTCCGATATTATACCCGTCCTCGCCACAGGGGCGCGTGCCGTGTATGTACCGCACGGAATGACTTGGGAATTAGAGCACGCCACCATGCCCGTGGCCAGTGAGCGACTGGCTGAAATCCCCGACTTGTCACATCTTGGCGCTGCATTGAGCGCGTTCAACAATTCCTAACCAGACGTACCAACTCCTACATGTAGAGGAAGTCGCCGACGTAGGTACAAAATATTGAATGCAACACTTTCAAACTTAACGACTTTTTCCCAAAATTGGGTGTTTTCTGAATGAATCGGCTGTGCTAACGTTCCTGTAACAAAACAATGTCAGTCGGAAAATCGACGGCACGAGGCAGTTATAAAAAGGCGGGCGACGTGAAAACACGTCTAGGGCGGTACGTCCAATATAGATCGATTCTGATCGCGTTTATTTGCGCCACCATGTTTGGTGCGACCATGGCGCGTGCAGCCCCTTATGCCGCATATGTGATGGATGCGCGAACGGGTGAAGTCCTGCATTCCAGCAATGCTGATACGCGACTACATCCCGCTTCTTTGACAAAAATGATGACCCTATACGTGGTGTTTGAGGCGGTAGAGAACGGCGAAATTTCCCTCGACACCAAAGTTTTGATCTCAAAGAAAGCGGCAAGTGAACAGCCATCAAAGCTCGGCTTAAAATCAGGGCAACGTATTGAACTTAGATATCTGATTCGAGCCGCGGCGGTCAAATCAGCCAACGATGCCGCAACGGCCCTTGGCGAAGCCATTTCAGGAAGTGAAGCCGCCTTTGCCCGCAGGATGAACCGCACAGCAAAAGCCATGGGGATGACCAAAACAACCTTTAAAAACGCACATGGCCTCACCGAATCTGGACATCTTTCGACAGCCAGCGATATGTCCAAGCTTGGGCGGCACGTCTTTTACGACTATCCAGCATATTACAACCTATTTTCGCGTATTTCGGCGGATGCGGGTGTTGCAACCGTCAACCATACAAACCGCCGCTTTTTGAAAGCCTACAAAGGGGCCGACGGAATCAAAACGGGGTACACGAACGCGGCCGGTTTCAATTTGGTCGCCTCTGCTGAACGTGGTAACGTTCGCATTATTACCACTGTTTTCGGCGGGCGCTCCACGGCATCTCGCAACGCAAAAGTTGCGGAACTCATGGACCTAGGCTTTCGACGCGCCCCCAAGACAGCCTCTATACGTAAGCCAAAACGCCCAGCATATGTTGGCAATGACGGCAGTGGTGCCGCCATGGCCGCAGCAACAAACACTGGTTCCAAAACAATCCGCATAGTGACCGCCGTAAACACAAGCCTACGCCCCATACCGCGTCCGACGGTTGTCATGACCGAGCAAGTGCCAATGGATGCAATTGCGGCCTCTCTCCAAGACACGATTGAAGATGCGTTACGTGAGGCACAAGACGTAAAGTTTGATGAAGTTTCGCGTGCACCGCAAGCGCGACCAGAAGCTTTTGACACGCCTTCCGAGACCATCGTTTTGGCCGCAGTAACGCCAGAAGTCCACATCGCGCAAGAAACTCCCATCGTGGTGACACGTGTTTCAAATTCCACAGACCGATACTGGGGTGTCACGGTTGGGACATTCAATACCCGCTACCAAGCGGAGCGTGCGTTGCTCAAGACTGCACTCCGCGAAATGGCGACTTTAGATGGCACCGTGCGTAAGGCGCAGAGTTCCAGCCAAGGTTTCAAAGCAAATTTCACGGGAATGTCTAAGGATGCCGCAGAACTCGCCTGCCGCCGCTTATCCGCCCGTAGCACCCCCTGTGAAGTCATTACACCGGCATCTTAGGGGCGAGGTTCATCGTCCCAATCGTCGCTTAATATCCGTGCGCTGTCACCTTTAGGGTCTTCAAATTGCCCCCGCCGCAGCGCCCAAAAAAACGCACCCAGACCCAAGGCTCCAAGGCCAAGCGAAATCGGGATGAGGTAGGCGATAATCTGCATGTTTTACCTTAGGCGCAATGCGTTGAGGGATACGGTAATCGAACTTGCCGACATGGCGAGGGCTGCAGCAAGGGGGGTCGCCAATCCTGCAACGGCGATCGGCACGGCGATCACATTATACAGTGTCGCAATGCGGAAGTTTTCGCGAATGCGTTTGGTCGCGTTTTGGGCTGTTTTAAGCGCGTCAGGAAGCACGGAAAGATCATTCCCCAGCAGCACAACATCCGACGCAACACGCGCGGCATCAAGGGCGGTCGCGGGCGACATCGACACATGAGCGGCGGCAAGCGCGGCCGTGTCATTGAGGCCATCTCCGACCATCAAAACGTGATGGGATTCGGACAGTGCGTTCACGTAATCCGCTTTTTGCGCAGGCAGCACCCTCGCACTATAGGTCGGAATGTTCAGCGTTTGCGCGAGCGTGCGCACAGAGGCTTCGGTGTCCCCCGACAGAAGATGAACTTCGATTCCCCTCGATAAAAGCTCCCGCACAGCTTCTTCAGCACCCATTCGAAGGGTGTCTTCGAAACCAAACGACACTGCGGCAGAAGCGCCAACTTTGAGGTAAGTAGATGGGCCAGTGGCCCCCGACGTATCAGCCCCGAGCCAATCGCCGCGCCCAAGACGAACCGGCAAGTCGTTCCACATCCCCTCAAGCCCATAACCCGGCTTTTCGACAATATCTGTGACAAGCTGCGCGTTTGGAACATCCGATCCCGCTCCCATCTGCGCCAAGGCCCGTGCGAGGGGATGGCTTGATCCCTTCGCGAGGGCGCCGGCAATCTCCAAATCCAACTCCGAGTGTTCAGTGCTCGCCAAAATCGGGGTGCCTGTCGTTAGCGTGCCTGTTTTGTCAAAGACAACGCAATCCACTTGAGCGAGGCGTTCTAGGGCGGTCTCGTGCTTGATGAGCATTCCGCGCTTAAAAAGCCGCCCCGAGGCTGCCGTTGTGACCGCAGGGACCGCGAGTCCAAGGGCGCAGGGGCATGTGATAATCAAAACGGCAGCAGCCACATTGATCGCTTGGCGCATGTCGCGTGTAAAGAAATACCAGCCGATAAAAGAGGCCAATGCAAGGATATGCACACCAGGCGCATAGAGCTTGGCCGCCTGATCGGCGAGGGATGTATAGCGACTACGACCACTTTCGGCGATGGCCACAAGGTCGGCCATTTGATGGAGCGAACTATCGCGGCCAATGGCCGTGGCCCGAATGACTAACGGCCCTGTGAGGTTCACTTCGCCCGCACTAATCTGATACCCGGGGGCGGCAAATATCGGCAAAGTTTCCCCCGTCAGAAGCGAGCGATCAATCTCGCTTTCGCCCGTTAGGATCACCCCGTCCACCGGCATCCGCGATCCTGGGCGCACCAAAACATGATCCCCGACGGCTAGGGCTGCCAACGGCACCACCTCCTCTGTCGGCCCCCCGGTGCTTCCATCGCTCAAGCGGATCGCGCGAGGGACCTCCAGCGCGGCAAGCTCTTCGGCCGCCGAGCGCGCCACCGCACGTGTGCGGTGGTCAAGGTAACGTCCCGCGAGTAGGAAGCAGGTTAGCGTGAGGGCCGCGTCAAAATAGGCGTATTCCCCCGAATGCATCGTCTCATACAGGGATGTGCCTAGCGCCAGCGCAATAGCGAGGGCAATCGGCACATCCATATTCATCCGCCCCTTTGACAGCGCCGAAAAGGCACTCGCAAAGAAAGGCTGTGCCGCGAAACCAACCGCAGGAAACGCAATGGCCGCGGAAATCCAGTGGAACATATCGCGCGTGGGCCCCTCGGCCCCCGACCAAACGGCAACCGACAAGAGCATCACATTCATCGACGCAAAAAACGCAACCGCGAGGCGCATCAAAAGTGCGCGGCCCGCCGTGTCGGTTTGCGTCGCGGCAATGGTATCGGCATCTAGCTCATGCGCTTCAAAGCCGATTCCGTCCAAGACAGAAATCAACGCCTCGGCATCAACCTCCGGCTCAGCTTCAACTCGCACACGTTTGAGCGTCAGGTTGACCCGCGCATTTGTCACGCCTTTGGTTGCCAAAAGTCCCCGCTCAACAGCCGAAATACAAGCGGCGCAATGGACCGTCGGAAGCGAGAGCATAATTGGTTCATGCTGGCCTGTCGCGGCCTGAACCCGCGCAGCAAGAGCTTCGGCCGCTGGCGCCGCCGCACATGCAGGACAGGCAGCCATAGAGCTCATTACTTCGTTTTCACATGGATGACGACACGTTGTTCAAACGGTGTTCCATCCACAGAAACGGCCTGCATGCGGAAATTCCAGTTGCCGACATCAAGCTCAGCAGGCGTGCTAAAAACACCGTTGGCATAGGTGAAACTGGGCAGAGTATCCGCGCGATCATGGGTCGCACGTCCTAAGATGCCCGAGATCTGTTGTGCCTCAACGGGTGTGCCCGCTTCGTCCGTTATGGCAATCTCCAAAACGCCATCGGCGTACGTCGGTACAACGGTCCATCCAAGTGCAAGTTGCGTCTTGAGTTTGTCGTTGAACTGTTGGCTGGCCACATAGGAGTTTTTCACCTCAAGCCCCGGGAAGGTACTCACCGCATAATAGGCCATCGTGAGATTCACCCCGATAACAATTGCAAACGCCCCTGAGACAAAGAAAAAGACTTGCCGACCTGTGATTGGTTTACTGCTCATTTTCCGTTCCCATTAAAAATCGTGTCCTTGTAGGCGCGATCGAGTGTTTCGGTATCTTCAATCCAAATCCTTACCGGCGTGCTATCGGTTTTTGCGGCGGCCGAGCCGGATGGGGCGACGATGTGAACCCGCTGCATGAAGGTCTCGTCGGGGTTCACCATGACCACATTATTTTCGCGATCGTCAACTTGCACAGTTAAGTCGGCGTCGGAGGTGATAGACACCTGAAAGCCGCGCTCATCGCCAAGTTTATTGCGCAACCTTACTTCGTATGTGTTGCGAATAGAACCGTCCGAAAGCGTTACATACGTCGGATTGCGCACGGGCGAGATCACGAAATCGATATCACTGCGAATAAAGAGCGCAAACATAAGGCCGAACCCAACCAGCGACCAAAGCACGGAATAAAGGATCGTGCGCGGACGCAGGATATGCTTCCAGAGCGAACGCGGCGGTTTGCCCGCCATTTCTGCGATTTCATCCGTGAGGGCCATATAATCGATCAACCCACGCGGCTTGCCGATCCGGTCCATAACCTCGTCGCAGGCATCAATGCACAACGCACAGGTGATACATTCAAGCTGTTGTCCGTCGCGAATATCGATGCCAACGGGGCACACATTCACGCAGGCCATACAGTCGATACAGTCGCCCTGCGGCGCCACATCAACGTCCGGTTCGAGCGCAGCTTTTTGCAATTTGCCACGAGGTTCGCCGCGCCAGTGACGATAAGCCACCATGAGCGTGTCTTCGTCGGTCATCGCTGCCTGAATACGTGGCCATGGGCACATATAAATGCAAATCTGTTCACGCATAAATCCGCCAAAAACGAAGGTCGTGAGCGTCAGGATAGCGATTGTTGTATAGGCAATCGGATGCGCGGTGCCATGCAATAAATTCACGGCCAACGTGGGTGCATCCGTGAAGTAGAAGACCCAAGCGCCCCCTGTCGCGACCGCGATGAGGAGCCAAACGGCCCATTTCGTCAACCGAAGACGTACCTTGCGCGCATCCCACTTAGCATTCCAGAGGCGCACACGGGCGTTTCGGTCACCGTCAATCCAACGTTCCACCAGAATGAACAAATCCGTCCAAACCGTTTGGGGACAAGCATATCCACACCAGACACGGCCCAGCGCGGACGTAAACAAAAACAACCCAAGCCCGGCCATAATCAACAGACCCGCGATGAAATAAAACTCATGCGGCCAGATTTCGATCCAGAAGAAAAAGAAGCGGCGATGGGCCAAATCAATCAGCACGGCTTGGTCAGAAAGACTCGCTCCGCGGTCCCAACGCACCCAAGGGAGCAAATAGTAAATCCCAAGCGTAACCGCCATAATCCACCACTTCAGGTTCCGAAAGACACCCGAAACGCGGCGTGGAAAAATTGGCTCATGGGCCGCATAGAGTTTTGGTGGTGTGTCTGACGCGCTCATTTACGCCTCCTTGGGCCTATAGTGAACTGCACTAATGGTGGAAATCACCGCGCGGTTCTTTGATGTGTATCAAAGTTTCACACAAACGCGAAATTGTCCCTGCGACCAATTCGAAATCAGGCAGGCTGTGCGCCTTGGTCGCAGTGCAAAACGCAAAAACGGCAAGACCCCGAAGGAGCTTGCCGCCTTTGTTTTGGTACTGCGCCCTAAGAAACGCGCGAACAGGACAGGACGTCAGCACCATACTAAGGACTCGCGCCCTCAGAACTTGTTATTCGCCACCGCCAAGACCGTGGACATAGACCGCAACGGCGCGAATATCTGATTCGCTCAAACGTACATTCCATGCCGGCATCACGCCAAAGCGGCTGTAGGTAACGGTTTCCATGATCGTTTCGCGATCACCTCCGTAGAGCCAGATTGCATCCGCAAGATTCGGCGCGCCTTGACTTTTGTCACCTAGAGCCTCGTCACCGTGACAGGCAGCGCAATTATCTGCAAAAATGGTCGCCCCAGCGAGCGCCATCGTTTGATCGGCGGCATCATCTGAAAGCGAGAGAACGAATTCCGTAACTTGTGCGATTTCTTCTTCTTCAAGAATGTCGCCAAAAGCTGGCATCTCTGAGTAACGCGCATCGTCGTTGGTTTCGTTGCGAACACCGACGGTGATTGTTTCATTGATCGCTTCGATCTCGCCCCCCCAAAGCCAGTCATTGTCGAGCAAGTTGGGGAAGCCAACAGCCCCCGCAGCACCCGACCCGTGACATTGCGAACACCACGTTGCAAAAACCGCCCGTCCATTTGCATTGGCAAAATGGAGAAGTTCGGGATTATTGGCCACTTCGCTCAAATCCGCAGCCACCAACTCTTCGCGCAGATCAGCATTGGCAGCCTTGAAATACGCAATATCTTCGGCCACTTCGGCGCGGGTTGAGTATCCAAGCACCCCCCGTGTCGCCCCGTTGATCAAGGGCCACGCGGGATAGGCGATGGAGTAGCCAATACCCCATATGATGCAGGCATAAAGCGTCCAGAGCCACCAACGCGGCAAAGGATTGTTGAATTCTTCAATCCCATCCCAACTGTGGCCTGTTGTTTCCGGATCTTGTTTTTTCACAGGTTTCTTTGACATGGCTACGCCTCCTCACTTTCGTCTCTGGGCGCCTTTGAGGCCTTTGGGGCCACATCGGGTGCGGGGTGGTCTTCATGTTCAAATGGGATATTTGCCGTCTCTTTATAAATCTTTTTGCTTCCCGGCCGGAAAACCCAAAGGAACACCCCCAAGAAGAAAGCGAACATAAGGAGCAATACCCAGCTGTCGGCAAGCTGACGCAAGAATGTATACATGATGCGCCCTCCTAGCGGTCTGGGTCGGGCGTGAAGGTTGAGAAATCAACCAATGTCCCGAGCATTTGAAGATACGCCACCAGCGCATCGGTTTCCGAAATACCCTCTTGGCCATCGAAGTTGCGCACCTGCGCTTTTGGATAGCGTTCGAGCATATCGTCATAGTCGTTGTCTGGATCCGCTTGCGCCATAAAGTCAGCTTGGGCGTTGTCCAACATTTCTTCCGTATAAGGGACGCCGACCATTTTATGCGCCTGAAGCAAATCGCCGATGTATTTACCATCGATCAAATTATCCTCAAGGAAGCCGTATTTTGGCATGATTGACTCGGGCACCACGGATTGTGGATTGTTGAGGTGCGCGATGTGCCACTCGTCCGAATAGCGGCCACCAACACGCGCAAGGTCTGGACCCGTGCGTTTTGAACCCCATTGGAACGGGTGGTCATACATGCTTTCGGCCGCCAGACTATAGTGACCATAACGCTCGACCTCGTCGCGCATCGGGCGGATCATCTGGCTGTGACAGACGTAACACCCTTCGCGCACATAGATTTCGCGCCCCGTCAATTCGAGCGGAGAATAAGGACGCATGCCCTCAACGTCTTCGATCGTATTTTGGATGTAAAACAGTGGCGCGATTTCTACGATCCCCCCGATGGAGACAACCAAAAGGCTGCCGACCAACAGGAGAGTCGCATTTTTCTCAATGACTTTGTGTTTGTCGAGAATTCCCATATCTGAACCCTCCTTATTCTGCGGCGACCATCGCGGGGGCCTTTTCAGGGGCCCGCACAACAGTCATCCAGAGGTTATACGCCATGATCAATGCGCCAGAGAGGAACAGAACTCCGCCCAAACCGCGTACGACCAACATTGGGAATTTCGGGCCAAGCGTGTCAGCGAATGCCCAAACAAGGAACCCTTGTGAGTCAACCTCGCGCCACATCAGACCTTCCATAATTCCGGTGACCCACATGGAGGCCGCATAGAAAACGATACCGATTGTGGCCAGCCAGAAGTGCCAATTCACAAGCTTGAGTGAATAAAGGCGCTCTTTGTTCCACAGACGTGGGAAGAGATAATACATCGCACCAAAGGTGATCATACCGTTCCAACCAAGCGCACCAGAGTGCACGTGACCAATGGTCCAGTCTGTATAGTGGCTGAGCGAGTTGACCGATTTGATCGACATCATCGGCCCCTCGAAGGTGGACATACCATAGAAGCCAATCGAGACGACCATCATCCGAATGATCGGATCGGTGCGCAACTTATCCCATGCGCCCGAAAGCGTCATCAGACCGTTGATCATCCCACCCCAGCTTGGCATCCAGAGAATAATCGAGAACACCATACCAAGCGTCGTCGCCCAGTCAGGCAGTGCGGTATAGTGAAGGTGGTGTGGCCCCGCCCAGATATAAAGGAAAATCAGCGCCCAAAAGTGGATGATCGACAGCTTGTAGGAATACACTGGACGTTCGGCTTGCTTAGGCACGAAGTAGTACATCATTCCCAAGAAACCCGCCGTGAGGAAGAAGCCCACTGCGTTATGGCCGTACCACCACTGCGTCATCGCATCCTGAACCCCAGAGAAGAGCTGCACCGAGCGTGACCCAAAGATCGACACCGGAAGGCTGAGGTTGTTGACGATATGTAGCATCGCCACGGTAACAATGAACGAAAGGTAGAACCAGTTGGCCACATAGATGTGCTTTTCTTTGCGCTTCATAATGGTGCCCATGAAAACCAGTAAATAGGCGACCCAAACAATCGTTAGCCATATATCGACGTACCATTCAGGTTCGGCGTATTCTTTGGACTGTGTTGACCCGAGCAGATACCCCGTCGCAGCAAGAACGATAAAGAGGTTGTAACCCCAGAATACAAACCACGCGAGATTGCCGCCCCAAAGGCGCACCGCAGAGGTACGTTGAACAACATAAAAGCTGGTACAGATCAGTGCGTTACCACCAAAGGCAAAAATAACCGCCGAGGTATGCAAAGGACGAAGTCGCCCAAAATTGGCATACCCTTCGGCCCACTCAAAGTTCAGGACAGGGAAAGCCAGCTGGAACGCGATAAACGTCCCTACTAAAAACCCAACAATGCCCCACGCCACAGTGGCAACCGCCCCCGCGCGAATGACATCGTCCATATATCCAGTTGGAGCTGCCTTTTTGGGCTCCCCTGTTTGGCGCAATGTCCAAACAAAAAGCCCAGCAGACACAGCCATAACCAATAAGGCGTGCACCTGATAAGCTAAATCTCTTGCGTAATTTGCAGCAATGGCGGCGAAAACCGCCACCAATGCAAGCAAGAGCAGCTTAAAATAATCCCACATTTTTTGTCCCTTCGTCCATTCCCGTCGTGATTCTAATCACGCGAGTGCGTTCTTATAATTTTTCAGGTAACTTTTCAGACTAATACCGCGCTTTGATCCATGTCAATTCATGCCATCAAAAGGTTGATCGAGGTCAAAGAACAACAATGCACATCCTCCTAGTATCCACATACAACATAAAGGGAGACCCTCCATGGCCTATAAGTCAATTCTTACGTTTATGACGGATTCAATAACCAGCGCTGCCGCTCTTAGCTATGCGGCAAATATGACAACCGAGCAAAACGGTCACTTGGATGCGTTTTGCCTTGGGATCGACCGCACTCAGGTCGGGTATTATTACGCAGGCGCCAATGCACTGATCCAGCAAGAAGCCTTTGCGCACGCCCATGAGGACGCAGAAAAAAGCGAAGCATGGACGCGCAAAACTCTAGAAGGGTCGCCATTTACTTGGGCAGTCGACAAAGCCACCGTCGCTTTGCCCAGCCTTGCCCGTCTCGTCTCAATTCACGCGCGCTTCTCTGACATTGTTGTTCTTCCAAAACCCTATGGTGAAGGCCGCGGCGGTCAAGACGAAGCTCTCCTAGAGGCGGCCTTGTTTGAGGGGCACGCGCCAACCATTATTGTGCCAGACAAAGCCAAATCGGCTGTTAAACCCAAGCGGATCGTGGTTGCGTGGAATGAGAGCCTAGAAGCCCTGAACGCAATTCGCGCCGCTCTGCCCCTTATGATCTCTGCGGATTTAGTAAATATCACGATAATTGACCCGCCAGCCCATGGGGCCAATCGCTCAGACCCCGGTGGTCCGTTGTCGCAAATGCTGGCTCGTCATGGCGTGAAGGCCGAGATTTCCGTGCTCGCAAAATCCCTACCGCGCGTCGCGGATGTTTTAACCCGCCATATCGTGGACACCGATGCGGACATGTTGGTCATGGGGGCCTATGGGCATTCACGTTTCCGCGAAGCCATCTTAGGCGGCGCCACACGTCACATGCTTGAACGAACTGAAGTACCAGTATTTATGGCGCACTAGGAACGCTTTGGGCGGGAGTTTTTTTCCGCCCAATTTGCCTACGAGGGCATTCCTCCATCCGAATCATCTCCGGCTTCCGCTAGCAATCGTTGAAAGTCCGGAATCCGAACGTGGCGCTTACCGTCGAGTTCGATGACACCGCTTTTCTTGAGCGCTGTAATTTGGCGACTCACGGTTTCAATCGTCAAACCAAGATAATCACCCATCGCTTCACGGGTGAGCGGCAAATCAAATTCCAAGGTTGTCCGCATGCCCTCGCCCGAAAGCGGCGTGCTGCGCTGGCCAATGATGGCAAAGAGACTCGAGATTTTTTCGCGGGCCGTTTTGCGCCCCAAAAGCAGCATCCATTCGCGCGCAGCGTCCAATTCATCCAGCGTCATTTCCAGCAAACGGCGGGAAATCGCAGGGGTGGACGCCACCAAGTCCTCAAATGGTTTCTTGCGAAAACAGCACATTACAAGATCCGTGGTCGCTGTTACCTCATAGGCGGCAATCGCGCGCCCGGGACGTCCGACAAAATCTGAGGGAAGCAAAAGGCCAACCATCTGCGTGCGGCCATCTTCCATTGTCTGGCTTAAACAGGCGATTCCAGACACAACAGACGCCACAAAATCCATGCGATCCCCCGCCCAAACAACCGTCTGACCCGCCTCATAGCTCCGGTAATATTTAATTTTCTCAAGCACATCCAACTCGTCTGGCTCGCACCGCGCACAGACAGCGCGTTCGCGAATTGGGCAGTCACCGCAGGAACTAAAGCCTAAATTTATGTCCGCTGGTCTCATTATGGTCTCTCGATTTGATTTGTGTCAAAGCCATGCCGCCGAGACTACAATTAGGGTATCCGGATGGAACAAAATATACAACTTGCCCGTCACGGACTTTTCGACGCGCGCGTGCCGCGTTACACCAGTTATCCGACCTCGCCACATTTTTCCGCTGACGTTGGGCACGAGACTTTCGTGAACTGGATTTCCGCGATCCCGGAAGGGCGGCAGATTTCGCTTTATGTGCATGTGCCGTTTTGCCGACGCCTGTGTTGGTTTTGCGCCTGTCGCACCCAAGGAACAACATCGGATGCGCCGGTCCGCGCCTACCTTGAGGTCCTGAAAGCCGAGATCGAATTGCTGCGGGCGACGTTGCCAAAAGGCGTTACCCTCGAGCGGCTTCACTGGGGCGGTGGTACGCCCACTCTCCTCGCTCCCGACATGATGACGGAACTGGCGGAGGCAATTTACAGCGTCGCCCCCCTCGCGCCGGATGGGGAGTTTTCAGTTGAAATCGACCCTAACGAAATTGACGACGCGCGTTTAGATGCCCTTGCAAAAGCGGGTATGAATCGGGCCTCAATTGGCGTTCAGGACTTCGACCCCGAAATCCAAAAAACAATTGGCCGTGAGCAAAGCTACGAGCTCACAGAATCCGCCATCACTGCAATCCGCGCACGCGGCATCGCATCGCTCAATGCCGATATTCTCTATGGTTTGCCGCACCAAACACCCGAAAAAATCACCCAAAGCGTGCAAAAGTTACTCTCGCTTTCACCGGACCGAGTAGCGCTCTATGGCTACGCCCATGTTCCCTGGATGGCGCGTCGTCAAAATATGATCCCCGAGGAGGCCCTCCCTTCCCCTCAAGAACGTTTGGCCTTATTTGAAGTTGCTCGGAAATTGTTTGAATGGGACGGGTATACCGCCGTAGGGATCGACCATTTCGCCCTGCCCTCCGACGGTCTCAGTATCGCCCAAAAAGCGGGTAGACTGCGGCGGAATTTTCAAGGGTATACCGAGGACACGTCGGATGTGCTGATCGGGCTTGGGGCATCATCGATCTCCCGCTTTCCTCAGGGATATACTCAGAACGCTGCGGCGACTTCGCAACATATCGCGGCCATCCGTGGTGGGAATTTTTCAACGAAAAAGGGGCACAGTTTTTCTGCCAACGATAAGCTGCGCGGTCGGTTGATTGAAGTTCTGATGTGCGACTTTAAAATAGATACGGGTCAGATTGCCAAGGAATTTGGGCTGCCAAAAGCGGAAATATTGCTCCTAATAGAACCCGTGGCCTCACAGTTTTCCGACGTGGTCTCTCTATCGAATGGCGTGCTTAAAATACCGCCTGCATTCCGGCCTCTCACACGAGTCATCTCACGCGCCTTTGACGCCTACGCCCTCTCTAAAACAGGCCATAGCTCGGCCGTTTAGGCCGAGGTTACGTTCAGATCTAGAGCAGCAGCAATAAGAGCGCGGGTGTATTCCGTTGTCGGGTTTTCGAATATCTGTTCGCTCGTCCCTGCTTCGACCACATCGCCATCTTTCATAACAATCACTTTATGACTGAGGGTGCGAACAACTTTAAGGTCATGGCTGATGAACAAATATCCCAGTTGATATTTCTTCTGAAGATCTCGCAGAAGCGCAATGATTTGCTGCTGAACAGTCCGGTCTAAGGCCGAAGTTGGCTCATCGAGCACCACAAGTTTTGGTCGCAAAATCATCGCACGCGCGATGGCAATACGTTGGCGTTGCCCACCCGAGAACTCGTGCGGATAGCGATCAATGGTGGCCGGATCGAGCCCCGTTTCCAGCATCATTTCTTTGACCAAATCCAAGGGCGCGCGGCCTTGCGCCACGTCGTGGATCGCCAAACCTTCGGCAATAATCTGACCTGCGGTCATGCGTGGTGATAGGGAGCCGAACGGGTCCTGAAACACAATCTGCATATCGCGGCGCAACGGAGTCATGTCGCGATTTTTAAGGGAGTCAATCGCCCGCCCATCAAACTCAATTTGACCCTGTGATTGAATGAGCCGCATGATAGCGAGCGCGAGGGTCGTTTTACCCGACCCCGACTCGCCAACGATCCCGAGGGTTTCCCCCGAACGCACCGAAAGGCTCGCCTGATTGACAGCTTTGATGTGCCCAACAGTGCGCTTGAGGAACCCTTTGTGAATCGGGAACCAAATCCGCAAGTCCGTGGTTTTAATCAATGGCTTAGCATCCGAAGGTACAGGTTCTGGCCGCCCCGCGGGCTCCGCATCGAGCAATTGTTTTGTGTAGGGATGCTTGGGTGCGTCAAATATCTCGGCTGTTGGCCCCGTCTCTACGACCTCGCCATTGCGCATCACCACTACCCGATCCGCGATTTTGCGCACAATCCCCAGATCGTGGGTGATGAACAAAAGGCTCATGTTCTCACTCTTTTTAAGCTCCGATAAAAGCTCAAGGATTTGTGCTTGAATGGTCACATCCAAAGCCGTTGTTGGCTCATCCGCAATCAGAAGCTCCGGTCCGTTCGCGAGGGCCATTGCGATCATCACACGCTGCCGTTGGCCACCAGAAAGTTGATGCGGGTACGCATCAAGTCGACTGCGCGGGTCTGGGATTCCAACTTTTTCAAGCAGTTCAACAACGCGATCTCGCGCAGCCTTTCCCGTCAGTCCCTGATGCAAGGCGATGCCCTCAACCAACTGTTTTTCGATGGTATGTAGAGGATTAAGCGAAGTCATAGGCTCTTGGAAAATAAAGCTAATATCATTTCCCCGCACACGTCGCAGATCTTTATCGGGGGCGCCGATCATTTCCGTCCCTTGATAGATAACGGAGCCTGAAATCCGAGCACTTTCTGGCAGAAGCGACACAGTGGACAACGCAGTGATCGACTTTCCCGATCCTGACTCGCCAACCAACGCGACGGTTTCGCCTTCACCGACCTCAAAGGAAACCCCTTTGACGGCCTCATTTAAAACGCCGTCCTGCATGAAGCCGATGTGGAGGTTACGGACTTGAAGTGCGGTCTTCATTGGAACACCTTTCGGGGGTCAAATGCGTCGCGGATTCCCTCGAAAATAAAGACGAGGAGTGACAGCATGATAGTGAAGGTGAAAAACGCCGAGAAGGCCAGCCACGGAGCTTGAAGGTTTTGCTTGGCTTGCTGAGTCAACTCGCCGAGGGACGGCGACGAAGACGGCAATCCATATCCGAGGAAATCGAGGCCCGCGAGGCTTCCGATTGTGCCGGTAATGATGAATGGCATTAACGTCAGGGTCGCGACCATAGCGTTCGGCAGCATATGGCGGAACATAATCACGCGATTGGAAACGCCCAAAGCCCGCGCCGCGCGCACGTATTCAAAGTTGCGTGCCCGCAAGAATTCGGCTCTAACAACGCCCACAAGGGCGGGCCAGCCAAAGAGGATCATCACAAAGACCAAGAGCCAAAAACTTCGCCCTAAAACGGCGAACAGGATGATGATGACGTAGAGGCTTGGGGTTGAGCCCCAAATCTCAAGGAGCCTTTGAAAAATGAGGTCTACGCGTCCACCAAAATACCCCTGTACCGCACCCGCGACGATCCCAAGAACCGAAGAAATGCCCGTAACGACAAGGGTAAAGAGGATCGACAGGCGGAACCCGTAAATCACCCGCGCCAAAACATCGCGTTTCGTGTCATCGGTACCGAGCCAATTGTAGCGATCGGGCGGCGAAGGAGCGGCACCGGGGCGATTCACTTGGTTGCGGTAATTGTTTGGAATGAGAGGCCAAATCATCCAGCCCCTGTCGATCTTTTCACCCGCAATTTCGCCGTCTTCCGCGTCTAACATTGTTTCTTCAGGCGTATCATAACAGTCGAGATTGCCGCCTGTCTTGATTAGACATTCCTGACTAACCCAAGCGTAATCGGCGGCGACGGGTAAGTCCCCTCCGAATGTCTCTTCCGAGTAAACGTTGAATATTGGGACGTAAAACTCACCCCGATACTTGACCAAAATTGGCTTATCATTCGCGATAAATTCTGCGAACAAGGACAGTCCAAAAAGCACGGCGAAAATAATCAACGAATAGAACGCGCGGCGATTTTTGCGGAAGTTTGACCAGCGGCGTTGGTTCAGCGGTGAGAGCTTCATCTTTAGTCTCCCCTGCTTTCAAAATCGATCCTTGGGTCCACGTACACATACATCAAATCCGAAATAATTCCGATGATTAGCCCGATCAATCCAAAGAAAAACAACGTTCCGAACACGAGGGCAAAGTCGCGTTTTACGGCGGCTTCAAACCCTAGACGGCCTAACCCGTCGAGCGAGAAAATCGTTTCGATAATCACCGACCCCGTTAGAAAAACCGAGAGGAAAAGCGCGGGAAATCCGGAGATCACGATGAGCATCGCATTGCGGAAAATATGGCCATATAGAACGCGCGACTCCGACAGGCCTTTTGCGCGCGCAGTCACGACGTATTGTTTGCGCACCTCGTCAAGAAAACTGTTTTTTGTCAGAAGCGTCAGGCCAGCAAAGGATGCAATAGACATGGCAATCGTTGGTAACGCGATGTGCCAGAAATAATCAAGGACTTTGCCGCCCAGACTTAGACTATCAAAATTATCCGAAGTCAGCCCCCGAAGCGGGAAAATCTGCCAATAGGAGCCCCCCGCAAAAAGCACGATCAGCAGGATGGCGATCAGGAAACCGGGCAATGCATAGGCAACAATGATAATGCCGCTGGTGAAGGTATCAAAACGGCTTCCGTCGGAAACGGCCTTTTTGATGCCCAGCGGAATCGAGATTGCATAGGCAATGAGCGTCGACCAAAGCCCAAGTGAAATCGAAACCGGTAGTTTTTCCCACACTAAATCCAGCACTTTTTGATCGTGGTTATAGCTTTCGCCAAAATCAAGCCGGATATAATTCCACATCATGGTGAAGAAACGCTCAAGCGGTGGTTTATCAAACCCAAACTGGCGCTCCAACTCCGCAATCGCTTCGGGGGGAAGGCCACGGGCGCCGATATATTTGCTACCAACATCAAGCGAGGAATCCGATATTCCAGCATCACCACCAGAGCCGGAGATAGACTTAAACACATCCCCTTCGCCCTCAAGCTCGGCAAGGATTTGTTCAATCGGCCCGCCGGGTACGAATTGCGTCAGCGTGAAATTCACGACCATAATGCCGAACAATGTTGGAATGATCAGCAAAAGCCGACGAAGAATATACGCACCCATGACTTGCTCCCAGCTCTACTTAATTGCGCCAGATGCTTTGAGCGCGTCATATCTTTCTGCGTCCACCCACCAGTAATCTAGATACCCCGAATCAAACGGGGCGATTTCCTCTGGATGGCGGTAAAAATCGAAATACGCAAACGTGTGAACATCCTTATACCATTGTGGAACCAAGTATTTTTCGGCCCGCAATACGCGATCCAATGCGCGTGTCGCCACGTGCAGCTCTTCAAGGGTTTCGGCGTTGCGAATGACGTCAATAAGGGCGTCGATGGCAGGGCTGCTGATCCCTGCGGGGTTGAAAATGCTTTCTAGCGCTGTTTCGCTACCAAATTGCTGTAGCAACTCATCACCCGGTTCATTCCCGCCCCCTTCGTGCGCCGTAATCACGTCATAGTCGAAACTTTGACGACGCTCACTAAATTGCGCAGGATCAACGCGGTTCAGTTTGGCGTTCACCCCAAGGGCAAGCAAATTCTCGACATAGGGTGAAATCACGCGGTCAAAAGCTGGCGAACGCTCAAGGAATTCGACATCAAGCGTGTCACCCGCGGCGTTGCGCCGCAAACCATCATCGCCAACAATCCAGCCAGCATCATCCAAAAGTCCGGAGGCCTTGCGCAGGTTTTTGCGATCCAAACGACGCTGCCCCGACACCGGCGCCATGACAGCAGGCTCCGTAAAGATTTCGGGTCGCAATTTGTCTCGGATACTTTCCAGCAAGACCAATTCTTCGCCTTCGGGCAATCCTGTCGCTTCTAAATCGGAGTTTTCCCACAACGAATCCACCCGTTCATACAGGCCATAAAATAGGGTTTCATTTGACCATTCAAAATTGAACATTAGAGCCAAGGCCTCGCGAACACGAATGTCGCCAAAACGCTCGGCGCGCTCACCGCGTTGATTGAAAACAAACGCTTGCCCAGAAGCAATCGTGCCGTCAAAAACGGTTTCCTGAATGACGGTCCCGTCTTCAATCGCTGGAAAGTTGTATCCCGTCGCCCAAGTTTTGGACGAGTTTTCAACCCTAAAATGGACAACGCCAGATTTGAGGGCTTCAAAGGCCGCAGTATCATCGCCAAAATACTCTATGCGGATTGAATCAAAGTTGGAGCGCCCGATGTTGATCGGCAAATCGCGACCCCAATATTCTGGGTTGCGGACGAAGGTCAAGCGGCGGCCGACTTCGGTCTCACCACGCATGTAAGGCCCCGATCCAAGCGCTGTGGCGAGGCGCGTTTCATCCAGTATAGCGCCCGTTTCTGCAAACCAGCTGCTCTGAAAAATCGGCAAACCACCGACGGCCTGAATGATTTCGCGCTTCACGGCGTCCGGCTTGAAATTGAATTTAATTGTGTGGTCGTCAATGATTTCCGCGCTCTCAACCTGCTGAGAGAGTACCGCGCGATACGATGTCAGCCCCTCTTTCAGAAACAACTCGTAGGTGAATTCAACGTCTTTGGCCGTTACAGGCGAACCGTCAGAAAACGTGGCCTCGGGGCGCATGTGGAAAATCACCCACGATTTATCCACCGGATACTCAATGGTTTCGGCGAGCAAGCCATAGCTTGAGCCGATTTGATCAGAAACGCCTGAAAGGAGGGATTCATACATGATCGTTGCCAAAGCACCAGGATCACCCTTGCGCGAAAATGGATTCATCGAATCAAATGATCCGACGATCGCGAGAGACATTTCCCCGCCTTTGGGGGCTTCCGGATTCACATAGGAAAGATTCTCAAAATCCGCGTCGTAGTTCAGATTTCCAAACGTTGAAATCCCATGGGACTGTATCACTTCTTGTTCAGCACGCCCCGCGAGGGTGCTGCAAAATAGAACTGAAACCGCCAATCCAAGCATGGCGAGGTTCGGGAAGCGGACCCGTGAGTTTCTTAAATTGACATGGGCCTGATCGATAGCTTGGGCGGAACCAAAACTCTGAGACATTGTTATCCTCCGGACGCGTTCTGCGATTGAGACATTTTTATTAAAACCAGCCTAATTACCCAAGGGTTAAACATACAAGTTGAGATTCCGTGAACACCTGTGAATTTTGGCAAAAATCCACAAAAAAGGCCGCACCTTTGCAGTGCGGCCTGTAAAACAGTATTATTGTTAGGCTGTTAGCCGCCGATGGTTGCAAGATACGCAATCACGTTGGCGCGATCTTCTGGTTTTTTCAATCCAGCGAAGCCCATTTTTGTACCTGGAGCGAAAGATTTTGGGTTTTCAAGGAAACCGTTGAGGTTCTCGCCATCCCAGTTTCCGTCCATAGCTGCGATCACATCAGAATAGCTAAACTCCGCTTCAGACCCGATATCGCGGTCGACAACGTTGAACAATGTGGGACCAACTCCGTTCGCCCCAGGTTCAACTTTGTGACAAGCTTTACACTTGCCAAAGACTTTCGAGCCCTTGTCGATGTCTGCACCGGCTAGAAGTTCTTCGAAGGAAATTTCTTCTTCATCAACTTCGGTGGTTTCAGCAGATACCGTCTCGATCAGGTAGCCTTGCTCAGCGGCTTCATCACCATGAGAGCCGCCGCCTGTATGATACAGAACATCAGCAGCCCAAGTGCCAAAAAGAAATACCAGGAGTGCCCCGCAAAAGGCACCAACTATTTTAGTCATTGTCATTGTGTCGAACATGTCTCGTTCCATCTTGGTAGAAGGTTGAGGATGTGTAGCCTCTTCCATAACCAAAGAGCAAGATGTAGTTACCGCGACGAAACGCCCTTTTGCGAAAAAAACTCTCGGAGAGCCGAAAAATGCCAAAAATGATCTCATATCAAGGTGAAGCAGGCTCGTATTCACACCAAGCCTGCCGTGAAGCGCATCCAGACTTCGAACCATTGCCCTGCGAAACCTTTGAATCGGCGGTGGCCGCGGTACGGCGTGGTGATGCGCAACTGGGAATGATTGGTGTTGAGAATTCAACATATGGCCGCGTTGCGCCCGTTCACTCGCTTTTGCCGACAAGTGGTTTGCATATCGTTGGCGAAGCATTTGTGCGGGTGCACATCAATCTTTTGGCGATTCCCGGCACCAAACTTGCGGACATCAAGCGAGCCCGAAGCATGTCTATTCTACTGGGACAATGCCGCGAGTTCTTGCAAGCCAACAACCTCGACACCCTGAACTGGTCGGACAATGCCGCGGCCGCCCGCGACGTGGCGGCCCTTGGCGACCCAAGCGAAGCGGCCCTTGCCAGCGAATTGGCCGGCGAAATCTATGGCCTTGAAGTTGTCGCGCGTCATATCGAAGACCAAGGCAACAACACCACGCGGTTTCTTGTGATGTCGGGCACCCCTGATCTCTCGCGCCGTGGCGAAGACGGAATGATTACAAGTTTGGTTTTCCGAGTTCGCAATATCCCCGCGGCGCTGTACAAAGCAATGGGCGGATTTGCGACCAATGGCGTCAACATGACGAAACTTGAGAGTTATATGGTAGGCGGCCACTTCACGGCGACACAATTCTATGCCGAAATTGAAGGCCATCCCGACGATAGAAGCGTACAACTCGCGCTGGAAGAGCTCGAATACTTCACGGATCACCTCGATATTTTGGGTGTTTATCCGGCCGATCCACGGCGTCACAAACCTTAATACGAACAGCTATTGCCGAATTTAGGTTTTGGTCCCCGGCTTAAATCTGTCTTCAATGTCTTGGGCCATAGTGCTCACACGCTTTTCGAATCGCTGCCTAAGTTTCGTTTTTGCCAATTTCATCGATTGCAGGAGCAGGCGACTCGACAATGTTTTCGCACTCAATTCCACCGTCACTTTTAGACGGGTGTGCATTTTTGAGAGCGCAACCAAGTCGACAACCATCGCCCCGTGAAGTCCGCCCGTTCCACCGTTGATGGTAAAACCTTGGTCCGGAACAACATCAATCAAGCGGGCGACAGACTCGCGCTTTTTACCACGATATTGAAAGACAACGTTCCACCCTTGGACTGCGCCGTCGAGAGCGTTTTCGTCTAAAGGTTTCACTTCTAGCCCACGGCGCAAAGCGGATCGCTCAAAGCTATCGAAGTCGGAAACCGCACGATACACGACCTCGATAGGCGCTTCGATGTCTTCGGTGGATACAAATATCATGGGTCCGCTTTCCTTGGATGGTACCTTCTTGCCTCAATTGAGTCGATCTGCAAGCCAGTTTGTCATTAAAAATTGTGCGATCGAGCCACGTCTTGCGGCCCTAATTTTCGGATGCTCACCGGCCATCACCTGCATAAGATCCTCGCGACTTATCCAAAACGCATCTTCGATTTCAACGGGATCAATCGTAATATCTGTGTTCAAGGCTTCGCCATGGCACCCAAACATAAGGGACGACGGGAAAGCCCACGGCTGGCTGGCCAAATAGGTCACGGCACCGACCTCAATGCCGGATTCCTCAAAAACTTCGCGCCGTACCGCCGCTTCCAACGTTTCACCGGGCTCCACAAATCCCGCGAGCGTCGAATACATTCCCTCCGGCCACCCCGGACTGCGACCCAAAAGCAACTGATTGCCATGCGTGATGAGCATGATCACGACAGGATCGGTGCGCGGAAAATGCGAGCTATCGCAGAGCGTACAATTGCGTTGCCACCCCGCCATGGTCATCGCACTTTTGCCGCCACATTTGGCGCAGTAGCCATGGCTATCATGCCAATTGAATAATGCCTTCGCGGTTGCGACTAACTCCGCATCTCGTGGCGACAATTGCGCCATAACGGAGCGAAGCTCGGCAAAAACAATGCCTTGTGCGAATTCGGGGTGGATTTGCTCTGAGGGGTCAAAAAACTGGCCAACGAGTTCCAAATCCTGATCGGGCGGCTCCCAAGATGAGATGTCACAAGCGAAAACTGCCTGCCCATCATCAAGGCCGAGGAAGATATACTCCCCCGTTGACTCTTTTAGCGCGGGATGTCCCTGCGGCAAACGCACCAAACTTTCGCGTGTCTCGCCCTGCACCAAAACCTTGCCGCGCCAAAGCGGTAGAATATCGCCTGTGGTCAGGTGCTTGTGCATGAGGGTGGCATCGCCACGGAGTTGCGCCGCGCGGTCCAAGCCCGAACCACCAAATGTTACCGTTTCAGCTATCTTCACTGCACACCCTCTTTTTCTTTTGGCACAACTTCAACTTTTTGGCCTTCTACCGCAAGGGCCAGAGCAAACCTACAGCACAGAGAATTTCGTTTTTTGTCATAACTGTGTCACCGTAGATTTCTAAAGCTGCACAAAACAGAATCGGAGAACGTCATGGGACTTAGGAATTCAACATTGATCAGCCGCCGCGAATTCGTCGCTGGAGCAGCTTTTGGAACGACATTGCTTGCCATGCATCCGTTCTCGGCGCGTGCCGCCGCCAACCAAGCGCATTTGCGTATTATGGAAACAACGGACCTGCACGTGCATGTTTTCCCGTATGACTATTATTCCGACAAACCCATCGACACCGTCGGCCTTGCCCGCACCGCAAGCCACATTTTCGATGTGCGCGCCGAAGCCACAAACTCGATCTTGCTCGACAACGGCGACTTCCTTCAAGGCAACCCGATGGGCGACTACATCGCCTATGAACGCGGCATGAAGGACGGCGATATGCATCCCGTAATCGCCGCGATGAACGCCGTTGGTTTTGACGCGTCGACGTTGGGCAACCACGAATTCAACTATGGCCTCGATTTCCTGATGAAATCCATCGCAGGCGCGAATTTCCCCGTGGTGTCCGCCAATGTTGTCGTTGAACGTGGAGCCAATCCACGCGACGATAAAACCCTCCTCAAGCCCTATGTCATTCTCGACCGCATGATCACAGACGGCACAGGCACCGAACATCCGATCAAAATCGGCCTGATTGGGTTTGTGCCGCCGCAAGTGATGAATTGGGATCGCCGCCACCTCGAAGGCAACGTGACAACACGCGATATTGTCGAGACTGCCCGCGCCTATGTTCCCGAAATGAAGGAAGCTGGCGCGGACATCATCATCGCCCTGTCCCACTCGGGAATCGGATCGGCCAATGAAACCGAGTTCATGGAAAATGCCTCCGTGCCCTTGGCCACGGTTGACGGCATTGACGCCATCATGACAGGCCACAGCCACCTCGTTTTCCCCGGAACACAATACGCCGATTTCGCCGGAGTGGATGCCGAAAAAGGCACCATTCACGGTAAACCCGCCGCGATGGGCGGGTTCTGGGGTAGCCATTTGGGGGTGATTGACCTCATGCTAGAAAATGACGGTGGAACGTGGAAAGTCTCGGCCCACACGTCCGAGGCACGCCCGATTTCCCAACGCAACGAAGATCGCTCCATCTCGGCGCTGGTGGAAAGCCAAGACTTTGTCCTCGCCGCCGCGCAAAAGGAACACGACGAAACGCTGGCCTATGTGCGCCGTGCCGTGGGTAAAACCTCCGCACCCTTGCACAGCTATTTTGCCCTCGTCGCCGATGACCCCTCCGTGCAAATCGTCTCAATCGCCCAGAAATGGTACATCGGCGAAATGCTTGCAGGAACGGAATACGCGGACCTGCCAATCCTCTCGGCGGCGGCCCCGTTCAAAGCGGGTGGGCGCGGCGGCGCGGAATATTACACCGATGTTCCCGCAGGCGACGTGGCGATCAAAAACGTGGCCGACCTGTATCTCTATCCCAACACGGCGCGCGCGGTAAAAGTTACCGGCGAACAACTCAAAGGTTGGTTGGAACGTTCAGCGGGTATGTTCAATCAGGTCGAAGCAGGCAAAGCCGATCAGGTCCTGCTCAACCCAGATTTCCCAAGCTATAATTTCGACGTTATTGACGGAGTCAGTTATGAAATCGACCTGTCTCAACCGTCGCGATTCACCGCAAAAGGTGAGCTGGCCGACGAGACCGCAAATCGCATCGTGAACCTTACCTATAACGGCGCGCCCGTCACGCCCGATCAGGAATTCATCGTTGCCACAAACAACTATCGCGCCTCGGGCGGTGGGGATTTCCCAGGCGCAATGGGCGACACCATCATCTTTGAGGGACCAGACACAAACCGCGATGTCATCGTGCGCTACATCGTTGAGCAGGGCACAATCAATCCCTCCGCCGATGGAAATTGGGCGTTCACATCCCTACCTGACACGTCGGTGCTTTTCGACACAGGCCCCAAGGCCAAAGACTATATGGGCGATCTGGAAAACATCACAATCGAGGAAGCTGGCGACGGGCCAGACGGCTTTGCCCGCTTCCGTATCCAGCTTTAAACTTGCAAAATCCCATCGGGGGCGCAGAAACCCGGCCCCGATACCCTAAACTAGACTTGAAACCGTCGCCGACTCGGCCTATTTACTGCATTGAGAGGTTGGCGCGGGCGAGCGCCTCGCCAACTCGGTCAGATCCGGAAGGAAGCAGCCGTAACGAGAATTGTTTGGGTCGATGTCCAATCTCTCACCTAATTTAACGCGCATGACGCACTTGCTGAGGAGGATTTTATGATTGTCGTTGCTGTCCTTCGGGCAAGCCTGCTCTGACGCAGTTCCCTCTGTGATCCAGATTTGCCCTTGCATACGTCCCAGCCAACGCGGCTCCGGACGCCCCAATTCTTTGCAAAGAGCAAAACAATGACCCTTGAAACTACTCTCGAAGATCTCGGCTGGGCCGAGGATTTTCAATCTCAACTTACCGATGAAGACGCTGGCTTGACGCCGATGCGCATTTCCGAAGTCCACCGTAGCAAAATCCGTGCGCTTTCGACAACGGATGCGCACCTGCTTGTGTTTCCCTCCCACATTACGTCCGGCGACGTGGCGGTGGGCGACTGGATATTGGTGGAAGGTGATATCGCGCGGATCGTCCGTTTGCTTGACCGACGTTCATGCCTGACACGGCGCGCGGCGGGGCCCGACCTACGCAAACAGCTTGTGGCCGCAAATGTGGACACGCTTTTTATCGTCACCTCCTGCAACGCCGATTTTAATGAGGCGCGCATTGAACGCTTTATTTCCATGGCGTTCGAGGCGGGAACAACGCCCGTCATCATCGCGACCAAGGCCGATAACGCCGAAGATGCGGCGGACTATGTGGCGCGGGCGGAAAAACTGTCGTTGGGACAAGTCGCACTCGCGATCAACGCCCATGATCCAGAAGACCTGAAACGCCTCGCGCCATGGTGCGGACCGCGGCAAACGATCGCGCTTCTGGGGTCCTCAGGCGTTGGGAAAACCACAATCACCAACGGCATCGCGGGCACAACCCAAGCGACCGCAGAAATCCGCGAAGACGATGCGCGTGGCCGTCACACCACAACCTCGCGCGCATTGCATCGCATTCAAGGTGGCGGATGGTTGCTGGATACACCCGGCATGCGGGAATTCGGGCTGTTTGACGCCTCCGAGGGCATTAACACGGTATTTCAGGACGTTATGCAGTATGCTGACTCCTGTAAGTTCCGCGATTGTGCCCATGAAGGCGAGCCGGGCTGTGCTGTTCAAAAGGCAGTCAAGTCAGGCGAATTGGACCCAGATCGTTTGAAACGCTGGCAAAAGCTACAACGCGAAGACTCGTTGCAGGTGGAAACCGTGGCCCAAACCCGCAAACGCTCGCGCACAATGGTGAAAATGCACAAAACCGCCAAACAGTTGCGCAATCGGAAGGTTGACGGCGACTAGCTCTTAAGGCTTGCCCGACAACGCACCCTCGCCCGTAATTTCAAACAAATGACGGCGCGGCGCTGGACGTCGGGCAAGCCTGCCATTAACCTACGCATAACGAAATGAGGGTGACATGAGCGAAACAGAATCCGGTTCTGCAAAAGACAGCGGCTATCAAGTTTTAGCGCGCAAGTATCGCCCCGAAGTTTTTGCCGATCTCGTGGGCCAAGAGCCCATGGTGCGTACCCTCAAAAACGCCTTTGAGGCCAACCGCATCGCGCAAGCCTTTGTGATGACCGGCATTCGAGGAACGGGTAAAACCACCACGGCGCGGATTATAGCCAAGGGCATGAATTGCATCGGCCCCAAAGGCGATGGCGGCCCAACCACCGAGCCCTGTGGCGTTTGCGAAAACTGCATCGCGATCATGGAAGGGCGTCACGTGGACGTCATGGAAATGGATGCGGCGAGTCGGACGGGCGTAAACGACATCCGCGAAATCATCGAAAGTGTTGCCTATCGCGCCGCCTCTGCCCGCTACAAAATCTATATCATCGATGAGGTGCACATGCTCTCGACCAGCGCGTTTAACGCGTTGCTCAAGACCCTCGAAGAGCCGCCCGCGCACGTCAAATTCATCTTCGCCACTACCGAAATTCGCAAGGTTCCCGTCACGGTGCTTTCGCGCTGCCAACGGTTTGACCTGCGCCGAATTGAGCCTGAAGTGATGATCGCCCTGATGCGCAAAATCGCCAAGGCCGAGAATGCCGAGATTTCCGATGACGCGCTAGCTTTGATCACACGGGCATCCGAAGGGTCGGCGCGCGACGCTACCTCACTCCTTGATCAGGCGATTGCCCACGGTGCGGGCGAAACCACCGCCGACCAAGTCCGTGCGATGTTGGGCCTTGCCGATCGTGGACGCGTCCTTGATCTGTTTGACATGATCGTGCGGGGCGATGCCGCCGCAGCGATGACTGAGCTTTCTGGGCAATATGGCGACGGAGCCGATCCGATGGCCGTTTTGCGCGATCTGGCAGAGATTACCCATTGGGTTTCGGTGATAAAAATCACCCCCGAGGCCGCCGAAGACCCTACAGTTTCCCCCGACGAGCGGATGCGCGGTCAAGCAATGGCGGAAAAACTGCCGATGCGGGTAATGACCCGTATGTGGCAAATGCTCCTTAAAGCGCTCGAAGAAGTTGCCGCCGCGCCCAACGCGATGATGGCCGCCGAAATGGCTGTCATCCGCCTTACACATGTTGCCGACCTTCCCAGCCCTGGCGATCTAGTCAAACGTTTGCAAGATGCCACGCCGCCTCCGATGCCTCCCAATGGCGGCCCGTCAGGCGGTGGCCATCAGGCATCCTCGACGGCCACAATTGCCAGCCAACCCACGGCAACTCATGGTGGCAACACCACGCAAATAGTGGCAGGCGGCGGTGCGACGGCGCTTGGCGCGCCTGATGCGGTTCTCGCCCGTTTTGGCCAATTCGAAACCATCCTTGAACTCATCCGAAGCCACCGCGATGTAAAGCTCCTGATCGAAATCGAAACCACCATGCGCTTGGCAAACTACGCGCCGGGTCGGATCGAGTTCCAACCCACCGAAAACTCGCCGAGTGACCTCGCGCAACGGCTTGGACAACAATTGCAACTTTGGACGGGTGCGCGCTGGACGGTGACGCTCGTGAACGAAGGTGGCGCGGCGACGATTGCCGAAATTCGCGACGCCGAGATGCTTGCCGTTCGCACGGAGGCGCAAGCGCACCCGTTGGTGCAAGCCGTGGTCACCCAATTTCCGGGCGCAAAAATTACCAGCATTCGCACCTTGAAGGAACTCGCCGCGGAGGCCGCTTCTAGCGCGCTCCCAGAGGTTGAGGACGAATGGGATCCCTTTGAGGACAGCTAGGTTGTACACAGCTCTAAAGAGCCCCATCTACAGAGAACACACCAAGGAGATATCAAAATGTTCAAAGGTTTAGGCCAAATGGGCGACATGGCTAAAATGATGAAGGCCGCACAAGAAATGCAGTCGAAAATGGCCGAAATGCAAGACGGTTTAGCGAGCATCACCGTTGTTGGCGAGAGTGGCGCAGGGCTTGTGAAGGCAACGGCGACGGCAAAGGGCGAACTTACCGGTCTCGACATTGACCCTAAGATTTTCGATCCGAGCGAGAAAGAGGTTGTTGAAGATTTGATCCTTGCAGCCATCAAAGACGCACAAGCAAAAGCCCGCGAACGCAGCCAAAGCGAGATGGCAAAATTGACCGAGGGCCTTGGGCTGCCCGAGGGCATGAAACTGCCGTTTTAATCCTAAATGGACGACAGCACGCGCGAAATAGAACACCTGATTAACCTTATGGCCAAGCTCCCCGGGCTTGGCCCGCGTTCGGCGCGACGTGCGGTTTTGCATCTCATTAAAAAACGCGCGCTGGTTATGACGCCCCTCGCGAACGCCCTCCAGAATGTGGCGGCAACAGCGCGGGAATGCGTGAATTGCGGCAATATCGGCACGCAGGACCGCTGTGACATTTGCGCGAACGAAAAGCGGGCCACAGGTCAACTTTGTATCGTCGAAGACGTCGCTGATCTTTGGGCAATGGAACGCGGGCAGGCCTTTGGTGGGCGCTATCATGTTTTGGGCGGAACGCTTTCGGCCCTTGATGCCGTTGGGCCGGAAGAGCTTCGGATTCCCAAGCTTTTGGAACGCATTCGAGCCGAGGGTATTACAGAAGTCGTGCTGGCGCTCAATGTGACGGTCGACGGGCAAACCACGGCGCATTATATCGCGGAGCATTTAACGCACGTATCGGTCACATCGCTGGCACAGGGCGTTCCGATTGGTGGTGAATTGGACTATCTCGACGATGGTACGATTCAGGCCGCGTTCAAAGCGCGCAAACAGTTTTAAATTTATGACCTGAATACAAAAAAGGCCCCCACACCATCGGTGCAGGGGCCTTTTTCTGTAATGATATCTAGGCTTATGGCTGCTCGTCGTCCGTACCGCTTTCGGGAAGATTAAAGAAAGTATCCTTATCCGGAACCGCCTCAGCTTCTTCCTCATCACGTGGATCGGTAGAGAAGCTGAATGTTGACAGCTCTTCGATTGCAGAGGAAACGCGCGGGGCGTTCGCGACGCCGAGGCTCTGTTCGGTGGACACCAATTTGCGGCGCTCATCGTCACTCATGACATCGCCTTCTTTGGCGCGTTTTGCGGCAGCTTTCTGAACTTCGAAGTCGAGTTCAACTTGTTTACACAAGCCAAGAGCAACGGGATCGATTGGTTGAATATTCCCGATGTTCCAGTGTGTGCGCTCGCGGATTGCCTGAATTGTTGGCTTGGTTGTACCAACAAGCTTGCTCACCTGACCGTCGGTCAATTCGGGGTGGAACTTCACCAGCCAAAGGATTGACGCCGGACGATCTTGGCGTTTGGACAAAGGCGTATAACGCGGACCGCGACGCTTTTCTTCGCCAACAGCGGAGGCAAGGAATTTCAATTTTAGCTTATAGAGAGGGTTGCCCTCGCCGCGTTGGATTTCTTCGGCGGTCAGCTGATTATTGGCAATCGGGTCGAACCCTTTTACGCCGGTCGCAACATCGCCATCGGCAATGCCCTGAACTTCCAACTCGTGGAATTCGCAAAAATCTGCAACCTGTTTAAAGGTCAGCGTTGTGTTGTCTACCAACCATACTGCGGTTGCGCGTGCCATAATTGGTTTGGCCATGATCTTCTCCTATACAACATCCCCAGAACATATCTTCCCTAAGCCCTGGAAGGGGCGACCCTCATTCGGGCGGGCTCTCATTGAAGGGGAACTTAAGCTGTATATACTGTGCGCAACCAAAAGAGGAAAGAGAAAATGCGAAAGATTGGTTTTGCGCTGATTGTGGCTGCTATCAGTGCCTATTTATGGGCTCAAGTCGTCACAAAAAACGAGTCTTCTGTTGATTTTGATTACTATGTGCTAGCGCTAAGCTGGTCACCCAATTGGTGCAAACTTGAAGGGGACGCCAAAGGAAGTGAACAATGCGACTCCAGCCATGACTATGGCTGGACCCTGCACGGGCTCTGGCCGCAATTTGAGAATGGATGGCCTAGAGACTGCCCAACATCTTACAAACGCCCGTCCAATGCCCTCGCCACATCGATGATTGATATTATGGGATCGTCAGGACTTGCCAAGCATGAATGGGAAAAACACGGCACCTGCTCCAACCTCTCCCCTGAAGACTATTTCTTGGCTTCCAGAGAGGCTTTCGAGGCCGTTGTAAAGCCGCCGATCTTTCGAGAAATCAAGGAAACAGTAAGCCTGCCCGCACGGGAAATTGAGGGCGCGTTTTTACAATCCAATCCTCAGCTTACCGCCGATCAAATTACGATCACTTGCAAAAAAAACCACCTTCAAGAGGCGCGGGTTTGCCTTGATAAAGCTCTTAGCCCACGTCTCTGTGGTGCGGATGTTATCCTTGACTGCCGCCATGAAGACGCAGGAATTGCACCAATCCGCTAGAGATATTCAGGAATGGAATGTGATGTTAACCGGTTACTTTTAAAACAATCTTTCCAATATGTTGGGAAGCCTCCATTCGCATATGCGCCTTGGCGGCGTCCACCAGATCGAATTCTTGGTCCATAACGGGGAAAATCGCTCCTGCCGCCAAAAGCGGCCAAACTTCGGCCTTTAAATCCTCTGCGATCCGCGCCTTTGCGCGGTCACTTTGGGGTCGCAACGTGCTGCCCGTCAACGTCAGGCGGCGCGTCATGATTTGCATGAAGTTCACCTCCTGCTTGAAGCCTTGCAGGAACGCGATCTGAACCAAGCGCCCATCATCCGCCAGCGCGTTGATGTTGCGTTGAAGGTAGTCGCCTCCGACCATGTCCAAAATGACATCCGCGCCGCCAATCTCCCGTATCTCTTTGGCAAAATCGACCTCGCGATAGTTCATCGCACGCTCAGCCCCTAAGGCAGTACAGGCAGCGCATTTCTCGGCGGATCCAGCAGTCGTAAACACCCGCGCGCCCCGCGCCTTGGCAAGTTGGATTGCGACCGTCCCGATACCCGAGCTGCCGCCGTGGACCAAAAACCGCTCGCCCGCCTTGAGGCCTCCACGTAAAAACACATTGCTCCAAACCGTAAAAAACGTTTCGGGCAAACAGGCCGCCTGTTTAAGGGTCAAACCCGCCGGAACAGGGAGGCAATGCGCTGCAGGGCAAGTGGCGTATTCCGCATACCCTCCCCCCGGTAAAAGCGCACAAACAGAATCACCCAGCGCAACTGAAGTCACTCCAGCCCCAAGTGCGACGACCTCGCCTGACCCCTCAAGCCCGGGTAAATCGCTGGCGGTCGCTGGCGGATTATAGAGCCCTGCCCGTTGCAGCGCATCGGGGCGATTGACCCCCGCATAGGCCAGCCGAATGACAACCTCTCCCGCGCGCGCAATCGGCATTGGCCGACGTGTTTCGCGCAGAACTTCCGGACCGCCAGGCGTAGATATTTCCATCGCCCGCATCGTGTTTACTTCATTCATTCTGTCTCACTTAGGTTACGTCTTTGGGTGACCAGTGCCCCGGAAAATCATCGCGCTTCACCGCAGCATGCGGCGCGCGAATACCCGAGAGAACTTTCGCAGGCCCGGCCATAAGCTTGCTAAAAATCGGGTTTTTTCGCACCGAAGCTTTAAACTTTTCGATCTGCATCACATTGTCGATCCGACGATCCAAGAACTCCCATGTCGCGGTATTTCCCTCGCCGTCATCACCCAACCAATACAGCACGGTCGACGCATAAACACCTGATAGTGTTGCGCGTTTTGTGTACCAATTCACATCGTCCGACGTGTCGCCAAGGGCGTTCCAAATTGCATCACACGTGCCCCAAACAAGTTTCGACCCATCGGCTGCATTCTGGGGAAGTGCAAAAAGCGCGCTACCTTTGCGTACCGCCTCCTTGTCCGTGACGGCTTCAATGCGATAGCGAACGGCGGCGGTAATTTTGTCGCGAAAACGTAGGTTCGACATATCCGCAGCGGCCAGCCGCTCCAGCATCATCGCGTCGCCCGCTTTGTGAAACGCAATCGCCAAATCAACCCCGCCACGCGGATAGGCGGCCTGTGCGTCTTCGGGCGAAATGCCCGCGTCCAACGCCGCTTCAGCCAGCGTCGCCGTGCTCCAACCGTCGAAGACAACATGCGGCAAAGCTGCTTCCAGCAGAGCCTCTTTGGTTTTCAATAACTGTTCCGACATCACACACTCCTTGCAGTCTTGCCCTGTGCTCGCGCCATACAATTAGGCAAGGTCTTGGGCCTTTATGCAAACCCAAAACCAGATAGCTGGTTAAAACGATACCACCTGATTCAACGAAAGCGAAGAGGCGGACACCCCGTTTCCTCCCCAGTGCACGTAACCGATTGGAGTTAAACCGGAAGCGCCGTGGTTTTAAATACCGTTCGAAGCGCAAAGTTACTCTGCATTTGCGCCACACCCGGCAAGCGCGCCAAATGACGACGATGGATTTGCGCAAAATCTTCGGTGTCGTGGGCAACAACCTTCAGCATGTAATCCGCCGTCCCTGCCATCAAATGGCATTCCAAAACATCGGGAATCCGCGTCACGGCTTTCTCAAATGCATCCAAAACTTCGTCGGTCTGCCCAGAGAGAGTAATTTCCACAAAAACGGTAGTCTGCCGCCCAACTTTACGCGGATCAAGAAGCGCGACGTAATCCCGAATGTACCCCTCCGCCTCGAGGTGCTGAACCCGCCGATGGCATGCCGAGGGGGAGAGATTGATCCGCTCTGACAACTCAGCATTCGTTATACGACCTTGCTTTTGGAGCACCTCCAAAATTCGACGATCTATACTGTCTAATTTCATTATTCCGCAGATTCCTTCGAATTTTATCGGCCATTTCCGTAGAATTATCCCAAAACTTATCCGATCAACGAAGAGAATTCAAAACAATTGCGTTGAGAAAGGCGCAAACTCTAACTTCAAACGGAGGAGAACCCATGCTAATCGGATGCCCAAAAGAGATCAAACCCCAAGAATTTAGGGTTGGAATAACCCCAAACGCCGCGCGCGAAGCGATCCAACACGGCCATCGTGTTTTGGTGGAAACCGACGCTGGCATTGGGTCCGGTTTCACCGATACAGATTATGTCGATGCTGGTGTCGAAATAAAAGACACCGCCGCCGAAATTTTCGCCCTTTCTGATATGATCGTAAAGGTCAAAGAGCCCCAATCCGTTGAGCGTAAAATGCTGCGCGAAGGCCAAGTTCTCTTTACATACCTTCACCTTGCCCCCGACCCCGAACAAACGCGTGACCTCTTGGCCAGTGGCTGCACAGCCATCGCCTATGAGACCGTCACAGACGCCGCGGGCGGGTTGCCCCTGCTTGCGCCAATGTCCGAAGTCGCGGGTCGCTTGGCCCCGCAAGTCGGCGCATGGACTCTGCAAAAAGCAAATGGCGGGCGCGGCGTGTTGATGGGTGGTGTTCCGGGAGTTTCGCCCGCCCGCGTTGTGGTCATTGGCGGCGGTGTCGTTGGCACCCACGCGGCGCGGATTGCTGCTGGAATGGGCGCGGATGTGACGGTTCTGGACCGCTCCCTGCCACGCCTGCGCTATCTTGATGACGTCTTTGGTGGCACCTTCAAAAACGCCTACGCGACAGCTGGGAATACTGCTGACTTGGTGACCCATGCTGACATGGTCATCGGTGCCGTCCTCGTTCCCGGTGCCGCAGCACCAAAACTTATCAGCCGCGCTCAGCTTTCGACGATGAAACCCGGCGCTGCTATCGTGGATGTTGCGATTGACCAAGGCGGTTGTTTTGAAACAAGTCACGCAACGACCCACCAAGACCCGATTTATGAAGTCGATGGCATCATGCACTACTGCGTTGCCAACATGCCAGGAGCTGTGGCGCGCACGTCCACTATCGCCCTTGGGAATGCGACGTTACCGTTCCTTCTCGCCTTGGCTGACAAAGGCTGGAAACAGGCCTGTACCGATGATCCGCACTTGCTGAATGGCCTGAACGTCCACGCCGGACAATTGACCTATTACGCGGTCGGCAAAGCGCTTGGGATTGATGTTTTGTCGCCAGCTTTGGCGATCAAATAGACAGAAATGGCCCGCTAAATTTATGCGGGCCATTTTTTAATTTCGACGAACCTATTTTTTGACGAGTGCGTCGCGAATTTCTACCAAGAGTTCGATATCTGTTGGGCCTGCGGGCGCTTCTTCCGCCGCCGCCTCCGCCTTCACGCTAGCATCCTTGATCTTGTTAACGCTGCGCACCAGTAAAAAGACAACATAGGCAATAATCAGGAAATTGATCACGGCCATGACGAAGGCCCCGTATGCAAATGTACCCGCGCCCGCTTCACGCGCGGCTTCGAGCGTCGCATAACTCGCGCCCTCAGCGCCGCCCGAAAGCACGAAAAATTTGTTGGTGAAATCCACCCCGCCAGTGAACAATCCGATGATTGGATTGATCAAATCGGTCACAAGTGATTTTACAATCGCCGTGAACGCCGCCCCAATTATAATCCCGACCGCCATGTCCATGACGTTGCCCTTGGCGATGAAATCTTTAAATTCTTTAAACATTTTATTTCCCCTAAGTTTAAACATTTGTGCCTCAGCTCGAGCACTAAGATTTTTCGGTTCCGTTCTAGATCAGTAACGACAGTTTACTTCGGCAAGCTGCCGGTCAGAACATAGCGCAGAATTTCGATCACTTGCTGAGGCGTTTCGATCACAGCAAGAGCCGCAGCATCCACTTCTTTGAGCGCATGTTGGTGGTCCGCGCCATGCATCACGACCAAGGATTTTCCGAGGGCCGCGGCAAAACCCGCATCAAAGGCAGCATTCCACTGGCGATAATTCTCACCAAACCGCACCACAACAACGTCGGCTTCTGAGATGGCCTTGCGGGTCCGAATAGCGTTGAGTTTTGCGCCCTTATGGTCGTGCCAAAACTTGTCAGTTTCCGCGCCCATAATTGCCACACCGCAATCGTCGCTGGCGCCGTGGTCCGTCACAGGGGAGGAGAACTCAATGTTCAAACCCTCAGCCCCCGCAATGATTTCCGCGCGCCAATCCGAATGGATTTCCCCCGAAAGATAGACTTTAAAACTCATGTCAACGCTCCCTTAAGCTAGCTGCGCAGAACGCCGCCCGTCGCTTTTTCGACCTTTTCCAATATTTTGGCCGAAATTTCTTCGATTTCCTTCACCTTCAATGTCGCGTCGGTCGGTTGCAAGCGCACCGTAATCGCAAGCGATTTTTTATCCGCGCCCATTTGGGATTCAGCTTTTTCGCCGGTGAATTCATCAAACAATATGACGTCCGAGATCAGCACCTTATCCGCGCTGGCCGCAGCATTGACCAATGTCAGGGCCTCAACCGATGTGTCCACAACGAAAGCAAAATCGCGCTCAACCGCTTGCAGGTCACTGGCAACAAGCGCCGCACGTGTGGCCTTGGTTTTGCGCGGGAACGGCGGCTGTTCAAGGTAGACTGTGAATGCTACGGCCGTGCCGTTGATCCCCATTTTCTCAAGCGTTTTTGGGTGAACCTGACCAAAGCTGGCCATAATTTTCTTGGGGCCAAGGCAAATGCTTCCGTTGCGCCCCGGATGCCACCAGCTATTTTTTCCGCGTAAAATCTGAACACGCGTTGGAGCGCCAATACTGGCCAAGATAGCTTCGGCATCGGCTTTTGCGTCGAACACATCAACCATGCGGCGTTCGCCGTGCACGTCTTTGGGCCCTGTCGCTCCGACCAAAAGGCCTGCGACCTGAATGTGTTGCTCTTCGGGTTCGCCGCCGTGGAACGCCGGACCGACCTCAAACAAGGCCAAATCGGCAACGCCACGCGCTTGATTGCGGGCGGCAGCTTGCATCAAGCCCGCTAAAAGGTCAGGCCGCATGTGGCTCATTTCAGAGGAGATCGGATTGGCCAACATCGTTGCATTCGACCCGCCGCCAAAGAGTTCGGCGCTTGCTTTGTCGATAAAACTATAGGTCACACATTCGTTGTACCCAAGCGCCGCCGCCGTGCGACGCGCCATGCTTTCGCGGCGGTGCATCGGTGTCAGAATCGGGCCGGGAACACCAACGGTTGCACGCGCCATCGGGCGCCCTTCAAGCTTGGTAAGCGACGCAATACGCGCGACTTCTTCGACCAGATCCGCGCTCCCAAGGACGTCGGGCCGCCAGCTGGGCACCCAAGCCATGTCGCCTTCCAGCACAAACCCTAGAGCCTCAAGGCTCGCACGTTGCACTTCGGGCTCGATTTCCATGCCGACCAAACTTTGCACGCGATCCGTATCCAATTTGTAAGCGCGGCTTACATCTGGAACTTCCCCCGCAGTCACAACATGGCTCACTTCGCCACCGCATAGGTCCAAAATCATCTGGGTCGCTAGCTCAATGGCGGGCGCGTTGAAGGCTGGATCAATGCCCCGTTCATTACGATAGCGGGCATCGGAATTAATCTTAAGCGCCCGTCCAGTTTTGGCGATCTGAATGGTTTCCCAGACAGCTGCCTCTAGGAAAACATTTACGGTTTCCTCGGTGCAACCACTCTCAAGTCCGCCCATAATTCCGGCGATGCTCTCGATCTGATTGTCGTCGGAAATCACAACCATACCAGCTTGCAATTCATAAGTTTTGTCGTCCAAGGCCACGATGGTCTCGCCGCCCTTGGCGCGACGCACCCGTAAATTTCCGTGTACTTTATCGGCATCGAAAACATGAAGCGGACGGTTTTGATCATAGGTAAAGAAGTTCGTAACATCGACAAGAATCGAAATTGGGCGCAACCCGATGGCAAGCAGTTGATCCTGCAGCCACTTCGGACTCGGGCCATTTTTCACACCGCGGATCATACGACCCATGAAAACGTCACAGCCCTCAATGCGCGTATCCGCATCAATCGACACGGTGATCGGGCTGTCGAATGTCCCCGCAACTTTTGCTACAGGTGCGGGTTTCAAAACACCAAGGCCGCGCGCGGCGAGGTCGCGGGCGATCCCCCGAATACCAAGCGCATCAGGGCGGTTTGGCGTGATTGCAATTTCGATCATCGGGTCCACTTTGGCGGGATCAACTTTGGCCAAATAATCGATGAAACGGTCGCCAACGTCCCCTTCGGGAAGCTCGATGATGCCGTCGTGCTCCTCGGAGAGTTCCATCTCACGCTCGGAGCACATCATGCCAAAGCTCTCGATGCCGCGAATTTTTCCAACCTGAATTGTAATATCCAACCCCGGAATATACGTGCCCGGTTTTGCAACGACCACGGTGATGCCTTCGCGTGCGTTTGGCGCGCCGCAAATGATCTGCGTTTCGCCATCGGCGGTGGCCACCGTACAGATGCGCAATTTATCCGCATCGGGGTGTTTCTCGGCCTTGACGACCTTGCCCAATCTAAAGTCGGCAAGCTTTGCTGCGGGGTCCGTCACCTCTTCAACTTCAAGTCCAAGATCGGTCAGAGCATAGAGGATGTCATCGAGCGGCGCGTCGGTTTCGAGATGCGTTTTAAGCCAAGAAAGCGTGAATTTCATGATTAATCCTTTGTCGGCGTGATCCCACGCCCTGCCAAATCTTCAACGACGTCAAAGCGTTCGAACACCAACATCATTTCAGGGTCAAAACCGCCGTTGCGGCCAAAATATGCGGAACGATAGGCTTTCCAATCGGCAAGGCTGTTGCCCATGCCCTCGTCCATAGCCAACTCCCACGTCACATCGCAAAAGCGGTGCTGTTCGACCTTTGTGGTCTTGGTGACGAGGGCTGGCGCGCCATTCCATTCGGTCGCGATATCGCAACGGCCCACTTTAGGGAGCGCATCTTTGTCGCCGCCAAATTCCGCCAAAGCCGCGCAATCCAGACGTTTGGTCCCAGCACGCACCAGCGTTAGTTGCGCCTCGCTGTCGGCATTACTCTCGCCAAAACAATAGGTGCCCGCACCGGGGTATGTGTCGTTTAGGTTCTCAGTGTGATCGTTCATTTGCTCAAACCTCCCGCCAGTGACGGCATGTCCAACGCGCTAAAACCATAGTGCCGCAACCAGCGCAGGTCGCTATCAAAGAAGGCGCGCAAGTCTGGGATGCCGTATTTCAGCATCGCAATGCGGTCGATCCCCATACCAAAGGCAAACCCCTGATATTTCTCGGGGTCGACGCCGCCTGCTGCCAAAACTTTAGGGTGCATCATGCCAGAACCCAGCACTTCCATCCAACCGTCGCCTTCGCCGATGCGCAATTGCCCGTCAACCCAGCTGCACTGGATATCAACTTCTGCAGAAGGTTCCGTGAAGGGAAAATGGCTGGAGCGGAAACGGGTTTTGATTCCGTCAATTTCAAAGAAGGCCGCGAAGAATTCCTCAAGCACCCATTTCAGATTGGCCATAGAAATATCTTTGCCAATGGCCATGCCTTCGATCTGGTGGAACATCGGCGTGTGGGTCTGGTCATAATCCGAACGATACACACGACCTGGCGCAATCACGCGGATCGGCGCACCGGTTTTTTCCATCTCGCGGATTTGAACGGGGCTTGTATGCGTGCGCAGCACGTGAGGCGCGCGCTCGTCATCGGCATCGCGGTGCATATAAAACGTATCAAATTCCTGCCGCGCGGGGTGGTGCGGCGGAATATTGAGGGCATCGAAATTATAAAAATCATTCTCGATCTGCGGGCCTTCGGCCACGGCAAACCCCATATCCGCGAAAATCGCGATTACTTCTTCTGTGACCTGCGAGACAGGATGAATTGTGCCTGCGGGACGCCCACGTGCGGGCAAAGTCACGTCGAGCCATTCGCCCTTCAAGCGCGCATCAAGGGCGGCGTCGCCTAAGGCTTCTTTCTTGGCGGCCAGTGCCGAATTTACCTCGTCCTTGAGAGCATTGAGCGCGGGGCCAGCTGTTTGGCGTTCTTCGGGTGTCATTTTACCCAATTCGCGCATTTTCAGGCTGATTTCGCCCTTTTTGCCCACCGCAGAGACCCGCAAGTCTTCGAGGGTTGCCTCATTGGTTGCCGAGGAGATTGCCTCAAGAAATTTCTGCCGAAGATCGTCCATGCCTGACCCCTATTCTGTCCCCCGCCGTGCTATCACATCGGGGGTTAAACGCAAGAAGCCGCCGACCCATCACAGGCCCGCGGCTTCAAATTTTCTTCTCGGTTCGAGAAGTCTTCGCGAGCGTTACGCCTTAAGCCAGAGCGGCTTGGGCTTTTTCAACGATCGCTGTAAACGCTTCTGGCTCGTGTACGGCGAGATCGGCGAGAACCTTACGGTCCACTTCGATTCCAGCCAACGAAAGGCCATTGATGAAGCGCGAATATGTTAGTGTTTCGTCGTGAGCACGCACGGCAGCATTGATCCGTTGGATCCAAAGCGCACGGAAGTTACGCTTACGGACTTTACGGTCACGTGTGGCGTATTGGTTTGCTTTGTCGACGGCCTGTGTGGCTGTTTTGAAAAGATTTTTACGACGGCCGTAAAAACCTTTAGCGGCGTCGACGACTTTTTTGTGGCGACGGTGAGTTACCTTACCAGATGTTACGCGGGGCATATCAGATTCTCCTTAACGAGCGTACGGCATCATCGTCTTGATGATTTTCGCATCAGGAGCCGACAAAACTGTGGTACCGCGCGCATTGCGCAGGAATTTGTTGGAACGTTTGATCATGCCGTGGCGTTTGCCAGCTTGACCTCCAACTACAAGGCCATTGGCCGTAACTTTGAACCGCTTTTTGCAGCTCGACTTTGTCTTCATCTTGGGCATTTCCGTCTCCTATTTGAATTCGGTGTAAACGCGACTCGGCATGCCACTTTCGGCCGGTCACGCAGTAAGAGCGCGTCGTATAGGACGCATTCCCCAGAGGGGCAAGCCCAAAACACGTGTTACAGGTATTTTCCGATGACGTGGGAGAAGACTCCGGGGATGTCTTGGATGACATACCCTCCGGGCTTTTGAATAACCGCGAAGGCAATCATGCCGCCCGCGATCACGACCAAAACTGCGGGTGTCCGAGGGGGGCGCCCATCAAATATGGCACCTAAGATCGGCGGAATGGTAAATCCGCCGATCAAAAGACCGATGACTAGAAAAAGATCTGGATCCATAGACCCCTCCAAAGACTACTCTTTAGAGTAGTCTATTCAGGATCGATGTTCAAAATCAACCGTTCATCACAAGGTGCGACGCGTAGAATATTGGTCGTACCACGCACATTGAACGGAACACCCGCTGTCACCACGATCGAATCGTTCTCAGTTGCGAGACCAGAAGCACGCGCAGCCCGAGCCGCTGCGATCACGGCCATTTTGAAGCGATCCACGTTGTCAGAGTTGAAGCAATTCATGCCCCAGCTCAAGCAAAGGCGACGCAAGGTCTCCTTAACGGGTGACAAAGCAATGATTGGAACACGTGGACGTTCACGCGCCACCAACAGGGCCGTATTCCCAGATTGCGTGAAGCAACAAATCGCTTTGATGTCGGCCGTTTCCGCAATCTCGCGGGCTGCAGCAACGATACCGTCAGCAATAGAGACGCCTTTGAACTTGCGGCTTGCTTCAATCACTTCGCGGTATGTCGCGTCGCTTTCGACCTCAACGGCCACGTTGTTCATGGTTGTCACCGCTTCGATTGGGAAATCCCCAGCCGCGGATTCGGCGGACAACATGATGGCGTCGGCACCTTCGTAAATCGCGGTCGCAACATCGGAAACCTCGGCGCGCGTTGGCACGGGGCTCTCGATCATGCTTTCGAGCATCTGGGTGGCAACGATCACGGGTTTCGCGGCATTGCGGCACTTACGAATCAGGCGTTTCTGAATTGGTGGAACGTTTTGAACGGGCAATTCAACGCCCAGATCGCCACGGGCGACCATAATCCCGTCAGACACTGCAAGAATGCTGTCAAACGCGGTAACCGCTGCTGGCTTCTCGATTTTTGACAGAATAGCCGCACGGCCCTTGGCCAGTTCACGCGCTTCAAAGACGTCTTCGGGGCGCTGTACGAACGACAAGGCCAACCAATCCACGCCCAATTCACAGACAAATTCCAGATCGCGGCGGTCTTTTTCAGACAAGGCCGCCAATGGGAGAAGCACGTCGGGGACGTTCACACCCTTGCGGTTGCTGATAGTACCACCAACTTCGACCACACAATCGGCGAAATCTTCGCCGCGCGCTTCAACTCGCACGCGGATTTTGCCGTCGTTCACCAGAAGGGTCGAGCCCACTTCAAGCGCTTGGAAAATCTCTTTGTGCGGCAGTTGAACGCGCTCAATGGTTCCGGGGGCGTCTGAAAGATCGAAGCGGAACTTAGCGCCTACGGCCAATTCTTCGCCACCATCGTTGGCAAAAACGCCACAGCGCAGTTTCGGCCCCTGAAGGTCAGCCAAAATCGCAATCGGTTTGCCAGTATCTTCTTCGATTTGACGAATGATCTCGTGGCGCTTACGAATTTCTTCGTGGTCGCCATGGCTCATGTTCAAGCGGAATACGTCAGCCCCGGCTTCAAACAAAGCACGTATCATTTTATAGTCATTCGATGCGGGGCCCAAAGTGGCCACGATTTTTACATTGCGAGCGCGTGTCATTCGGCGTCGATTCCTCGTGTTAAAAAATAATTTCGGTGGGCCGCCCGATATATGCCCCATTTTATTTCAAAACACAACGGGCCATACATCCATCTGCACGACCACTTTAAATGCCTTTTGTAACCCATCTGTGACAGTGAGTGTCGTTGCGCTTTCTTTCGAGGCGGTTAATATTTGGCTTCGTTCCCGTATTTTTTACTATAGGTGCTCTATGAATTTCAATCGCCCAGACATCGACGCGCAAACGCAACTCGAGCTAGAAGCCGCCGCCTTTCGAACTCTGCGCACACATCTTATGGAACAAAGAACCGACGCGCAAAATATCGACATGATGAATTTGGCGGGTTTTTGCCGCAACTGCCTGTCGCGCTGGGTGCAAGAAGCCGCCAATGAACGCGGCATTGAGATGAGCAAAGACGAGGCCCGCGAGGCATATTACGGAATGACGATGGATGAATGGAAAGCCAATCATCAAACCGACGCGACCCCACAGAAACAGGCCGCGTTCAAACAAGCATTTGATGAGAATGTAGCGAAGAAATAGAAAGCCAGCGTGAGGGTTCAGGCTGGCTTCTATTGATTTAAATCGCGGCTTTACGACTTTCTTCAAGATAGATTTCGCGCAGCCGCACAGCAACCGGACCCGGCACACCTGCACCGACTTGAGCGCCGTCAATCTCGACAACTGGCATCACGAAGGTACTCGCAGAGGTCACAAAAGCTTCATCGGCGCCTTGGGCTTCGGCAATAGTAAAACTACGTTCTTCAACGGTCATTTGCGCCTCTTCGGCAAACCGCAAAACGGCGTTGCGGGTAATCCCTGCGAGGATTTCCGTGCCAAGGTGGCGCGTAATGATCTTGCCGTTTTTCACGATATAGGCGTTGTTGGAGGTGCCCTCGGTAACCATGCCATCCTCAACCATCCACGCATCATCAACGCCAGCTTTTTTGGCCATCATCTTGCCCATAGAGGGATAGAGAAGCTGGATCGTTTTGATGTCACGGCGTCCCCAGCGGATATCCTCAATCGAGATAACCTTGATGCCTTTTTTCGCTACAGGAGTGTCGGCAAGACCGGGCTTGTTCTGGGTAAACAACACGATGGTTGAAGGAGTCTCAGCGGGATCGGGGAAGGCAAAATCACGGTCGCTCGGCGCGCCGCGTGTGACCTGCAAATAGATCATCCCCTCGTTGATATCATTCAGGCGCACCAATTCGCGGTGCACTTCGAGGAGGTCCTCCATCTCGATCGGCAGGGCCATATCGAGTTCGCCAAGGGAGCGTTCAAGACGCTTTGCGTGCCCTGCAAAATCCAGCAATTTGCCGTCCAGAACACTGGTCACTTCGTAAACGCCGTCAGCCATCAAAAAACCACGGTCGAAAATCGAGATTTTGGCTTCGGCTTCTGGCAGATACTCGCCATTTACATAGACAGTGCGACTCATGGTTCTCTCCCTAGCCCCAGAGTGCCGCCGTTGACGGATGCACGCCTGAGTCGTCATAAAATAATGCGTTCTCACGGTCTTGCGATAACAAAAGCGGCCCGTCAAGGTCTGTTATCATCGCGCCTTGAGCCACAAGAACTGCAGGGGCCATTGCCAAACTACTCCCGACCATACAGCCAACCATAACGCGGTAACCCTCTGCAATCGCTTGTTGCTTAAGCTTTAGGGCCTCGGTCAGACCACCGGTTTTATCGAGTTTGATGTTCACCACATCGTACTTGCCCTTTAGATGCGCAAGGCTCGCACAATCATGCGCACTTTCGTCTGCACAGACGGGTAAGGGGCGCGCAATTTCGGCCAACATATCGTCTTCTCCAGCGGGCATTGGCTGTTCAACCAACTCAACGCCCAAACGGATCAAATGGGGGGCAAGCTCGCTGTAAACTTCGGCGCTCCACCCTTCATTTGCGTCAACGATAATCCGCGATTTTGGCGCTCCAGCCCGTACGGCCTCAAGGCGCACCATATCATCTGGTGTCCCCAGTTTAATTTTCAAAAGCGGGCGAAAAGCGTGTTTCGCCGCCGACAACTTCATCTCTTCTGGGCTGGCGAGCGACAGGGTAAAAGCCGTAATTTCGGGTTTTGGTGCGTCCAGACCAGCCAGTTCCCATGCCCGTTTCCCCGAGCGTTTTGCGTCCAAGTCCCAGAGCGCGCAATCAACTGCATTTCGCGCCGCGCCTGCGGGCAGCATTTCTTGCAGGCTGTTGCGATCAACGGGAGTCTTCAACCCTTCAATCAGGGCCGTGACGTTTTCCAACGTTTCCCCATACCGCGCATAGGGCACGCATTCCCCCCAACCTTCGTGCTCGCCATCTTGAATGCGCACGGTCAAAACATGCGCATGAGTGCGACTGCCGCGCGAAATGGTAAAAACTTCGGCCAAGGCAAAGGTATCGGGGGAAACGGTAATTTTCATATTTGCAACCTATAGAGCTTCAAGCGCATCGACCAGCCGTTCTGCATTGTCGCGGAACGGGTCGACCGCGGGCATGCCCATACGTGCCTCAAGCTCAGACAGATAAGCCCGCGCTTCGTCTTCACTCATGCTGGCCGTGTTCACCGAAATACCCACAATTTTGCAAGCGGGGTTGACCACATGTGCAATAGGCAGACACATATCGCGCAAGGCTTCCAACGTCGGCAAAGTATAGCTTGGAAGGCCGCGCATATGTTTACGGGTGGGCTCATGTGCAAGGATAATCGCATCTGGCTGGCCGCCATGAATAAGCGCCATTGTGACACCGGAGTAAGAGGCGTGAAACAGACTGCCCTGCCCCTCAATCACATCCCAATGGTCCGGATCATTGTCAGGGGAAACATATTCAACGGCCCCCGCCATGAAGTCGGCGATAACGGCGTCCAGCGGAATACCTTGTCCCGTAATCAAAATACCGGTTTGGCCCGTGGCGCGAAATGTCGATTTCATCCCGCGCTTTTGCATTTCAGCATCAATCGCAAGACCCGTATACATTTTCCCAACCGAGCAATCGGTCCCCACGGCGAGCACACGTTTGCCCGTCCGTTTGACCCCGTTTGCAATGGGATAGTCGATTCCCGGAACGCGCACATCGTGGAGACTTGTTCCATGCGCCATAGAACTGGCCACCAAATCGGCCTCATGGCGCAGCAAGTTGTGCAAACCACTCGCAATATCAAAGCCCGCCTCAATAGCGGCAATGAGAATCTCTTTCCATGCGGGGGAAATAACTCCGCCACGATTGGCCACACCAATAACCAAAGTTTTGGCGCCAGAGGCTTTTGCCTCGGCCAATGTCATATCCGTCAGACCCAAGTCCGCTTTACACGTTGGCAACCGGAGTTGGCCGATGGCGTGATCGGGACGCCAATCTTTTATGCCTTGGGCAACTTTTGTGGCGAGTTGGTCCGGCGCATCGCCGAGAAAGAGAAGATAAGGTGTGGGAATCATGTTGCGCTCCTATGTTGGGGGGAGCATCCCTCATTTTGGTTAGAACTTCCTCTCAAGCTTCGCTCATTTCGACGTAATTTTAGAAGATTACACCGACAAGTGATAATAGTATGAAAGAAATGACGAACACTGATCTGAATTACGGAGATTCCTTTCATGTGCGGGCGATTGCTGCAGTTGCACAAAGGGCTTGCGATCCATCGCGCAAGAATATACCAAACCAAAAGCAACAATTGAAATAAACTTACGCACCCATTGAGGCCCCCATGAGTTTTCGCATACAACCTACCGCCCCTGCCCGTCCCAACCGCTGTCAGCTTTTCGGCCCCGGCTCGCGGCCCGCGCTCTTTGAAAAAATGGCCGCCAGCGCGGCGGATGTGATCAATCTTGATCTTGAAGACAGCGTCGCCCCTGCGGACAAAGCCGTAGCGCGCGCCAATATCATCGCCGCGATTGGGGACATTGATTGGGGCGATAAGCTACTATCCGTTAGAATCAACAGCCTTGATACGCCCTATTGGTATCGCGATGTTGTTGATTTACTTGAGCAAGCGGGCGATCGGCTGGATCAAATCATGATCCCCAAAGTTGGATGCGCCGCCGATGTCTATGCCGTCGACGCCCTCGTGAGTGCCATTGAAGCCGCAAAGGGGCGCAGCAAACGGATCTCCTTTGAGGTTATCATCGAAAGCGCGGCGGGCCTTTCTCATGTCGAAGAAATCGCTGCCTCCAGCCCACGGTTGCAAGCGATGAGCCTTGGCGCCGCCGATTTTGCCGCGTCGATGGGGATGCAAACAACGGGAATTGGTGGCACGCAGGAAAATTATTACATGCTGCGCGATGGGGTCCAACATTGGTCCGATCCGTGGCATTGGGCGCAAGCGGCGATTGTTGCAGCGTGCCGTACGCATGGGATTTTGCCTGTCGATGGCCCTTTTGGCGATTACTCGGACGATGAGGGCTATCGCGCACAGGCGCGGCGCTCGGCGACCCTCGGTATGGTTGGGAAATGGGCCATCCACCCCAAACAAATCGGCATTGCAAATGAGGTTTTCACCCCGTCGGAGGCGCAAGTTGCCGAAGCGCGCGAAATCCTCGCCGCGATGGACGCCGCCACCGCCAAGGGCGAAGGGGCCACGGTTTTCAAGGGACGTTTGGTCGATATTGCCAGCATCAAACAGGCGCAGGTCATTGTACGGCAATCCGAGTTGATACTGGGAACCTAAAGCCTATTGCCAAATTACTTGGCCCGATACGCCCCCCCGTTTCTGTGAGAAAGGTGGAGCTAAATCGAATCTGGCCAATCCACAGACATTTAGCTGTGCCTAACCCAACTACAGACATTGCAAATACCGCTGTAGATTGTCATATATCTGTGCAAAGCGACGTGGAGACGGCTATGAACAATTATCTCGAATTTGAAAAACCCTTGGCGGAAATCGAAGGCAAAGCCGAAGAGCTACGCGCGATGGCGCGGAAGAATGAAGAGATGGACGTAGAGGCAGAGGCCAAGGCGCTTGATGCCAAGGCGCAGACTCTTATGAAGGATTTGTATAAAAATCTAACGGCGTGGCGCAAATGCCAAGTCGCGCGGCACCCTGATCGCCCACATTGCCTCGACTATATTGAGCAACTTTTCACCGATTTCACGCTCCTAGCAGGCGATCGGAACTTCGCAGACGATCTCGCGGTTATTGGCGGCCTTGCGCGTTTGGGCGGCCAAGCCGTTGTGGTTATCGGCCAAGAAAAAGGTTCCGACACAAAATCCCGCGTCGAGCGGAATTTTGGCATGGCGCGGCCCGAAGGCTATCGCAAAGCGATCCGTTTGATGGACCTCGCCGACCGTTTCAACCTTCCCGTCATCACACTCGTTGATACAACCGGTGCGTTTCCGGGCAAAGGGGCCGAAGAGCGCGGCCAATCCGAAGCCATCGCACGTTGCACAGAAAAATGCCTCAAACTCGGCGTACCCATGATCACGGTTGTGATCGGGGAAGGCGGATCGGGCGGGGCCGTTGCTTTGGCGGCGGGCAATACGCTCGTGATGCTAGAGCACTCGGTTTATTCCGTGATTTCCCCGGAAGGCTGTGCGTCGATCCTTTGGAAAGATGCCGCGCGGATGCGAGAAGCGGCCGAGGCGCTCCGGATTACAGCACAGGATTTGTTGACACTTGGCGTGGCGGACGAAGTTATTCCAGAACCCATCGGCGGCGCACATCGCGCTCCGCATGCGACAATCGCGGCGGTGGGCAAAGCGATCGAGAAACACCTAAAGGTGCTGGTTAAAAAGAAACCAGAAGTCCTCATCAAGGAACGCCGCAAAAAGTTCCTCGACTTGGGTGCAAAAGGCCTTTCCGCCTAGCCAATCTACCACATTGTATTTGCGGCGCGAGCAGACCAATCACGGTCATAGCTTGCGCCGTCAAAGTCCCCACCCGTTTGCTCGCGCAGAATATCCCCCATGCTGGGCAACCCTTGTGTCTCATCTTCACCGCTCCAAAGGTTCGCACGCATCAACGCGCGGGCACATTGCGAGTAAATCTCTGAAATCTGATGGATGATCGCACTGCGCGGCGCACTGCCTTTTGTCACAAAGGTTTCGAGCAAAGGCGCATCAACCGTTACTTTTGCGAGGCCATTCACGCGAATAACGTTGTGACTGCCGTTCACGAAAAACATCAACGACACACGCGGATCGCGCACAATATTACGTAGCGAATCCATCCGGTTGTTGCCGCGCCAATCTGGCAACGCCAAGGTAACAGGGTCCAACTCGCGCACAACGGGGCCGTCATCTCCGCGCGGGCTTGCATCCGTTCCTTCGGGTCCAACAGTCGAGAGGATGCATAACTTAGAGCGCTCTATCCATGCGCGATAGGCTGGTGTGATACAGGCTGCCACCTTCTCAAGCGATGCGCCCCCCGGTTTTCCATAGAGCCCTTCCAGCGCTTCAATGTCGGTGATGAAATCCATTGCCCAGAATCCTATGTTGTGTGACTGCCCAAAAAACCAGCCTCAATTGCCAAGCGATCCGACGCAGGTTCAATGATGTTTTCGAGTCTCTCCATGAATTCCTTGGTCGCCAAACCTGGGGCAATTGGTGGGAAAAACTCAACGACTGCCGTACCCGGTTTGCGATAAATCCCGTGGCGCGGCCAAAACACTCCAACGTTGGTGGCGGCAGGGACGCAGGCTTGACCCGTTTGGGTATATAGAATGCCTACACCCGCTTTGTACTGGCGCTCCACGCCCGGTGCGACACGCGTTCCTTGGGGATAAATGATTAATTGACCGGGAAGTTGTGCGCCAGACTTCACATCCGCAATCATCTTTTTGATCGCCGCGCCCCGTTTGCCACGATCCACAGGAACACAGCCGATACGCATTCCGTACCACCCCAAAATCGGCGCAAACCTTAGGATCGCTTTCATAATGAACTTCGGACGCGGCACTTCGGAGACAATCATAATGATATCTAGAAAGCTCTGGTGCTTGGAAGCAATCAACACTTCGTCCGTCGGAATTTCTCCACGCACTTCGGTTTTCAATCCAATCATCCACGCCGCGCTCCAGCGTACATAGCGGCAATAAGCATGCACGCCGTGGAACGCATAGTCGCGATTAAACACGGCGCGCGGCGTGTAATACAACGCGAGCACAAACATCATCACATACATCTGAATGCTAAACAGAAGGGATCGAACCCATTGAATGGCGCAAGTCATGTGAGCCCTTTCAAAACGCGCAGAGCGGAATAGCGGGTCGCGCTATAAGCGACGAGCGATGATAAAACGGGCACAAGCATGGGATAGAGCCAGTGGAAACCTTGAAAGCCAAGCCCTGTGAGAAATCCGCCCGCAGCGTCGGTGCGGGGGAGGAAGGCGATAGCGGTTGTTGCGAATAGGGTGCCAATAGCCGCGCCAACAAAGGCCCGAATTGTGAAGCGGCGCACGAAAGCGCGTGCGATAAAGATGTCACGCGCCCCGACCAAGCGAAGGACGCCTATTATTTGTGCGTTTGCCGCAAGGGCCGAGTTTGCCGCGAGGGTAATCATCGCGCCCGTTGCCGCCGTAATAAGAGCAATCGAAATCAGGCCGAGCATCCGAAGCCGCTCCGCAGCTTTCACAAGGGGTCGCCGCCAGCGCGTATGATCGTCAAGAACGGCTCCCGGAGCTTCCGCGCGCAGTCGAAGGCTCAACCCTTCAGCATCGTAGCCCTCCTCGTCTTCCAAAACCTCGATCAATTGGGGGATCGGCAGGGTTTCGATGGGTAAATCAGGCCCAAACCATGGGGCAAGGAGCGCCTTTTGTTCCTCAAGGTCAAAGGCCCGCGCAGAAGCAACGCCTGGGGTCGTTTCCAACACCCGAAGCGCGGCTTGCGTCTGTGCCTCGACTTGTCCTAACGGGGCCGAAATACGGACGGTGGCGGTGCGGGCCAATTCAGAGGCCCAGCGGTTTGCCAGCCGATCCGTCGCCAACGAAAGCGCCAGCGCAAACACCGCGAGAAACCCCATAGCCCCCGCGGTAAACAACGTCAGCGTCGCCGTAAAACCTGCGGGTGGAACGACGTTATGTGAAGCTTCGCCACCGTCAAGAAACCGCGTCACCCGCTCAAGAAGGGCCCTCATAGGTCGGCTCCTGCAAGGTGTAGCGTTTTGTCTGAGATGCGCAAAACCCTTGCATTTACTTGCTTTTTGGCCGTCCGGATCAGATTGAGATCATGCGTTGCAATCATAATCGTTTTGCCCATCCGATTAAGTTCCACCAAGAGCGACAGCAGGCGTTGGGACATTTCCCAATCGACATTCCCCGTGGGTTCATCCGCAAGGATCACATCGGGCGATTGAATGACCGCCCGCGCGAGTGCAGCGCGTTGCCGTTCGCCGCCAGAAAGTTCCGGTGGCCGGAAGGTTTTACGCTTATCCAACCCGACCCATTGCAAGAGGTCATTCATGTCTTCCATGTTCACTTGGCGCCCCGTCACCGCCAGAGGCAACGCCACATTTTCGGTCAACGACAGGTGGTCGAGGAAATTACAATCCTGATGAACCACCCCAATGCGGCTTCGATTATGGGCGATGTCATCGCGACTCATGGTGCTGACATCTTTGCCAAACACCTGAACCTGCCCCGAGGTGGCGCGCAATTGCATGTAGCAGAGTTTCAGAAACGTTGTCTTTCCGGCCCCCGAAGGACCCGTCAGAAAGTGGAATGAACCCGGTGCAAGTTTGAGCGACAAACCAGAGAGTAAGTCTCCTCCGCCATAGCCATAGGAAACATTTTGAAGTTCAATCACCAGCGAGTCCTTATCGGTTAATCTGCCACAGTTTTGCCCAAGCGCGCGAAAGGTTGCAATGGCTGTGGCCAAAACCTTTGTGTTTTCTTTTCCGCCTGTTAATGTTTCTCGCAAGAGTGGAAACAATAAACGCGGAAAATCCGCACGACAGGAAGGAGTAGCGATGAGGCTGATTTGCCCTAATTGCGATGCCCATTATGAGGTCGAAAGCCGTCTCATCCCCGAAAACGGGCGCGATGTGCAATGTTCAAGCTGTGGTGACACGTGGTTTCAAGCCGCAGCAACGCAAGATGACAACATAAAATCCGACCTCGAAGACGACATTTTTGCCGAGAATGCGGATCAAACGGGTGACCAAGATGCCCCTGAAATAGAAGAGATTGTGGAGGCTGAGCCTGCAGCGCAAGCGGAGTCTGAGACAACGACGGCACAGGGACCGGAACGTGCGAGCCTTGATTCGACCCTCATGCAGGTCTTGCGCGAGGAAGCGGAGCGGGAAACCCAAGCGCGCCTTAGCGAAGGTGGTGCAAACCTTGAAACCCAAACCGATATGGGCTTGGAAGCGCCAGAGCAACGCTCAAAGAGTTTTCCAGACGAACCCGATGTTGAAGAAGCTGTTCGCGAGCGTACAGCGCGGTTGCGCGGCATAGAGCCCGAGGATGTGTCCGATGGCTCTCCGAGTTCGCGCCGCGATTTATTGCCAGACATTGAAGAAATCAATTCCACATTGCGCGCCACATCCGATCGTAAAACCGGCGTTTCAAAAGAGACTGACGAAGAGGCCCCAAACAAGCGAAGTGGTTTTCGCACAGGTTTTAGCCTGATTATTGTTCTCGTGGCAGCCTTGCTTCTGGTTTACACTTTTGCTCCGCAAATCGGGGCCAAAGTGCCCGCAATTGATTCAGCGTTGAAATCGTTTGTGCGGAGTGCGGATCAAGGTCGCGTAAAGATCGATACCCTTATGGAAACGCTCATCGCCAAAATCAACACCGACGAAGCCCCCAGCCAGTAGGCGGGCTTTTCGGCCATTTAGAATTGATCGATTAGGCGGCGGAGGTATTCCAATTCTTGGTCTGGGCGGGTTTTGTCCCCTTCGCGGCGGCGCAATTCGTCTAGCAATTCGCGTGCACGACCATAGGGGTTTTCGCCATCGGCAAAGGGGCTGTCACTGCGGGACGCCCCGCTTGTTCCGGGCGCGCGTCCGAGGGGGTCGCCACCGTCACGCCCTTCGCCCTGTGCGGTTTGGCCATTCTCGCCCTCAGCGCTATTGGTGTCTTCCGCCATGGCCTGACCAAGGGCACGCATCCCTTCGCGCAATTCTTCTATCGCCTCTGATTGACGGTCCAAAGCGAGCGGAATGTCTTCGTCTTCCAGCGCATTTTCGGCCTCTTCCATTGCCCGCCCCGCGCGGTCAAGCGCTTCGCGGGACCCGCCATCGTTTCCCTCGCCTAAAGCCTGCTCTTGGCGGCTCAATTCATCCCGAAGGGCTTGCTGCCGTTGCGCCAACGACTCGCTCCCACCAGGTTGGCCTTGATCGGTTTCCTCGTCGCCGTTGCCGCCCCCCTCACCAAGCTGTTGTTCGCCTGTTGCGCCCTCCCCTTCTTGGCCGTCCTCGCTTGGCTGCGCCGAAGGATCTTGGCCCTGTGGGGTGGACGGGTTGTAGCGTTCTTGGAGGTTGCGAAAAGCTTCATCCGAGAGGTCTTGCTGATCGCGAAGGGTCTCTTGCAGGTCTTCCATCGCACGTTCGGCAGGTGTTTGTGGGCCGTTGCCTTCGCCACCCTGCGTGACTTGCATATTTTCCATCATCTCGCGCAACATCTCAAGAAGTTGCTGAGCTTCAGCCATCCGACCCTGCTCCATCAAGTCTTGAATTTGATCCATCAACGCGTCAATCTCGTCTTGCGTCACATCCGTGGAGTCTTGATTTTGGGCATTCTGTTGATCTGGATTTGGCTCTGAATTCTGGGCGAGTTGTTTGACATAATCGTCCATCGCTTCGCGCAATTCGTCCATCAACTCGGCGATTTCTTCGTCACTGGCCCCGCGTTCCATCGCTTCTGCGAGACGATCTTGCGCGCGTTCCAGACGCGCCTTTGCATCCTCAAGACCGCCTTCTTCAATGCGCAGCGCAATCTCCCACAGCGCATCGGCAATCATCGTTTGCTCTTGAGGATTTAGCCCGTCGATATTTGCCATTGTGAGGCGTTGCAGGGCGACACGCAGCATAAGAAAGCCACTCTCGTCGAGGTTCATATCTTGGGGAACATGCATCACGGCCCGCAAAACCTGCTCGGCACGGAGCCCATTGCTGCGCGCCCATAAAATGTCGCGTCGGGCTTCGACAACACTTGCCGCAAGCGGGTGAAAAAACTTGCGTTTTGGAAGGGTCGTTTCCACAATCTCAATTGCGCTCGTTTGCTCTAAATCATCCTCGACTTGCAGCGCTAAGGTTACCGGCAACCCCGCCCAAAGATTTGGCGCGAAATCTTCAACAGCCGTTTCGGTAAAATCGGCCGACTCCGCTGAAAAAGCAAGGGGAAGGTCCAACACCAAATCCTCCTGCGGATCAGGTTCGGCCTGCAGGCCATAGCGCCGGTCAACTGCGTTTAAATCGAGCGTGACGTGCAGAGTTCCAGCCGCCACACCATAGTCGTCACTGGCCCGAAATTCTTGGCGCAACTCGCCGTCCAACGTGGCCACAGGGGGCGCGGAAAGCCGCACTTCCGGTGCCGCATCCGCGAGCATTTCAATACTCCAATCGCCTCCATATGCGCCCTTGATGGAGAGATCACCCGACCGTTCAACCGAAAGGGAAAGCGAGGTTGTGCCGCCAAAATCGGCAGAGGCTTGAGCGGTTGTTGGCAGCGTTCCAATGTTTTGTTTCAGGGAGTTTGCACTGGATTCGTCATAGAACCGAAGGGCAATAACACTGCCCTCAGGGACTTGAAGGTCCGAACGTGCGATCAGGTCGTTTAAATAAAGCGTGGGTTTGCCCGTATAGCTTGGCGGTTGAATCCAGCCTTCCCATTGGGCCCCAGCTTCTCCCTGTCCCGCGAGGAGGTTGTCCGAAAGGATTGTCACGGAACCAAAATACTTAGGCGCGCCGAAAATCACGGCGGCCAATAGAGCGGTAACGGCCATCAAGCGCAGCCCGTTTGGATCGCGATCCGCGAGGCGCAAATCGGGCCAAGGGGCCTGCGCACTCGCCGTTTTCGCTTCCATCCTGCGCAAATGCGCCTCCCAAACCGCGCGCGAGGCCGGATCGTCAAGGCCCACAGTTTGCGCATCAGTCAAAGCCGCAAGGGGCTGGCCCACAAGGGTTGAATCCAACCGCGCCAAGGATTCGGAGCGATGCGGGAACCGAAAACGAGCAACAGCCCGTACAAGAGTCGCGAGGAGAAGAACACTGACAGCCGCAAGCAACCCCACGACCACGACAAACGGCAGGCGCTCCTGCACACCGAAAAGAAACGCCGCTACGAGTGTAAAAACAAGGCTATATACGGGCCAAAACGCGCGCAAGAACCGTTCGGCCACAAGTCCGGCCCACGTAAACCGAAGGGGCCAACGAAGGCGTTTCGACAGATTATTTTGCGCATCGGCCGACTTCAAGAGCACATCTCCGCAGTGATTTTGGCCAAGGACTAACCTAAAGCCATGAAGGAACCGTATCGCGATCAATCATATCTTGGAAGGTCGGACGTGCCCGAATGACAGCGAATTGATCACCATCGACCAAAACCTCTGGAATAAGGGGCCGCGAATTGTATTCACTGGCCATAACCGCGCCATAAGCCCCTGCCGAGCGAAATGCCACTAGGTCGCCCGCAGTCAATGGCGGCATATTGCGCCCCTTGGCAAAGGTGTCGCCACTTTCACAAACGGGCCCAACGATATCGTATTTCGCCTGCTCAACCCCAGGTACGGCCTCAATCACAGGAATAATGTCGTGATGCGCGCCATACATGGACGGGCGGACAAGATCATTCATCGCGCCGTCGATAATGAGGAATTCGCGGTCCTCTCCCGACTTCACATAGATTACTTCGCTGACCAAAATGCCTGCATTCCCCGAAATCAGACGCCCCGGTTCAATCTCGATTTCGCATCCCAAATCGCCCAAAACGTCCTGAATGAGGGCGCCGTATTCCTTGGGCAAGGGAGGGGCTTCGTTGGAGCGTTCGTAAGGAATGCCCAAGCCGCCGCCCAAATCCAAGCGGGTGATTTCGTGGCCGTCTTTGCGCAGGACTTCGGTGAGTTCACGTACCTTTTTGTAGGCTTGCTCAAATGGCTCAAGTTCAACCAACTGGCTACCAATATGAACATCAATGCCCATAATTTTCAGCCCTTTAAGACTAGCGGCCAGCGCATAGACTTCCCGTGCCCGTGAAATCGGAATGCCGAATTTATTCTCGCTTTTTCCGGTCGCAATTTTCTCATGGGTTTTAGCGTCAACGTCGGGGTTCACCCGAATTGCAATCGGCGCGATAACATTCAGCGCCAGCGCTGCTTTATTCAGCACAATCATCTCGGGTTCGGATTCGACATTAAACTGGCGAATACCGCCGATTAGAGCCGCGTCCATTTCCTCGCGGGTCTTGCCCACACCGGAAAAAACAATCCGGTCGCCCGGAACGCCCGCCGCTTTGGCCCGCGCATATTCGCCACCCGAAACCACATCCATACCCGCACCTTCTTTGGCCAAAAGGGTTAGGATCGCTTGGTTGGAATTGGATTTCATGGCGAAACAAACAAGGTGCTCCATCCCTGAAAGCGCATCATCAAACAGTTTAAAATGCCGACGGAAGGTTGCCGAGGAATAGAGATAAAACGGGGTGCCGACCGCCTTTGCAATCTCAGAAACGCGCACATCTTCAGCGTAAAGTTCGCCGTTACGATACAGAAAATGGTCCATTGCCGCGCCTTTCAAATGCCTCCCCCAAAAGGGGTTTTTTCGCTCATACCAGACCGTGCAACTATTTCAAACGAAACCCGCGATAAAAACGCAGGTTAGGCATGAAAGGGAAAAAATGCTAAACTTTAACAAAACGGGAGGAAGCAATGGAACTAGGTGCATTTTCAGTCAGCCTCAATGTGAAAGACATTCAGGTCTCGCTCGCATTTTATGAAAAACTGGGCTTTGAGATTTTTCACGGAGACGTGGCGCAGGGTTGGCTCATCCTGCAACTCGGCACGACGACGATTGGCCTTTTCCAAGGCATGTTCCCGCGCAATATCCTGACATTCAATCCAGGCTGGGACTCGCAAGCAAAGCCGTTGGACGACTTTGACGACGTTAGGGTGCTTCAAAAGGCTTTCGCGGAGCGCGGGTTGGATGCGGGACAACCGATTGATCCCGACTCGCAAGGCCCCGCGAGTTTTATGATTGTGGATCCGGATGGCAATCCAATTCTAATTGATCAGCACGTTTAAGCACTACTCAATCGGGCGGGAACGGAAGTAAAGGTAGAGCGGCAACCCACACGAAACGCCAACCAAGAAGGTCGCGGGCAAGGCCACAAGCGCCATCCAATTGCGTCGGACATAAGTCTCGGCCAAGATCCAAACGCTCAAAGCGATGGCTGAAATAACGAGGTCCCACATGAGGCCCGTTGTCGCTGAATTGGCCTGCCACGCGGCAAACAGCAATTTCGGCGCAGGTCCATTTCCCCAGACCCAAAGCCCGATATGATACATCGGAAGCAAAGCTCCGACGATTGCCAATCCAAGATATATTGCACGTAGAGGAGACATCAGAACCCTAAATTTATGCCAAAATTACCCGTACTTATGCCTACACGACTATAGGTGCCGCCTGTCCCCGCATAGACGGTGCCGTTCACGACGGGTGGGTGTTGCGGGCCAGCACAGGCCCCCAACAGCGTCGTTACCAAAATGACAGTGATTACCTTTTTCATGCTTCACCTTCACACCTCTTGGGTCTTAAAACTTCGTTACGACACCCATGCGGGCCTCGCCAGAGACCGTAATCCCCGTGGGGGTCGTGGTTTCGGGCGGGGTTGGAGCGCCGTCGACACCACAAGCGGCAAGAGTGGCAAAAAGTCCGAGAAAAACAAGCTTTTTCATTTAGGTGTCCTTATTGATTTTTTTGGTCCAACGCGCGATCTGGCTGCGCACTTGGCTCGGAGCGGTGCCGCCATAGGACACGCGCGAGGCCACGGAATTATGGACACCGAGCACATCAAAGACGTCTTGAGTAATGTGTTCGTGCACGGATTGCATGTCTGACAAGGTAAGGTCCGGCAAATCGCATTCTTTACTTTCCGCCAATGCCACAAGGGTTCCCGTGACGTGATGTGCCTCGCGGAAAGGCATATTGAGGGCGCGCACCAACCAGTCGGCAAGGTCGGTCGCGGTTGAAAACCCACTGGCCGCTGCGATCTCGAGGTTTTTGGTGTTTGCGGTCATATCGGCCACCATTCCCGTCATCGCAGCAAGGGCAAGCATCAGGTTGTCGGCGGCATCAAAGACTTGCTCTTTGTCTTCCTGCATGTCCTTGGAATAGGTCAGCGGAAGGCCTTTCATCACCGTAAACAGCCCAACCATCGCGCCCATGATCCGGCCAATTTTGGCGCGAATAAGTTCGGCGGCATCTGGGTTTTTCTTTTGCGGCATGATTGAGGAACCGGTTGAGAACCGATCCGAAAGCGCCACGAAACGGAACTGCGCAGAGGACCAAATCACGAGTTCCTCGGCAAAACGACTAAGGTGCATCGCGGTGATTGTGGACGCAGCAAGGAATTCGAGCGCGAAATCGCGGTCGGCCACGGCATCCAGCGAGTTTGCGGCAGGCCGATCAAAGCCCAGCGCCTCGGCCGTCATGTGGCGATCAATCGGGAAGCTGGTTCCGGCAAGGGCCGCCGCACCGAGGGGAGACTCATTCATCCGCACCCGCGCATCGCGAAAGCGCGACATGTCGCGGCCAAACATCTCGACATAGGCCATCATATGGTGGCCCCAAGTGACAGGTTGGGCAACTTGAAGGTGGGTAAACCCGGGCATCACCCAATCAGCGCCCGCCTCGGCCTGCGCCAAAAGCGCGCGGATGAGGGCCTCAAGGCCGACAATCACAGCGTCCGTTTGATCGCGCACCCAGAGGCGGAAATCGGTTGCGACTTGGTCATTGCGGCTGCGACCTGTGTGGAGGCGGCCTGCGGGCTCACCGATCAGGTCCTTGAGACGGCTTTCCACGTTCATGTGGATGTCTTCTAAGGCGGCTGAATACTGAAACTCTCCGTTGTCGATTTCTGACAATACCGTGAGAAGGCCTTCCCGAATGGCAACCGCGTCTGTATCTGTAATGATGCCTGCGCTTGCTAACATTGCGGCGTGGGCGCGAGAACCCTCAATGTCTTGAGCGGCCATGCGTTTATCGAAACTGATCGAGGCGTTGATAGCCTCCATGATCGCATCGGGTCCGGCGGCAAAGCGTCCGCCCCACATTTGGTTGGAAGAAGTCTTGGGTGTATCGTTTTTGGTCATGTTAATGCCCTTTGGAGGGAAGAAAAAATGCGAAATCTTTGGTTAGCCCCCCTATACGCGGGCCTCGCGCTTAGCGCAAACGCTGCCTTTGCCGATTTGGCGGATCTACGCGTAGGCTCGCTCGAAAAATTGCAAATACATTCGGCGCCTGTGGCAGGTGCAGAGGCTATTTTTTTTGATCCCGAGGGAAACGAGCGAACTCTGTCCGACTATGAAGGCAAAATTACGCTGGTGAATTTTTGGGCGACATGGTGCGCGCCCTGCCGCAAAGAAATGCCCTCCCTTGACCGCCTAGCAGCGCAAATGGAGAGCGAGGACTTCGCCGTTGTCACTGTCGCCACAGGGCGCAACAAAATGGCGGCGATTGAGAAATTGTTTGCCACCGAAAACATCCAGAACCTCCCGATCCTGTTGGATCCCAAAAGCGCCCTCGCGCGTGAAATGAATGTCGAAGGCCTGCCCGCAACGATACTCCTAGACCGACAAGGCCAAGAAGTCGCGCGCCTCGTTGGCGAAGCAGAATGGGATAGCGAAAGCGCCAAGGCCATTTTCGCAGAATTAATCGCGCAAAAATGATGCTTTCAACGGGTTTCGCTCAAATGGCTATGCCGAGGACAGGTTACAATGTGGTCATTGGCCATGCCCACCGCCTCCATAAAGGCATAGACAATCGTCGGCCCACAGAACTTAAACCCGCGTTTTTTAAGATCCTTGGATATTTCGGTTGAGAGCGGTGTTGACGGCGGAACATCGGCTAATAATTTGAAGTTATTTTGAAGTGGTTTTCCATCAACAAAATTCCAAAGATAGGTATCAAATCCCTGCTCTTGCTCAATAGCCTGCCAAACACGCGCATTTGAAATGGTCGCAGCGATCTTGCCACGGTGGCGAATAATGCCCGGGTTTTGCAAAAGCGTTTCGATTTCTGGCTCGCCCCATGTGGCAATCACATTTGGGTCAAAACCATGAAAGGCCTCAATAAAGTTCTGACGCTTCTTGAGAATGGTGATCCAACTCAACCCCGCTTGGAACCCGTCTAGAACCAGTTTTTCCCAGAGAGCGCGGCTGTCATAAACAGGGACGCCCCACTCGGTGTCGTGGTAAGCAATGTATATGTCTTCCTGCCCAACCCAACCGCATCTTTCCTGCATATTCCCCCCTAAACCGGACTCCCTACATTTCGTCGTAAATTAGAACCAAATACGAACTTTCACCAGCTATTAAACTATCAGGAGGCATTCTAAACCTGTTGGTGAGGGAGAAAAAAATGCGTTTAACAAAGAATGGATATGTCACAGAGGCGATTGAGGGCCCAGAAAACCCTTTTTCTTTTGCTCAAGCGGAACAGGAATTAAATGTGCTTTCCCTTGTGCAGCATGCGCTCGACAATAAAAGGGCAATCTTAGCCTTTCAACCTGTTGTTCAGGCATCGCGCCCAGGTCGTGTTGCTTTTTATGAAGGCCTCGTGCGGTTGCTCGACGATAATGGGCGCGTCATTCCAGCCCACGAATTTATTGATGCCATCGAAAACAAAGAGCTTGGTCGCAAGGTGGACTGTCTTGCTTTGGAAATGGGTCTACAAACCCTTCTCGATCAGCCGAGCTTACGCCTGTCTATCAACATGTCCGCGCGATCGATCGGGTATCAACGCTGGATGCGCACTTTGGAATATGGGCTGGATCGAGACCCTACTATTGCCGAACGCTTGATTCTAGAAATCACCGAAGGCTCCGCTATGCTCATGCCGGAACTCGTGACTTCATTCATGAAAGATCTAAATCTGCGTGGAATTTCGTTTGCGCTCGATGATTTCGGGGCGGGCTATACCGCGTTCCGCTATCTCAAGGATTTTTTCTTCGACATTATCAAAATTGACGGACAATTCATTCGTGGAATAGCCACAGATCCCGACAACCAAGTCCTGACCAAAGCGCTCTGCTCTATCGCTTCACAATTTGAAATGTTTACCGTCGCTGAAAGTGTTGAAAACAAGGAGGATGTTGCTTTCCTTCAATCCATTGGTATCGATTGCCTTCAGGGGTATTATTTTGGCGCGCCAACAATTCGTCCTCCATGGCAAAAAGAACTCGTGGAGAAAACTGGATAATATCACGGTTTTCCTTGCGTAAGACGGGAACACCCTGTCAATTGTACTTCACGTAGATTCAACGTTGAACTTTACGCAATTGACGGGATGTGCCGCTGTCCCGAAGCGTCACGGACCTTTTTCAGTCTCGGGAGAGGAAAAGCCTAATGACTCATGTTGTCATCGCATCTGCAGCGCGAACCGCTGTGGGCAGCTTTAATGGTTCGTTTGCCAACACCCCCGCCCACGACCTCGGCGCCGCTGTGCTCGAATGTCTTGTTGAGCGCGCCGGAATTGACAAAGCCGAAGTTTCAGAAACCATCCTTGGGCAAGTTTTAACGGCCGGCCAAGGGCAAAACCCAGCTCGCCAAGCGCATATCAACGCGGGCCTTCCAAAAGAAGCGGCCGCTTGGGGAATTAACCAAGTTTGCGGATCTGGCCTGCGTGCCGTTGCTTTGGGAACACAGCATATTTTACTGGGCGACGCCGAGATTGTCACCGCTGGTGGTCAAGAAAACATGTCCATGTCCCCCCATGTCGCAAACCTGCGTCAGGGACACAAAATGGGCGACATGCAGTTCATTGACTCGATGATCCGCGACGGCCTGTGGGATGCATTTAATAATTACCACATGGGTACAACCGCAGAAAACGTTGCAAAACAGTGGGAAATCACCCGCGAAATGCAGGACCTCTTTGCGGTTGGCAGCCAAAACAAAGCTGAAGCCGCACAGAAGGCTGGCAAGTTTGTCGACGAAATTATGCCCTTTATCGTAAAATCACGGCGCGGTGATACCGTGGTCGACGCGGATGAATACATTCGTCATGGCGTAACAATGGAAGCGATGCAAAAATTGCGCCCCGCATTTGATCGTGAAGGCACAGTCACCGCAGCCAACGCTTCTGGCCTCAACGATGGTGCCGCCGGAGCGCTTCTTATGAGCGCCGCGAATGCAGAAAAACGGGGAATCGAACCTTTAGGCCGCATTGCAAGCTATGCGACAGCTGGCCTCGACCCCTCAATTATGGGCGTTGGACCCGTTTACGCCAGCAAGAAGGCACTCGAAAAAGCTGGCTGGAAAGCAAGCGATTTGGACTTGATTGAGGCCAATGAAGCTTTCGCTGCACAAGCCTGTGCCGTTAACAAAGAGATGGGCTGGGATCCTGAGATCGTGAACGTAAACGGCGGTGCGATCGCCATTGGCCACCCAATCGGTGCTTCTGGCGCGCGCGTGCTAAACACTCTTCTGTTCGAAATGAAGCGCCGCGACGCAAAAAAGGGTCTGGTGACTCTTTGTATTGGCGGTGGAATGGGCGTTGCACTTTGTGTTGAACGCGACTAATTTCAAACCGTGCGCGCAACAAAATTGCGCGCACGTCTGATATTTTTATCTATTAATACTTCTGGAGGAGAACAACATGTCAAGAGTAGCACTCGTTACGGGCGGAACACGCGGGATCGGCGCAGCCATTGCTACAGCCCTCAAAGCTGAAGGCTATACGGTCGCAGCAAACTTTGCAGGCAATGAAGAAGCCGCCGCGAAGTTCACGGCCGAAACTGGAATCGCTACTTATAAATGGTCTGTCGCCGACTATGACGCATGTGTTGCGGGAATAGCAAAAGTCGAAGCCGACCTTGGCCCCGTTGAGGTGTTGGTCAACAACGCGGGGATCACGCGCGACGGTATGTTCCACAAAATGACCCGCGATCAGTGGCAAGAAGTCATCGACACAAATCTCTCTGGTGTTTTCAACATGACCCATCCAATTTGGAATGGAATGCGAGACCGGAAATTTGGCCGGGTAATCAATATTAGCTCAATCAACGGTCAAAAAGGCCAAATGGGCCAGGCCAACTATTCAGCGGCAAAAGCAGGTGATCTCGGTTTCACCAAAGCTCTTGCTCAAGAAGGCGCCTTCAAAGGCATTACCGTAAACGCGATTTGCCCAGGATATATCGGAACAGAAATGGTTATGGCTGTTCCGGAAAAAGTTCGCGAGAGCATCATCGCCCAGATCCCAGTGGGACGTTTGGGTGAAGCGAGCGAAATCGCACGTTGCGTCGTTTTCCTCGCATCTGATGATGCGGGTTTTGTGACCGGATCAACGATTACGGCAAATGGCGGCCAGTATTTCGTTTAAACAATCGTAAGATTATTGCTTGGGGCCGGCGCAAACCGGCCCCTTTTTTCTTGCTATCCTCATTCCCAATCTCTACCGAAATATCCGTCCGATTAGCCGCCAAGAAGAACCGCATTTAACTAAAATTGAAGCTTGGATTTTAAAGGTAGAGGCAACGATGGAAGTTTTCAAAACCCACCGTGACGACGCCGATCGCTTCAAGTGAAGAGGCGAAAAGCAACAGCCGTGGGAGCTTCGGCAATTTTACTCTGGTCTTTTTTGGCCGTTTTGACAGTTGGCAGCTCGCCAATACCTCCCCTGCAACTCAACGCGATGTGTTTCGCTATTTCTGGTGTCATCGGGCTCGTTTGGGTAGCCCGAGGTATCGGTTTTTCCGCCCTGCTCCACGTAAATTGGAAAATCTACGCGTTCGGAACTCTTGGATTATTTGGGTACCATTTTCTGTATTTTTCAGCCCTGCGACTGGCTCCCCCTGCTGAGGCGGGATTGATCGCGTATCTCTGGCCCCTTCTCATTGTCCTTTTCAGTGGCTTCCTTCCAGAGGAACGCCTTAAGCCCACCCACATTATCGGTGCGATTCTAGGGTTTGTTGGGGCAGCCATCCTTATGGGGAATGGAGGGGCGTTGAAGTCGGGGTTCATTCTAGGTTACGCCCTCGCACTCATGTGTGCGGTCACTTGGGCAAGCTATTCAGTTATTTCTCGACGCTTAGGCACGGCCCCGACTGAGACGGTCGCAATTTTCTGCGTCTTTACGTCTTTGCTCTCGCTTCTGGCCCACCTTGTGTTTGAAACGACCTATTGGCCTCAGGATCCCATAGCTTGGGCATCCATCGTTGCGCTGGGCGTTGGTCCTGTCGGAATCGCGTTTTACACGTGGGATTTCGGCATGAAAAAAGGCGACATCCAATTGTTGGGCGTCACCTCATATGCTGCACCCGTGTTTTCAACCGCAATTCTTGTATTTTTTGGCGTAACAACGGCCAGTTGGTCTCTGGCACTCTCTGCCTGCCTCATCATTGCGGGTGCTGCACTGGCGTCACGCGCCAGTGCTCGCGAGTCTGACGAAGCGTCCTAAGCTTCGGACAATCGGTTAATCTGCTCTTTTAGCAACAATTTCTGTTTCTTCATATTTGCAATGGTAAGCTCATCTGCTGAGGGGCTCTTCTGCGCCGTCTCGACTTTAGTGGAAAGAGTTTGATGTTTTCTACGGAGCTCATTCAAATGCGAACTCATGTTCATAGTCGTCCTCCTAAATAAGATTAGCTAGGTCTTCAGAAAAACACAGGATCGACTCTTTGTCACGCATCTTAAACAACCGTTGGCCGACCCTTGCCTACTGTGAGAAAAGAGCACAAACATTAACAAACACTTAACGGCTTGGAAAATTAAGGGCGACGCCATCTCGCAACACGGATTTAACTTCCGGCAAGTAGCTATCTTGATCCACCGAGTGCGCGTCCCCCATATGAAGAACGAGCGCAGGATGTAAAATAAATTCCGCACGCCCTCCTTTGCGGGCCCGCAGCAAAAATCGTCTTGGCCGACGACCTTCGCGCGCAGAGATCGGCAAGACTTCCAGACTACCCAAAACGGGCAAGGCGGCGGCCATAATTTCGGGCAATCGCTCGATATCTTGGATCAAGGAAAAGACCCCTCTGGGACGTAATCTTTTCGCCGCGACTTCCACCCAAAGGGAAAGCGGTGTGTCCTCCGTGAAAGCCGTTTCTCGCCCCACATCTTCGGATTTTTTACGCCTTTTCTCAAGGTAATACGGCGGGTTTGCCACGACGTGGTGAAACTGACGATCCCTGATTGATAATGGCATTTCGGAGAGGTCAGCCGTAACAACTTCAAGCGCACCCTGAGCATTTTCACGAGCCAAGTCGGCATAGTCTGGCTGAATTTCGACTCCCACCAAATCCAATCCTGAGACCCGCGCATTTAGGCAGAGCGACACCGCGCCAACACCGCAGCCAAGCTCCAACACCGACTCGCCCGAGATCGCAGGAATCGCAGCCGCAAGCAACACCGCGTCCGGCCCCGCGCGGTAGCCCTGTGCAGGTTGTCGAAGCGTGACGCGCCCCCCCAAGAAAGAGTCATCGGTCGTTTGCGGAAAACTCATTCATTTTCCTAGGGGAACGTCATTATCGCGCAAAATCGCCTGTGCCATAAAGTGATCTCGGTCGCGAACCATCAATCGGCGCGGCAAAATGCCTATGGAACCTTCGAGCACGCTAATATTTACGTCCATTTCAAAGCAGTCTATACCCTCTCCTTGAAGAAGGGCTTGCGCGAACGCGATGACGGTTGGATCGTTTGTTTTTAAAAGCTCTTTCATAGCCAAGGACTTAAGCCCTAAAGGGGTTATTTGTCGAGAGGGATGACGTGAGCGTGATGGGATTAGATGAAATTGCGGTCAAACCGCATGAACGCCTGAGCGATGCGCTCGCGGGTGAACTTGATGCTGTAAACGCCCTGATTCGCCGTCGCATGGCCTCCGAACACGCGCCTCGCATCCCGGAAGTGACGGCGCATTTGGTCGAAGCGGGCGGCAAACGTTTGCGCCCGATGCTAACTCTCGCGGCGGCGCGAATCTGTGGCTACGACGGGCCCTATCACATCCATATGGCCGCGACGGTTGAGTTTATTCACACCGCGACATTGCTGCATGACGATGTCGTTGACGAAAGCGGCCAACGGCGTGGACGTCCGACGGCCAATCTGTTGTGGGATAATAAATCCAGCATCCTTGTCGGCGACTATCTTTTTGCGCGCAGTTTCCAATTGATGGTCGAGACAGGCAATATGCGCGCCCTTGATATTCTCGCAAATGCGTCTGCGACCATTGCTGAGGGCGAAGTCTTGCAGCTTACGGCCGCCCAAGATTTGGCCACGACCGAAGAGATTTACTTCAAAGTTGTGCGCGGCAAAACAGCAGCGCTGTTTTCTGCGGCGACAGAAGTTGGTGGCGTTATAGCGGGCGCAAATGAGGTGACCACCGGCGCCCTATATGACTTTGGCGACGCGTTGGGCATTTGCTTCCAAATTGTCGACGACTTGCTGGATTATTGGGGCGGCGACGCCACGGGCAAAAATATTGGCGACGATTTCCGTGAGCGCAAACTCACCCTGCCGGTCATCAAAGCGATTGCAAAAGCGACCGATGAAGAGCGGGCCTTTTGGAAACGGACGATTGAAAAGGGCGACCAGCGCGACGGCGATCTTGACACTGCCCTCGCACTTTTGGCCAGCCACAATTCCCTGCAAGAGACTCGCCAAGAGGCGCTGCAATGGTCTGCGAAAGCCAAGTCAGCGTTGATCGGGCTTCCTGAGGACCCGATCAAAGATATGCTTGCCGATATCGCCGACTATGTTGTTGAGCGCCTTAACTAAGCTTTTGCACGCGCCCTGACTTCACTCAATGTCGCTCCAGGGGCAAGTGCTTCGCTGTCGAGTTTCAATTCGATAATGGCGGGAGTCCCACAGTTTCGTGCCCGCTCAAAGGCGGCGGGAAAATCCTCGGTTTTTGTAACCACTTCGCCGTGTCCGCCATAGGCGCGCGCAAAAGCGGCGAAATCGGGATTGATCAAATTCGTTCCAGAAACCCGCGCGGGATAGTGCATTTCCTGATGCATCCGAATGGTCCCATACCGCCCGTTATTGGCGACAATCGTGATGACATTTGCGCCCGACTGCATGGCTGTTGAAAACTCGTTGCAGGTCATCTGAAAACATCCATCCCCTGCAAGGCACACAACTGTTTTTTCCGGAAAGGAAATCGCTGCGGAAATGGCTGCGGGAAAGCCATACCCCATGCTCCCAGAAGTTGGAGCCAGTTGGGTTCCGTGCTGTTTGTAAACAAAGTAGCGGTGCAGGAAGGCCGCATAATTGCCCGCGCCATTGGTCAGGATCGCGTCCTCAGGGAGAACTTCAGAAAGATGCGCGATGACCTCTTCCATTTTCACGTCACCCGGTGTTGTTTTGGGTTTCAACCATGCCTCATAATCGGCACGGGCCGCTGCGCGCCACTCACTCCAAGGACCCGCAATCGGGGGGCAAGCCGCAAGTGCGGCAACAACCTCGCTCGTGTCCGCAACCAAGCCCAAATCAGGGCGGTACACCTGTCCCAAACTATCGGGATCGGGGTGCACATGCACAATGCGCGTGGTGATGTTGGTGGGGTCAATTGTTGTATACCCTGATGTCGCTATATCGCCCAAACGCGCCCCGAGAATGACCAAAAGATCAGCCTCTGCAAGACGTGTTTTTAGCGCGGGATTGATGCCAACATTCAAGTCGCCAATGTAGTTTTGGTGGCGGTTATCGATGTAATCTTGGCGGCGGAAATCAACAGCAATAGGCAGGTCGGAGGCCTTTGCAAACTGCGCGATATCGGTTGCTGCCTGCTTAGACCATTTACTACCACCGAGGATTATCAAAGGGCGTTTGGCGCGGGCAATTTCAGTGCGAATTGCCGCAATCGAAGCATCAGCTACACCGACTAGACGGGGGGCAATGGGTGCAATATCTGGAACGTCCGCAACCGAACTGAGCATGTCTTCGGGCAAAGCCAAAACAACAGGACCGGGCCGTCCGGAGGTTGCGACATGAAACGCGCGACTGATGTATTCGGGGAGGCGCTCGATTTGATCCACCTCCGTCACCCATTTGGCGAGTGTCCCAAAAACGGCCCTATAATCTACTTCCTGAAACGCTTCCCGATCGCGGTGCCCTCGGGCGATTTGCCCGACAAATAGGATCATCGGCGTGCTATCTTGACGTGCGATATGCACGCCCGCTGCGGCATTTGTCGCACCTGGTCCGCGCGTCACGAAAGCGATTCCAGGCTTGCCTGTGAGCTTACCCTGCGCTTCGGCCATCATTGCAGCGCCGCCTTCTTGGCGGCAAACGTGGTTTTCAATACCGCTTTCGTACAGGCCATCCAGCGCGGCTAAAAAGCTTTCCCCCGGAACAGAAAAAACTCGCTCCACGCCTTGGGCAACCAGTTGATCTACGAGAATTTTTCCACCGTGACGTTTCATTCTATGTGCCCATTTCATTGCGTTTCGCAGCGACTTTGCTGGAGTTTTCACTGGGGTGCAAGCCTCAAGAAAATTATGTGCAATGAGGCGCATCTAGCCCGCCAAATTGGCCTCAACGCGAAAATGATCGGGGATTGTATCGTTCCCGTTCAAAACAAGCTCGGCAAGAGTTGTCGCGAGTTTTGGGGTCATGCCAAAGCCAATTTTAAACCCTCCGTTTGCGATAAAATTATTCGGACGTCCGGGATAGGCACCGATCATAGGCGCACGGGTAAAGGAGCGTGGCCGCGCGCGGGCCCAACGCTCAATCACAGGAGCCTGTGCTAGCATCGGAAACGCAGTAAATGCCCGCGCGATGAGGTCTTCGAGCAAGTCATCTGTTGCATTAGCGTCGTCGAAATATCGCTCAGTTGTCGAGCCAATCGCGGTTGTTCCATTGGAATGGGGAACAACGTAAATTCCATCTGAGAACAGCTGGTTCTTGCCTGTGGCGTCATATCCCAAAAGCGCCGCTTGGCCTTTTTCGCCATTGCCGATGGGGGCGTCGAATTCTTTGGCCATTGCAAAAAGCCCCGCGACGCCCGTTGCCCAAATGACTTTCGTACTGGGCGTTTGCGGCACGTCTTTGCCAAGGATTATTTCACCACCAAGCTTTGTCACCGCCTGTGCCAATGCCATGGTCGCCAATCGCGGATGCAAGCGCGCGGAAAGCGTATCATGCACGAGGTACCCCGTTTTGCTTTCCGGCGCCCAGCCAGCATGTTCTTCGGCCTTAACCACATCCCAGCTTGCCTCGCCGTGCCAGAACTCCTTGGCGGCCTCGTGGCGTTCATGGGACAGCTCCAATATGCGGGCGGTGTTAATCGGCTGAAGGCGTCCTACGCGGCCATAGCCCGTCGCAAAACCTGACACCTCCTCGACCCCGCGCCAAAACGCGGGCGCCATACAGAGGCTTTCGAATTGAAACTGTTTTTTGGTCTCCCAGCGCTCGGGCGTATGTGGTGCAAGGGCGCCAACGACGCCACCGCTGGCCCCTGCCCCGACCGAGGCCCGCTCAACAACTTGAACTTTCGCGCCCGCCTTGGCACAAACATAGGCGACAGACAGGCCAAACGCGCCCGCCCCCATTACTGTTATTTCTACCATTGCCAAAGTCCGCGCCCTTCTACATTCTCCGGTTTCTCGCCCGTGTTTAGGACAATCGTGCATGAAGAACCAGCAAGCAGATTTGGAATGGCGCGATGATGAAATCCCAGTGTCGTTGCGCTTTGACGATCCGTATTTCTCGCTTGGGAACGGGCTTGAGGAAACACGGCACGTGTTTTTAGGCGGAAATGACCTCCCCGCGCGGTTTTGCGAGGGGTTTCAAATCGCTGAACTTGGGTTTGGTACGGGCCTTAATCTCTGTGCGGCACTCCTTTCATGGCGCGAAGCGGGCAGGACCACGCCCCTGCGCTTCACAAGTTTTGAAGTCTACCCGATGACAGCCGCCGAAATGGAGCGTGCATTGCGGGCCTTTCCAGAGGCCCTACGCGTGGCCCCTCCGATTTTGGCGCAATTCGCCGATGGGAAGACGACGATTGACCTCCCTGACCTGCACGCCGAAATTATAATCGGCGATGCGCGAGAGACCCTCCCCAAGTGGCCCCACAAGGCGGACGCGTGGTTTTTGGACGGGTTTTCACCTGCGAAAAACCCCGAACTTTGGGAAGCCAACCTTATGTCGGCCGTCGCCGATCACACCCATCACAACGGAACCTTTGCAACCTATACCGCCGCCGGATTTGTTCGCAAAGGGCTGGCCGAGGGGGGCTTCGCGGTCGAGCGCGTCAAAGGCTATGCCCGCAAACGACACATGAGCATCGGAAGACTGGATACCCTCACATGATTCAACGATCAGACACCCGCCTTGGCATTATATTGATGACGGCGACAACCTTTGTATTTGCCCTCCAAGACGTGATTTCGCGTGTTTTGGCGAGTGAGTATAATGTGATGATGGTTGTGATGATCCGCTATTGGTTTTTTGCGGCCTTTGTTGTGGCAATTGCCGCGCGCAAACCTGGTGGCGTTCGGGCCGTGGCGAAAACCAAACAACCGGTTGTACAAATCATCCGTGGCCTGCTGCTCAGCGCGCAAATCAACGTCATGGTGCTTGCTTTTGTTCTGCTGGGGCTTGTGGAAAGTCACGCGATTTTTGCGAGTTACCCGCTGATTATCGCCGCCCTATCGGGGCCTATATTGGGTGAAAAAGTTGGTTGGCCACGTGTTTTCGCCATCATGGCTGGATTTGTCGGCATCGTAATCATCCTTCAACCCGGCGTAAAAGTGTTCTCGCCTGCGGCCATTGTTCCCCTCGTTGCCGCCATTGGCTTTGCGCTCTACAGCCTGCTTACCCGCTATGCAGGGCGCAAGGACACCGCGGCGACTAGCTTTTTCTGGACGGGAACCGTTGGTATGGTTTTCTCATCTGCCGTGGGCGTTTGGTTTTGGCAAAACATGACCACCACCCATTATTTCTGGATGGCGGTGCTCTGCGTTTCTGGCGCTTTGGGGCACTGGCTTTTGATCCGCACCTATGAGGTTGCCGAAGCCAGCGCAGTTCAGCCGTTTGCCTATCTGCAATTGGTCTTTGCTTCGATGGCGGGCATCTTCTTTCTGGGCGAAACATTGCCCGTCAACGTAGCGATCGGGGTCTCCGTTGTTATCGCGGCTGGCCTGTTTACCTTTTGGCGCGAACGGCGCAAATCTAACGCTGTGTTAAATCCTCAATAAGCCGTATGTTTTGGGATTTTCCCGCCAATTGCGCCCGATAGGGCAACAGCGCCTCAGACACACGCATGGTGTAATTCCGTGTCTCGTCATATTGGATATGTTCGATCCAATCGACAACTTGCGCACTGTTAGCCCGCGGATCACCCCGTTCAGAAAGCCAGCGACGCGGGCGTCCGGGCCCTGCGTTGTACCCCGCAGAAACAAGGATCACGTTGTCGCCAAACTCCTCAATGAGCCCCGCCAAATAGTTGGTTCCGAGCGTCGCGTTATAGTCCCAATCGCTCAAAACTTTCGACGGTTCATACTCGATCCCGATCTTCTTGCTCACAAGTTCCGCCGTTCCGGGCATGACCTGCATCAGGCCCTGCGCCCCTGCGCCAGACACCACCCTTGAATTGAATTCACTTTCGCGACGGGAAATAGCGAGCGCCAATTCAGGTGAAACCACGAGGGGTGATTTTGTTGCAACGGGATGCATTGGGTACATGGACGCGTGCAAGGTATCGCCAAATTGTGCGGCGCGCTTAGCCACATGAAGCGCAGTATACGGATTTTCGTTTTCGATCGCCCAAGCGGCAAGCGAGCCGCGTTCGCTGCGATTGAGGCTTTCGGCAAGATGCGAGATAAACCGTGCCGAAATGCGACTTTCACCTGCGTCATCGAGAAGTCGCCCTGCCTCAAACACGCTGGAGTTGGCAAAGCTTGTGGTTTTCCAATCGGGGAATTTTTCCTGACCCAAAAGCGCTGGATCCATCGCCATGCCCGCTTCTTGGGCGGCAAGTTGGCCGTAAAAACTGGTTTGGAAGCCACCACCAAAGACATAAGCCGCCTGCGCGCGAGTCGCGTCGCCCATTGCTTCATAGGCACGCCCCTCCCAATAGCCTGCTCGTCCAAGGCTAATCGGGGAATCCACTCCGGCTTGGAACGCTTTGAAATGCTTTAGCGCATCGGAAGGTCGGTTAAGGAATCGCAGCGCGATATAGCCAGAAAGCCACTCCAAATCGGCAAAATAATCGCCCTGCGATAGGTGATGTCGGGACGCGGCTGTATAGGCACTCTCATAGCGTCCAGCGCGCATTTCGTACCGCGCAATCAGGGCACGACGACGCGCCCATTCTTCGGGCCGTCCCAGTGATGCTGCCGAATTAGAGCGTTCATTCAAAAGCACGAGGGCATCGTCGTAGCGGTCTTTGCGGGCGCGCCAAACAAAGCGCTCATAGGCCAAACCCGGATCGCTGGCCAAGCCAACTGGAATGGCGGAAATCATCCCATCCACTCCATCAACTTGCTGACGTAACCCAATCCGAGCGGCAGCCAGTTTCTGCCAGCCGTCACTCACATAGGGCATAAGGGCTTGGGCTTCGTTTGATGCCCCCTGCCACAAAAGCATATCCATGCGCTCTTGATGATAAGGTTTCAGCAGGTCGCTATAGGTTGCTAAAAACGCGAGTTGCTCGGCCGAAGTAAGCGGCATTGTGCGCCATGCATCGGTTATCGTTGCAGAGGCGCGTGAGGTTTCCCCCGTTTTGGACAAGGCTGCAGCATAGGCGAGAGCCCCCGTGCCCGTTTGCGGACCATCGGTTTTGAAATACGCGAGAACCCGTTGCGGCGACGTGTCGGTGTACAGCGTTTTTTCGCCGCGTTCGCTTAGGTACGGCATTCCGGGCCAATCCGCGTGATCCCGCAAAAAGGCTTCGTATTCGTCCAACGTCCCTTTGCCAGCCCTGAGGTAGTGCCACTCAACAATTGTTTGCGCTGTGGCCCCCGCAGGCTTTGCCGCAAATTCGGCCGCGGGCCAATCCTGTACACGCACCAAATCCATGGCCTGTGCCAAAGCTGTGTTGGCCTGCGCCGCAACAGATTGAGACGTTACAACTAATGTGAGAAGGGTAGAAAAAAATACTCGATGGATTTGCCGCACGATATCGTCCTTTTTGGATCTATTTTGATAAAGTTTAACGGATTCGCATCCATCAGCAACACACAACTTGGCAATTGCCCGTGAGGCGGCTAGGTTCCGCCGCGATTACACACGATCATCAGGGCGACTCGCGCCCTCAATCAAAAAGGAGACGTGTCATGTTCAAGGGTTCCCTTCCCGCTCTGGTGACGCCGCTTAAGGGTGGCCAACTGGATCTCGACGCGCTCAAACATTTGGTTGAGTGGCACATCGAAGAAGGCTCAACGGGCCTTGTTCCTGTGGGTACAACGGGCGAAAGCCCCACGTTAAGCCACGAAGAGCACGAAATGGTTATTGAGGTCGTTGTAAAAGCGAGCGCGGGGCGTATTCCTGTGATTGCGGGCGCTGGCTCCAACAATACCACCGAAATGACCCGCTTTGTGCAATTCGCCAAGAACGTTGGCGCCGACGCGGCCCTTGTTGTGACCCCTTATTACAACAAACCCACACAGCGTGGCTTGATCGCCCATTTCACGGCAGCGGCCCAAGAAGGTTTGCCGATCGTCATCTATAACATCCCCGGTCGTTCTGTGGTGGATATGACGGCGGAAACGATGGGTGAATTGAGCAAGTTGCCCATGATCATCGGCGTGAAAGATAGCACAGGCGACGTGTCGCGGATTTCCGAAAATCGCGGAACCTGTGGCGCTGATTTTGTTCAGCTTTCGGGCGAAGACGCTATGGCGCTAGGGTATTATGCGCATGGGGCCGTTGGCTGTATTTCGGTGACGGCCAATGTCGCGCCGCGCCTCTGTGCGGAATTTCAAGCAGCGCTGGCACAAGGCGATTTCGCCAAAGCGCTAACCTTTCAAGACCGCCTGATGCCGCTTCACACCGCGCTCTTTGTCGAGCCAGGCCTTGTGGGTGCAAAATATGCGCTGTCGCTTTTGGGCAAATGCACCGAAGACGTGCGCTCGCCTTTGACCGGCCTGTTGGACGACACAAAGCTGCAAATCAAAGCTGCAATGCAATTCGCTGGTATTTTGGCCTAAATCCCTCTCCCGCCGATGGATTTCTTTCGGCGGGACATTTCCTCGCGCATCTAGACATCCTAGACCACGCACATTAGATCATTCCCATGGCTAAAAAAGAAACCGCTGAAGACAGAAACTACAAAATCATCGCTGAAAACCGCCGCGCGCGGTATGATTACGCGATTGAGGACGACATTGAGTGCGGCATTATATTGCAAGGCTCTGAAGTCAAGTCTTTGCGCATTGGTCAAAGTAACATCGCCGAAAGCTATGCCGCCGTTGAGGATAACGAACTCTGGCTCGTGAACAGCTATATCGCGCCCTACAAACCGGCCGTTACTTGGGGACACGACGAGAAACGTCGCCGCAAACTAATGGTTAAAAAGAAAGAATTGGTGCGCCTCTGGCAGGCAACATCGCGCAAGGGGATGACGCTTATTCCACTGGTGATGTATTTCAACCATAAAGGCCATGTGAAGATCAAAATCGGCGTCGGTAAAGGCAAGCAAAATCACGACAAACGTGCCTCTGACGCTAAACGCGACTGGGGCCGCCAACAACAACGCATATTGCGAGACCGCGGCTAACATGGCCCGATCACGCAGCCTGTAGAGTAGAAGATTAAGGGGTACCAATGCCATATAATGATCCCAAAACGCTCGTGTCTACGGACTGGCTCGCCCAGCATTTGAACGACCCTGACCTGCGCATTCTGGATGCTTCATGGTACCTGCCCGATATGGGGCGCGATCCCAAAGCCGAGTACGACAAAGCCCATATTCCAGGCGCCCGGTTTTTCGACATCGAAGAGATTTCGGACCAGCGCAGCGCCTTGCCCCATATGGCGCCCCCCGTTGAGAAATTCATGAGTCGCATGCGCGCGATGGGCGTGGGTGACGGGCATCAAGTTGTGGTTTACGACGGAGCAGGCTTGTTTTCGGCGGCCCGCATATGGTGGTTGTTCCGCTTGATGGGCAAGACCGATATCGCCGTGCTGGATGGCGGCTTGGCAAAGTGGATTTCCCAAGGCCACCCCGTGGACGACAGCCCGCCAATTGTTCGCGACCGCCATATGACAACCTCACGACAAAACCACCTCGTGCGCGACGTAACGCAGGTTGCCTCGGCCTCCAAACTTGAGGACCACGAGATCATTGACGCCCGCAGTCCCGCCCGTTTTCGCGGCGATTCACCCGAGCCACGCAACGGCCTGCGCGCGGGACATATCCCAAATTCAAGCAACGTGCATTATGCCACCCTGTTAAAACCCGATGGCACAATGAAGGACCCCACCGCGATCAAGGCCGTTTTCCAAGCAGCCGGTGTGGACCTTTCGCGCCCCGCGATTACGACCTGCGGGTCTGGTGTGACTGCCGCGATTCTCTCTCTGGCGCTCGAAGTGATCGGGCACCGAAACCACGCGCTTTATGACGGTTCTTGGGCCGAATGGGGCATGTTCGATTATCTCAAAGCTGAAACAGGGGCCTAGAATGCTCACCAACTTAACCGCACAACCCGCAGACAAAATCCTTGAACTGGTCGGCATGTATCGCGCTGATCCGCGCGACACCAAAATCGATCTCGGCGTCGGCGTCTATAAGGACGCGAGCGGCAACACGCCCGTTATGCGCGCCGTAAAAATCGCTGAAAAGCAACTCTGGGAGCGCGAAACCACGAAGTCTTACACGGGCCTCGCGGGGGATCCTGCGTTTCACGATGCAATGATTGACCTCGTCCTTGGCACGTCGGTTGCTCGGGATCGTATCGCAGCGGCTGCCACACCGGGTGGCACGGGCGCTATTCGCCAAGCTATGGAACTCATCAAAATGATGAGCCCTGACGCGACAATTTGGCTTTCGAATCCAACATGGCCAAACCATCCCTCTATTGTCAAATACGTCGGGCTTTCCATGCGGGAATATCGCTACTTTGATGCCGAAACTGGTAGTGTTGATTTTTCAGGGATGGCCGAAGATTTGGCCAACGCAAAACCCGGTGATGTCGTGTTGTTGCATGGCTGCTGTCACAACCCAACTGGCGCAAATTTGACCCTCCCTGAATGGGCTGAGGTGATTTCCATCCTTCAGGAGACAGGCGCAACACCGATGATCGACATCGCCTATCAGGGATTTGGCGACGGTCTCGAAGACGACGCTGCTGGCGTGCGGATGGTGGCCTCTGAAATGCCAGAATGCCTGATTGCCGCAAGTTGTTCCAAAAACTTCGGCGTCTACCGTGAGCGCACAGGCATCCTAATGGCCATTAGTGAGGACCCAAAAAACACGGCCGTCACACAGGGCAACTTGGCGTTCCTAAATCGCCAAAACTTTAGCTTCCCCCCCGACCACGGCGCACGTTTGGTGACGATGATTCTGACTGATCCGGAATTGCGTGCAGATTGGCAGGCGGAACTTGAAGAAGTTCGTTTGAATATGTTGTCCCTGCGCAAACAATTGGCACTAGAATTGCAAACACTTGCCAATTCTGACCGCTTCGGTTTCCTTGCTCAACATCGCGGCATGTTTTCACGCCTTGGAACCTCGCCTGAAATGGTCGCCAAACTGCGTGATCAACACGGCATTTACATGGTCAGTGACAGCCGTATGAACATCGCTGGCCTGAACGAAGAATCCGCCTCGATCCTTGCGAAAGCAATCATTGACGTAGGCATCTAAGCTAGAACACCCGTCGGGCATTTCCAAAAGGGTGCCCGACGCTTCCACTCCATACGCAAGCGTACGTTGTCGATTGTCGTTGCGCAGTAGTATACGACATCGTACGCTCACTTATGGCTGAAAAACCCAAGCGCCTCACCATCGAAGATTGGCTCGTTCTGGGCCTCCATTCACTGACGACCAGCGGCCCACAAGCCCTGCGTGCCGAACGCCTTGCCCGCGATATTGGGGCCACAAAGGGATCTTTCTACTGGCATTTCAAAGATGTAGCGGACTATAAAACCGCACTTTTGGGATATTGGGAGAACAATACAACTCAGCTTTCAGAGCCCGCGAATTCAAGCACTCCCGCAGAGCGCCTTCTCGCACTTGCAAATACTCAGGAACCGGCGAGCGCTCCTAATGCGCTCTTTGCAAACGCAGAACTCGCAATGCGCGCTTGGGCACGCGAAGACCAAATGGCCCAAGAAACACTCGCGCGCTTCGATCAAAATCGGATCAACGATCTGGCCGAAATTCTTGCTGAACTCGACCTGACCAATCCTGATTTTCCCCGAGCCATTTATGCGACCATGATCGGCCTAAAGGCCCTCTCGACTGGAAATTTCGATCAAGATCGCTCCGCCCTGACCAGCCTGCTTGCAACAATTGTCGCCCTTGCCGAAAGCTAAGTTTGGTGGCAATCTTGGGCGATGATACGTGCCGTTTTTGTAATGTTATTCGGACTATCCTCCTGCCAAGGGGATGAAACGATCAGCGCCACTGGCGTCACATGGGTTTTAGAAAGCCTAAATGGCGTCGCATTTACGGCCTCGGCGAATCTGACTTTTCCTGAAGAAGGGGAAATTGCGGGGGAAGCCCCCTGCAATGCCTACTTTGGCGCGCAAACAGCGCCCTATCCGTGGTTCGCACTCGAAGACTTCGGAAGCACTAAAATGGCCTGTGCCGACATGGACCAAGAAAGCGCGTTTTTCACAGCACTTGCGGCAATGACGATCGCCGAGGTCGCCGGCGACACACTGATCCTGACTAACGACGAGGGCGGCGAAATGGTTTTTAAGGGTGACTAGCGCTTCAAAAGGTCGATCAATCTTTGGCGCGCGGCGGGCAAATCTCTATCACCGAGAGCCACCGCCAAACGGTTCTTTAGAAAATATCCCGTCGTTTCTAGACCTTGCATAATTTCCTCATCCGTCACCGAGCTTTGCCCCAAGAGGCATTGTGGCAATGGCAATAAACGGCTGGCCCATTCCCCAGCCCCTGCACGACTGACCGCCCGCGCAGATTTAGGCGAAACATAGATCAGATCGTCACGACTGCCCGTCACAGCACAGCGGCGCAAGTCCATACCAAACCCCATTTCCTCGAGTAAGTCCGCCTCCCATCTGAGGTAGGCAAGCGGCCACGCGTCTGTCATGGACAGTAAATCCAAGAGGGATATAGACGCCGAATATATTGGCTTATGCGGCTCTCGTTCAGGGAGACAGAAAGCCAAGAGCGCGGTGATCGCGTTGAGCCCTGCTAGGGCCAATCGGTCGTCCATCACAAGGGCTGCGCGCGTCCGAATGGGCTCGACTGTAAACGCCCCCATATGCTGCTCCAATCGCGCGCGCCACGTCAGGGACAACTCGGCTCCCGGCTGGAGAATGGGTGCAAGCTTGCGGCTCGTCCCGCCACGCACAACGCCTGTATAGCGCCCACGCTCCGGCGTAAGCACGTCGATAATCGCGGAGGTTTCTCCGTGCCGACGAACCGTCAATACTGTGCCTTGGTCACGCCATTCCATGCGCTTAAACTAGTCCGCAAATCCCGGTTCGTCGAGCAAATGACGACCGGCGCGGTCCTCGACTTCGATCACCCAAAGGTCTGGATCAAAACTACATTGTTTTTTGATCGCCTCATCGACGCCGGGCTCATCCCCCTTGCTGAGGGAAATCCAAGCCCGTTCACCTGTCATCAGGTCAAAACTTTTCTGAAAAACCTCAGCCTGACCATCGAGGGTATTGAGCTTCACCAGTACGGCTCCAGCGGTTATGTCCCCTTTTGAGGTAACAAACGCTGGAATATCCTTAAGTCGAAGCCGCGTCAGATACGCCGCGACCCAAAAATCTGCCGTGAGTCGTGTCATACGTTCCCATCTTTGAAGGACAGACCCATTTCGTCGTAACGCTCGGATTCTTCGAGCCAATTTGGCCGTACTTTAATCTGAAGAAACAGGTGAACTTTGCGATCCAGGAAGGCTTCCATCTCCTCGCGGGCGGCGGTCCCGATGGCTTTGATCGACTCGCCTTTATTGCCCAGAACGATGCCTTTGTGGCCGTCGCGCATCACGTAAATCAGCTGATCAATGCGCACCGATCCATCTTTGCGGTCTTCCCATTTTTCCGTTTCAACCGTCAGCTGATACGGCAATTCCTGATGCATCCGCAGAGTCAGTTTCTCGCGCGTCATTTCGGCGACGATCATCCGCAACGGAAGATCGGCAATTTGGTCTTCGGGGTAAAGCCACGGGCCAACAGGCATTTCACCGGCGAGCCACTTGCGCAACGCGCCAACCCCGTGACCTTTTTCAGCCGAGATCATGAACGTTTCGGTGAAGAGGAATTTTTCGTTCATTTCGGCGGCCAAACCAAGGAGGGTTTCGGCCTTAACGCGGTCAATTTTATTGATCGCAAGCGCAATGCGGCGACCTTCTGCAAATTCAGAAAGGGTTTCGAGCATCATGGCTACACCCTCGGTCAAACCACGGTTCGCCTCAATCAACAGCACCACAACCTCGGCATCGGCAGCGCCCCCCCAAGCGGCCGCAACCATCGCGCGGTCCAGACGACGACGCGGGCGAAACACACCCGGCGTGTCGATAAAGACGATCTGGCTATCGCCTTCGATGGCGACGCCGCGAATACGGGTTCGGGTCGTTTGAACCTTATGCGTTACGATTGAGATTTTGGCCCCAACCATGAAGTTAAGAAGTGTGGATTTTCCCGCGTTTGGTTCGCCAATCAGGGCAACAAATCCGGCGCGTTTTTCGGTCATGACTTTCCTTCCAGCTGCATGAGCAGCGCGGTGGCAGCGGCTTGTTCAGCTTGCCGTTTTGATCCAGCGGTCGCGCGATAGGCGTCGCCGCTTTGAAGCTGAACTTCTATTGTAAAAATCGGGGCGTGATCGGGGCCTGAGCGCGCGATCTCGACATATTTTGGGGGATGCTGTTTGCGAGCCTGTGCCCACTCTTGGAGCGAAGTTTTTGCATCGCGCGCGTCAGCCTCAACCGTTGTGATACGTTTGCCCCAGTGACGCAAAACAAACGCACGGCCCACCTCAAATCCGGCGTCCTGATAGACGGCAGCGATCAAGGCTTCCATGGCATCTGCGAGGAGGGCTTCTTTGCGACGGCCACCGGAAATCATCTCTGAACGGCCAAGCTTCAAAACGGTTCCAAGGCCAATTTCACGCGCAACATCGGCGCAGGTTTCTTTGCGCACGAGAGCATTGAAACGCGGCGCAAGAACGCCTTCGCTGGCATTTTTATCCGCTTGCAGCAGGGCCTCGGCGATCACCAAACCCAAGATACGGTCCCCAAGAAACTCGTCTCGCTGGTTATCATCACGGGTAACCGAGGACATCGAGCTATGCGTCACAGCCCGCAACAATAGGGCGGGGTCTGCAAAATCATGCTCTATTCGGGCGCAAAAGGCCTTTAATTCTGCGGCTATTTTCACCGATCGTCCTTCAAATTACTAAAACCTCACGAGATGCCTTTTGGAATCGCTCCACGGGCGATGGGATGGACTATCAGTTTCTAGACCAAGTTTAAACCACACAAGACAAGTGTCGCGTTATTCAACCGCTTTAAAGAAACGGTCGCCGCGCCATGTCCAAAATGCAAACAACGATTTCCCTGCCGACGAGAAAACAATCCGATCCGCACGACCAACCAGATTTTCAAACGGTACCATACCAACACCACCAGCATTCTGCGGAACGCGGCTATCACTCGAATTATCACGATTATCACCCATAAAGAAGTAATGCCCTTCGGGAACAATAGACGCTTGCGTATTATCCAATTGTTGATCGGTGAAATTCAAGATCGAGTGGGTCACACCGCCGGGAAGCGTTTCAAGGAATTTATCTTTCACACACTCGCCGTCGGGGCCGGGGCGCGTAATACATGCGGGCAAATTGCCAGCGGAGCCTTGTGGCGCATAGTTTTCTACAAATAGGCCATCAGGAACCTGAACCGCCTCTTCGTCATTGATGAACACAACGCTATCGATCACTTGAACCTTGTCGCCAGGAAGGCCGATAAGACGCTTAATGTAATCCACGCCTGATGTCGGGTGGCGGAACACAATCACATCGCCGCGATCGGGTTCAGATCCCAAAATGCGCCCCGTAATCGGACAGGCAGAAAAGGGGCAGGAATAGCGCGAATACCCATACGCCATTTTGTTCACAAATAGGAAGTCACCGATTAAAAGCGTGTCTTTCATCGAACCCGACGGAATCCAAAATGGTTGAAAAAACAAGGTCCGAAAAATGCCCGCGATGATCAGCGCCCAAAAAACGGTTTTCACGGTTTCCAGAATGCCGTCTTCTTTTTTCTCGATGGTTTTCATTTTCGTGCCTGTTCTGTTCAAAATATCTTAGCGCTACATGCGGCCCGCGCGGTTGAGTGTCAAGTTTTAGCCGCGTTCACACATTATTTGGGTGTGCTTCGATCACGACGAACGCCTGTGCCCAAGGGTGATCGTCGGTTAAGGTGACGTGAATGATCGCCGTGTGTCCCGCGGGGGTCATTTCCGCAAGCCGTTCTTTGGCCCAACCGGTCACTTCCATCACTGGTTGACCGGTGCGAAGATTGCTCACGGCCATATCTTTCCAACTAATGCCCATTGCTAGCCCCGTTCCGAGCGCCTTGGAACAGGCTTCTTTGGCAGCCCACCGTTTGGCATAAGTGCCAGCAACATCGCGCCGTCGCTCAGCTTTTCTTTGCTCAACTTCGGTAAAAACGCGATTTTTGAAGCGATCACCAAACCGATCCAAAGTCCCTTGAATACGCTCGATATTCGCCAGGTCGCTTCCGATCCCCAGTATCATTGGGGCACCACTTTGCCGTTAATTACCACAATGCAATCGTTCAAGCTCTTGCCTCGTCCATCAACCGCCGCATTTCCGCCATGGCGGGCGTTAGGCCGCGAAAGATGCTCTCGCCGATCAGAAAGTGGCCGATATTAAGCTCGACAACCTCGGGGAACGCGGCAATTGGTTTGACGGTTTCATAGGTCAGCCCGTGGCCCGCATGCACCTCAAGACCCAGCGAATGGGCAAACTTAGACATTTCCCGCAAGCGCTCAAGTTCAAGATCGCGAACGTCAAAGCGCCCTTCGGCGTGGGCATCACAATAGGCGCCGGTGTGCAGCTCAATAACGGCCGCACCGATGCGGTGAGCGGCTTCGATTTGGCGTGGCTCCGCGGCGATAAAGATAGAGACGCGACACCCCGCATCCCGCAAGGGAGCGATAAAATGCGCCAGTGCATTTTCCTCGCGGGCAACTTCGAGCCCCCCCTCCGTCGTGCGTTCTTCGCGTTTTTCCGGCACAATACAAACGGCATGCGGTTTGTGACGAAGCGCAATGTCTTGCATTTCTTTCGTCGCGGCCATTTCAAAATTCAGCGGAATCGAGAGCGCTTCCATCAACCCGTCAATATCGGCATCACCAATATGGCGGCGATCTTCGCGCAAATGCGCTGTGATACCGTCGGCACCCGCTTGCTGTGCCAAAACTGCGGCGCGTACGGGATCGGGTGTGTCCCCGCCGCGAGCATTACGCACCGTCGCGACGTGATCGATATTTATACCTAATCTAAGTTTCTCTACTTGCGCCATTTCGTGATTCCCTAAACCGATTTACGCAGCACGTTAACGAGATCAAGCCGAGCCGTCAGCCTTCTTTGCCGCCTTCTTGCGCAACTCATCAAGTTTTTTCTTAAGCCGTCCGCGCCGACGCTTTTGATAGACCGCGATCAAGGGCACCGAAAGGTAGTACACAACCACACCAGAGATGATCCCTGGGATAATACCACCAATCAAATACGGTAGGAACAAGGAGTGGTAAAACCCATCAATACTGGACCAATGCGGCTCTGCATCGGTAAAAATTGCCCAAATATTCGTTTTAATTTCTCGGCCTACTGCCGAAAACCTCGCCAAAAGATCCGCTTGATCGGGCTGGCGAAACGGGTGACCCAACATCCATTTGCCAAGCTGAATGCAGAGCGGTGCGATAATTGGAAAGGTGAGGGGATTGCCGAAAAACGTGCCCAGAAGCGCGGCCATAATATTACCGCGCATAAGTTTGGCCAAAATAACAGCAATCAGAAAATGCATGCCAAACAATGGGGTAAAGCTTGTGAGAACACCTGCGAACAACCCGCGCGCAATTTTATGCGGGGGGTCGGGTAGCCTGTGAAGCCGATGCCGAACGTAGCGAAACGCGCGCGACCAGCCGCCCTTGGGATAAAAGAAATCCGCGACGGCCTGCCATATGGGGCGTCTATCACGGCGTTTAAAAACCAAGTTGCGTTCCTCTGTCTTAGCTCTAGGCCGGTTTACGCGACGGATCGCGATGACGTTTCAAAGAAGCAACGTTCTCTTCGACCTCTAAGGCATTCATCACCATGTGCAAGTGTTCAGCGTCCCGCACATCTATATCTATCAGAAGGCGGAAGAAATCTGAATTCTTGTCCGAGAAGTGCATATCCGAGATATTTGCACCTTGCGCTCCAATTAGTGTGCACATGCGTCCCAGCACGCCAGCGTCGTTGGTAATGGTAATATTTATCGTCACCGTATGCACGGCGGGGTGGCGCCCAGAGTGCCAATGAAGATCAACCCACCGATCAGTTTGCTCTTCATATTCGGACAACACCGGACAGTCGATGCCGTGCACAACAACACCTTCGCCACGATATGTGATCCCGACGATGCGCTCGCCCGGAACAGGCTGACAACATTTCGCGCGGCGAAAACTTTGCCCAGGGGACAGGCCGACAACGGCGCGCGCCACGTCAATTTCATCACCCGAACTAGCCGCTAGTTCAGGGAAGACGATGGAAACGGCGTCACTTGCGGAAAGTTCGGCACTGCCCAAACGTGCGAGAAGTTCTGAAGAATTCGCAAGGCCAAGCTGGACCGCGGCGCGCTGCAACGTTTTTTCTGTGGCGCGCTTGCCAATATGATCAAACGCAACGCGGGCAAGTTCTCGCCCGAGCTTAATAAACCGATCCCGATCTTCGACGCGAAGGCTCCGACGGATTGCGGCGCGGGCCCGTCCAGTGACCGCAATATCCAACCAAGTCGCTTGCGGGCGTTGACCCTCGGCCGTTATAATCTCAACCGATTGTCCGTTCTTAAGGCGTGTCCAAAGCGGTACGCGTAATCCGTCCACCTTGGCACCCACACAACTATCGCCAATGCGCGTGTGGATGGCATAGGCAAAATCAAGCGGTGTCGCGCCACGAGGTAATTTCTCAACCGCGCCTTTTGGTGTAAAACAAAAGACCTGATCCGAGTACATTTCGAGCTTCACATGCTCTAGAAATTCGTCGTGATCCTCGGCGTTGGAAAACCGCTCGGCAAGGCCGGAAATCCATTTCGCCGGATCGATGGCGAAGGGGTTTTCGGTGCGCACACCATCGCGATACGACCAATGCGCCGCAACGCCGCTTTCGGCAACATCGTGCATTTGGCGACTGCGAATTTGAACTTCAACGCGCTTGGCGTCCCGCCCCGAGACAGTGGTATGAATCGATCGGTAACCATTTGATTTTGGCTGACTAATGTAATCTTTGAACCGTTCAGGAACCGCGCGCCACCGTCGGTGAATAGCCCCCAAAACCCGATAACAATCTGCGTCTTGCCGCGTAATAACGCGGAAACCATAGATGTCGGAAAGGCGCGAGAAACCTATGCCCTTTTCCTCCATTTTTCGCCAGATTGAGTAGGGTTTTTTCGCTCGACCATAAACGTCGGCCTCTATTCCCTCCGCCTCAAGCTCCGTACGAATGTCATGGGTAATTTTTTGGATCACGTCGCCCGTTTCACGCTGCAACATCACAAAGCGGCGAATGATCGAATTGCGCGCATCGGGGTTGAGGACGCGGAAAGCCAAGTCTTCCAACTCTTCGCGCATCCATTGCATCCCCATGCGGCCTGCGAGGGGGGCAAAAATATCCATGGTTTCGCGCGCTTTTTGGGCCTGTTTTTCTGCGCGCATCGCCTTGATCGTCCGCATATTGTGGAGACGGTCTGCGAGTTTAATCAGGATGACGCGCATGTCCTTAGACATCGCCATAAACAGCTTGCGAAAATTCTCGGACTGTTTGGTTTCACTGCTGGAAAGCTGCAAGTTGGTCAGCTTTGTTACGCCGTCCACAAGCTCGGCAACTTCCGTTCCGAACAGTTCCTGAATTTCTGAATAGGTGGCTTTGGTGTCTTCGATCGTATCATGCAGCAGGGCGGTGATGATCGTGGCATCATCCAATTGTTGCTCGGTTAAAATTGCGGCAACAGAAACGGGATGTGTAAAATATTCCTCGCCCGACTGACGCATTTGACCGACGTGCATCTCGCGGCCATAGGCATAGGCCGCGGCGATCTTGGCTTCGTCAGTGTTTGGATTGTAGTTGCGGACCAGTTGGATCAGGTCGTCGACTTCGATCATCCAGTCCGCCTCTTTCGCGTCTTGCTTATTGCTGCCCTTGCGCTTCCATAAGAGCGCGCAGCAAGTTTTCTTCAGACATATCGTCCTCAGCTGGTTTGTCAGCAGGCTCAGCCCCCATCAACAACGCCATATCGTCAGCTTCAGGCTCATCGACTTCGATCTGAGTTTGGTTGCTCTCGATCATCCGTTCGCGCAAATCCTCAGCGGACTGTGTCTCATCTGCGATTTCACGCAGAGCAACCACGGGGTTTTTGTCATTGTCGCGATCAACTGTGATCGCAGACCCAGCCGTAATTTCACGTGCGCGATGGGATGCAAGCATCACCAACTCAAAGCGGTTAGGAACTTTATCAACGCAATCTTCAACCGTAACGCGGGCCATGGGCACTCCAATGCAAATCGGGGTTTAGAAGACGTCTATTTAGTAGCTTGACGCGGCAATGACAAGCCCGAAAACCCTAGGTTCTAAGGGGAATAATAGCGGATTTTTCGCTTTCTGATAGAGCATTCAGCATCTCGGCGACTGATTCGCCTGTCACGGGGTGTTTCCAAGTCGGGAAAACATCGTTTAACGGCACCAGAACGAAAGCGCGATCCTGCAGCCGTGGATGGGGCAAGATGAGTTGGTCCGGCGTCAGTGCTTTTTGCCTCTCCATTGGCAAATCCCGCCAGTTTGAGAAGGTTTCCACATCAGGTTGAATTCCGTCTCCCCAAGCGATGAGATCAATATCCAAAGTGCGGTCAGCCCACCTGCTTTCACGCGTACGATCATGTTTAGCCTCGATAGCGTGCAACCGGTTCAGAACCTCTCGCGCGATAAGTGGCCCCGATACCACGGCAACTGCATTCACAAAATCCGCCCCCTGATTCGCGGGAAAAAACGGTGAGTGATAAAATTGGCTGGTTTTTTTAAGAGTTATCCCTACGTCACCTAAATCAACCAAGGCGCGCCGCAATCGCTCTAGCGGTTGAAATTGCGGCGTAATAACGTTCGAACCCAAGGATACTATGCCTATTGTTTCAGCATTGTGACACTCTGTGGGTTGCGGCATTCGTTAAAATCCTTAAATTTACATAACCTTTGCTCGCACAATATCCTAATCACTCACTCACGGAAACCAGAGCAAAGTATTTTTGGAAGGACATATTTTATGTTTTATCGAGACGAACGACTGGCGTTGTTCATTGATGGCTCGAATCTGTATGCCGCTGCTAAATCACTTGGGTTTGACATTGACTATAGACTCTTGCGTCAAGAATTTATGCGCCGGGGAAAACTACTTCGGGCCTTTTACTACACGGCCCTGCTTGAAAACGACGAATATTCACCCATTCGTCCGCTCGTAGATTGGCTTCATTACAACGGCTTCACGATGGTGACAAAACCGGCGAAGGAATATACTGATTCCATGGGGCGCCGGAAAGTCAAAGGTAACATGGACATCGAACTCACTGTTGATGCCATGGAACTTGCACCACATGTCGACCATGTTGTTCTCTTTTCGGGGGACGGTGATTTTCGCCCTCTCGTTGAGAGCTTGCAGCGTCAAGGCGTGCGTGTCTCCGTTGTTTCGACAATCCGCAGCCAACCTCCGATGATTTCGGACGAGTTGCGTCGTCAAGCCGACAACTTCATCGAACTTGATGAGCTTAAGGATGTGGTTGGGCGCCCACCTCGTGAGCCCAACTCAGAAGAAGATGCGGCTCCGACGATGATGGCAGAGCAAGAATAAACTGAACCGGGGTCCATTGGGCCCCGGTTTTCGTTTCAAGCTCGTGCTTTTTACCCACGCGCCTCTTTACCAATAACGCTCGAACGCATACCTCTGGGACATCAACCAATGAGGCACCCATGCAAAAACCTCCCCTTACCCTTTATCTTGCCGCACCGCGCGGATTCTGTGCGGGGGTTGTACGTGCGATCAAAATCGTCGAAATGGCCCTCGAAAAATGGGGCGCTCCCGTTTATATGCGCCACGAGATCGTCCACAATAAATACGTCGTGGATGAGCTTAGGGCCAAGGGGGCCGTCTTTGTCGAAACGCTGGCGGAATGTCCCGATGATCGCCCCGTTATCTTTTCGGCACACGGAGTTGCGAAATCCGTGCCCGCCGCCGCCCAAGCCCGCGACATGTTGTTTGTCGATGCCACCTGCCCCCTCGTGAGCAAAGTTCACATTGAGGCCGAGCGCCATGCCGAACGCGGTTTGCAAATGGTTATGATTGGCCACAAAGGCCATCCCGAAACCGTCGGCACAATGGGGCAATTGCCCGAGGGCGAAGTGCTCCTTGTGGAAACTCCCGAAGACGTTGCGCACCTCGTTGTGCGCGACGCTGAAAAGCTGGCCTATATTACGCAAACAACGCTCTCAGTCGATGACACGGCCCTCATCGTAGAAGCCCTCAAAACGCGCTTCCCCGCCATCATTGCCCCCCACAAAGAAGACATCTGCTACGCCACGACCAATCGCCAAGAAGCGGTCAAGGCGATGGCACCAAGTTCGGACGCGATCCTTGTAATCGGCGCTCCAAACAGCTCCAATTCCAAACGCCTTGTAGAGGTTGCAGCAGCAGCTGGCTGCTCCTATGCGCAACTTGTTCAGCGTGCCCATGACATCGATTGGCGTGCCCTTGAGGGCATCAAGTCGGTCGGCGTGACGGCAGGTGCGAGTGCGCCGGAAATTCTGGTCAATGAGGTCATCGACGCCTTCAAAACCCGCTATGACGTCACCGTAAAATTCGTTGAAACAGCCGAAGAAAACGTTGAGTTTAAGGTCCCCCGCGTGTTGCGCGAGGCCGTGTGAGCGTCGACAAAGAAACCCTCGCCGTCTATGAAGCCCGTGCCAGCGACTACGCTAAAATGGTGGAAACGGACGCGCCCTTCCCCGCCCTAGACGCGTTCATTGCGCGACTACCAAAGGGCGCAACCGTTTTGGATTTGGGATGTGGCACAGGGCGCGCATCGGCCCGCATGGTCGCTGCAGGTTTGAATGTCGACGCCCGCGACGCAAGCCCAGCAATGATTGAACAGGCCCGCGCACTCTATGGCGTAGAAGCGCAACTCGCGACCTTTGACGACATTTCCGGCGATGATATTTACAACGGCGTTTGGGCGAATTTCTCGCTTCTCCACGCCTCCAAAGCTGATTTTCCACGGCACCTTTTGGCCCTCCACCGCGCCCTAAAACCCACAGGGCATCTGCATCTTGGAATGAAAACCGGAACAGCAGAAATTCGCGATGGCATTGGCCGGTTTTATGCGCTTTATACCCAAGAAGAACTCGACCACATTTTAACAAACGTCGGCTTTCAAATCTCGCGCTGTGCCTTTGGCCAAGACGTGGGACTGGATGGCGTCACTGCACCTTGGATACTTATAACCGCCCATGTCTGAACTTTATGCTTATACCGACGGCGCTTGCAGTGGAAATCCAGGACCAGGTGGCTGGGGCGCAATTCTCATTGCCCGCGAAGGCAAAACCGTTGTCAAAGAACGCCCTCTTTGTGGCGGGGCCGCTGATACCACGAACAATCGTATGGAGCTTATGGCAGCGATTAGCGCCCTCGAAGCGCTGGAACGCCCGTCAAAACTTACCCTCGTGACCGACAGCAATTATGTCAAAGATGGCCTCACGAAATGGATCTTTGGCTGGAAGAAAAACGGCTGGAAAACTGCGGCCAAAAAACCGGTAAAAAACGAAGACCTTTGGAAGCGCTTAGACGCGGCAAACGCCCGTCACGACGTTTCGTGGGAATGGGTTAAAGGCCACGCAGGCCACCCAGAAAACGAACGCGCCGACGAACTTGCCCGCCAAGGCATGGAACCGTTCAAGAAAACGCGCTAGATTTTCGGGCCTAGATCAGCACTTCAGGCAGGGTAAGGCCGCGCAAAATATCGGCTGGGGACATGGGTTTTTTACCCTGTCTCTGCGCCAAAAGGATTTCAACCGCCCCCGTCGCACAGGCAATTGTCATACCGTCCAAAACTGTTCCTGCTGGGGCCATGCCCACTGCCGTGCGAGACGCCAACAGCTTGAGGCGCTCGCCGCCCACGTCGCACCATGCCCCCGGAAAAGGTGAAAGCCCACGAATTTTACGGTCGACCGCTTCGGCGCTTTGGCTCCAGTCAATTCGCGCTTCGGATTTGTCGATTTTCGCGGCATAGGTCACGCCAATATCAGATTGCGTAAGGGCCTCCAGTTGCGGCAATTCTTCGAGCGCGGTCACAACAAGCTTCGCCCCCATGTCGCACAAGCGGTCATGCAATTGCGCGGTTGTTTCCTCGGCACCAATGGCCGTCGCTTCGCGCAACAAAACAGCGCCGGTATCAAGACCCGCGTCCATCTGCATGATGCAAATACCCGTCTCTGGATCACCCGCCATAATCGCCCGATGGATTGGTGCCGCCCCGCGCCAACGGGGTAAAAGCGACGCGTGAATATTAAGGCATCCCTTTTTCGGCGCATCCAAAATGGCTTGCGGTAGGATTAGACCATAGGCAACCACAACGGCGATATCCGCCCCAAGCGCCGCAAAGTCCTCTTGGGCTTCGGGCGTTTTGAGGGAAACAGGCGTGCGCACCTCAAGGCCAAGGGCTTCCGCTTTTTGTTGCACGGGGCTAGGACGGTCTTTTTTACCACGTCCCGCAGGGCGCGGCGGCTGGCAATACACTGCGGAAATCTCGTGGCCCGCAGCAACCAAAGCCTCAAGGACGGGAACCGAAAATTCCGGTGTCCCCATGAAAATAACGCGCATAGCAGTGTCCTCTCGCTAGCCTTGCAGTTTTTTGGCCTTGCGCAGCAGCATGTCTCGTTTCATTTTTGACAGGTGGTCAAAATACATTCTACCATTCAGATGGTCGATTTGATGCTGAACCGAAGTTGCCCAGACGCCCACGAAATCGCGTTCTTCTTCAAGGCCTTCGGAATTCAAAAATCGCACAGTCACGGCGCGTGGCCTGGTGATCGTCGCCGAAACGCCGGGCAAATTTGGGCTGGCTTCTTCGTGGTCGCGCATCTTGCCACTGGCATGCAAAACCTCGGGATTGGCGAGCAAAACAACCTGCCCCCGTTCCTGAGAGCAATCCACAACGGCAAGGCGTTGCAACACGCCGATCTGAACGGCAGCAAGCCCCAAACCGGGCATCGCTTCCATTGTCTCAACCATATCAGCCCAAATGGCACGGGTGGCATCGGTAATTTCGGCCACCGGTTGGGCAACGGTGCGCAGGCGTTTATCGGGCCAAGCAACGAACGGGCGAACACTCATTCACGCGCCCTCTCACGTTTAAGTTTCTGCATCCGACGCGTGATCATCTGGCGGCGCAAAGGCTTAAGGTAATCAATGAATAATGTGCCATTCAAATGATCAATTTCATGTTGCACACAGGTCGCCCAAAGCGCATCAAACTTCGCCTCACGTGCGGCCCCTTCGGCATCGATCCATTTCACGCCAACTTCGGCGGGGCGTTCAACATCGCCAAATTGCTCGGGAATCGAGAGACAACCCTCTTCATAGGTGTTGAGCGCCTCTGATTTCCACACCACTTCAGGGTTGAACATAATCATAGGCTCGGGGTCTGCGCCGTCTTCCTTTACGCAATCCAAAACGATCAAACGTTTTAAAATACCAATTTGCGGCGCGGCAAGGCCAATACCGGGCGCGTTATACATCGTTTCAAGCATATCTTCCGCGAGGGATTTCAACGCTGGCGTGACGGTTTCGATGGCCTCAGCAGTCTTTTTGAGGCGCGGATCGGGATGGATAAGGATTGGACGTATGCTCATATTTGTCATTTAGGGCATGATGCGCGCCGTTGCAATCTTTCTACCCCCTTGCAACTGCCTTTCATTTCGATAGCTTTGCAAAAAACTGGAAACGTCAAGGAACCAAAATGAAATTTGACACCATAATCGATCGACGCGGCACCCATTCCTCAAAATGGGATGGCATGGAAAAGATATACGGCGTGTCGCCAGAGGACGGTTTGTCAATGTGGGTCGCCGATACCGATTTTCGACCCCCAAAATGTGTCGGCGACGCGCTTCAGGGAATGATTGACCATGGCGTTTTTGGCTATTTCTCGGATGAAACTGACTATCGAGCGGCAATTTGTTGGTGGATGAAAAACCGCCATGGCTGGAGTTTTGATCCCAAAGCTATTTTTACAACCCATGGCCTCGTGAACGCAGTTGGTATTTGTTTGGAAGCTTACACAGCTCCAGACGACGGTGTGGTAATTTTCACCCCCGTTTACCATGCTTTTGCGCGGATCATTTCCGCATCGGGCCGCAAAGTGGTTGAATGTCCTTTGGTGGATAACAACGGTCGCTATGAAATGGATTTTGCGGCCTATGACGCCAAAATGACTGGCAAAGAAACCATGTTGATCCTCTGTTCGCCGCACAATCCTGGGGGGCGTGTCTGGACGCGTGGCGAGTTGGAAGCCGTGGTCGCATTTGCTATCCGGCACGATCTTACGCTTGTCTGTGATGAAATTCACCATGACGTGGTTTTTGACGGTGCAAAACACACGGCAATGCCGTTGATTGAGGGGGTAACGGATCGTCTTGTGATGCTGACAGCCCCGTCAAAAACCTTCAATATCGCTGGGGCCTACACGGGCAACGCAATTATCGAAGACCCAGATTTGCATCAGAAGTTTGCCGCAAGAATGAGCGCGCTCAGTCTGTCGCCAAATAGTTTTGGCCTTGTCGCGACAACGGCCGCCTATTCACCAGAAGGGGCCGAATGGGTGGATTCACTTGTGGCCTACATTGCTGAAAATAAACGTATTTTCGACGAAGGCATCAATGCGATTCCGGGCCTAAAATCAATGCACCTCGAAGCGACATATCTGGCTTGGGTCGATTTTGCTGGTACGGGAATGTCGATGAGCGAAATTTCGGAGAGGGTGGCAAAAGTTGCCCGCATTGCCACAAATCAGGGGCCCACATTTGGTACAGGGGGAGAGGTTCACCTGCGGTTCAATATCGGAACGCAGCGATCCCGCATTCAAGAAGCGGTATCGCGGATGCAAGCGGCCTTTGGGGATTTGCAATAGGTTGGACGGGCGTGGCAAGTAAGGTTGCGCCCTCCCCAATGCTATCTAGCGTGAACGATCAAGGCGACGGGGGCGTTATCCGAGACAGCAAAATCAAGCGCGGCCCGATCTGCGGCGACGGTGGCGCGCTTAAAATCAAAATGGATTTCATCGTCATGCGTTTCTGAAGCGACAATCAGACATTGATACAGGTGCCGACTTCCATCAAAAACATCCACCAACCCACGAATATGCGGCGCGTTTTTTGCCTCCAAAGAGAAGCCACGATCCCAAAACTTAAGAATCGGGAAGACATCCGGCCCCGTGTGCACACACAAACGGCTCCGCTTTCTTAAAGCGGCCATACGGGCCCGTTCAAGACCTTCGCGCACTTCTTTGGGTAGAAAATCAGACATCACAACTCCGAGAATCAAATTACGACACAGCGCCGCTTCCGTTAAGAATGCCACAGAGGACGTGTAGGTCAAGTTAACCTTAACCCTCAAAACTGTTTCCCCTAGGTGTTGATGTCTTCGACCAAATCAACACCAGTTACAGGGCGCAGCACATGCGGCATGGTGGGATCATAAAGGGCGGAATCCTTAAAGTCGCGCACTTCTCCAAGGGCTGGACCAACGAGAATAAGGGCGGTTCGCGTAATTTTCGCAGCACGGACCTTCTTGCGAATATCCGCCAAAGTTCCGCGCAGCATCATCTCGTCGGGCCAGCCAACGCGATACGCCACCACCACAGGACAGTCTTCGCCGTAATGCGGCACCAAAACCCGTTCGATTTCCCGCATATTACGGACCGCCAAATGGATCGCCAAAGTGGCCCCCGTACGGGCAAAATTATCAAGAGTTTCGCCTGCAGGCATAGAGGTCGACTGCATCGACATCCGTGTCAAAACAATGGATTGCGCGATTTCAGGAATAGTTAACTCTTGACCAAGGGCGGCGGCGGCGGCGGCATAGGCTGGCACACCCGGAATGATCTGATAATCGATTCCATCGGCTTTCAATCGCCGTATTTGCTCGGCAATCGCCCCGTAAAGCGACGGATCGCCTGAATGAACCCGCGCGACGTTTTCGCCCCGTTTATGGGCCGCCAAGATTTCGGCGTGGGTGTCGTCCAAGGTCATTGGCGCTGTGTCCAAAACGCGTGCGCCTTCTGGGGCACATTCAACGACCTGTGGCGGCACCAGCGAACCCGCATACAAGCACACGGGACATTCACCAATCACACGCGCGGCTTTTAGGGTCAAAAGTTCCGGATCGCCGGGGCCTGCCCCGATAAAAAAGACTGTCATATCACACTACTTTCTTGGCTAAATCGCCGTCAATTTTTCGGGCATAGCCACGGGGAGTATACATGCGCGGGCCTTCGCCGAGTTGGGCGAGTTTTGAGTTGCTAGAGCCCACCAAAACCACGGTCAACATATCCACTTCGTCCACTTCCAAATCCGCGAGTCGTCTGTAGCGCACGTTTTCTTCGGGGCGTCCCAATGAACTGGCGAGCATTACGGGTGTGTCTGCGGGGCGATGTTTGAGCAGGATATCGCGGGCTTCGGCCAACAGGGTACGTCGGCGCATTGAGACGGGATTATAAAACGCGATGACAAAATCACCCTCGGCTGCGGCATGAAGCCGTTTCACGATATCTTCGCGGGGGGTGAGCAAATCCGAGAGCGAGATCGCGCAGAAATCGTGGCCAAGAGGAGCTCCTGCGCGTGCGGCGGCTCCCTGAAGCGCCGAAACGCCTGGGGTTGAGACAACATCGACGCGGTGGGCTGCATCGCTTACGCCCATCTCATCAGGGCCGCGATCCAAGAGTTCAAACACCAAGGCGCCCATGGCGTAAATTCCTGCGTCGCCGGAACAAATCAGCGCAACATTCTTGCCCAAAGCAGCCTGCTCAAGCGCGAAACGACAGCGATCTTCCTCGCCGCCAAGCGGGAAATCCGACCGTGTTTTGCCAAAGGCAAGCGGCCCGAGCAGATCGATATAAAGACCGTAGCCCACGAGTTCCTCGGCTTCGGCGACAAGGCGGCTGGCCTCTGGCGTGCGCCAACTGTGTTGACCCGGACCGATGCCGATTATCGACAGGCGACCACGGGAACGGCCAGCGAACTCAATAATCGGGTCTTCGGCCCGCGCCAAGGCGCATGTCGCATTCGCCGTTTTTTGTTTCGCAACGATCAACTCGCTTATGGCTCCAGCCGCGGCCAATGCAGCCCCCTCGCACACGCCATGACAGCCGACTTCGGCAAAGACCACGTCGGAAGGATTTTCGAGCCGTGGGCTTTGGGCCTCAAGTTCGGCAGCCGTGAACAATCGCAACGGCACACCGAGGCGCGCAGCAACAACATTCATCGCGGGTTCGTCTCCCTTGAGGTCGATGGAATTCACACAGGCAATCGCCCCTTGCGCAATCCCTTCGCGCGTCAGGGTTTCTGTCACCAACGCCCACATTTCCTCGGGATCGGCGTTTCGCGCACATCCAAGGCCCAGCGCAAAACGTTGTGGATGGTAAACCAGCTTGGTTTCATTTCCGTCAACCGGAGCTTCGGTCACGTAAAGCTGAACCGCGCCGTCAACGTCATTCTCAAGGTCGAAAATCGCTTCGCCCTGACGCGAGGCCGTGGCGCCATTCAAAAGCGCCGCCATAACGGATTTCGCGTCTTGCGGATTGGCCAAACGATAGCCCGCGGGCGGCGCATCAAGGGCGACTCCCATAGCCACATCGCCCGCCGTTGTGATCGCGGCATGGCTGTTAAGGGCCGTTGCAATTTGTTGCGTCAACCGATTGGCCCCGCGATGCCCACCCAACAATGGCACGACAACGCTGCCATCATCCGCGACCGAAATAACGGGTGGCTCGGTTGTTTTATCGGCCAGTAATGGCGCCACCGCACGGATAAGGATACCGCTCGCACAAACGCCGACAACTGGGGTGCCACTGGCGAAAAGCGTGCGCACATGTTCCAGCGCATCGGCGAAAAATGCATCGGCCTTTGTCACGCGATCTGCGCGGCCATGTACCGCCGCACCAAGGATTTCAGCTACACGATGCGCCGTTGCTTCGCCAGATTTAGAGAGGCAAACTACAACAGGGTTCGGGGTGGATTTGGGGGAAGTCGTTAGAGCCATGGATCAGCTCCCTTCGTCAGCAAAATCATTGAAAAATAGGGTGCGTTTTCGGGCGCATCCTTGAGCGGAACGACCACTTCTTGGGGAAGGCTCGCACGCTCGATATAGGTGGCTTGGGCAAGCAGGCCCAAATCGGAGATCACGTTGCGAATTTTCGCAAGGTGCCGTCCGACTTTCATAATCGCGACGCTTTCCGCGCCTTCAATTCGCAGGCGTAACTCGGCCTCGGGCAGTGGGCCGGGCAGAATCGTAACCCGTTCATTACGCGCCGCCAAAGGCATTTTTGCCCGCGCAGCACAGGCCGTCACACTGGTCACACCTGGCACAACTTCGCATTCAAAACGGCCGGATAAGCGCGCAAAAAGATACATAAAGGAGCCATAGAAAAACGGGTCCCCTTCGCACAAACACACAACATTGCGCCCTTGCTCAAGCTCTTTGGCGATTTGGGCGGCCCCCTCATCATAGGCTGCTTGGGCGGGGCCGCGTTCAACAGTCATCGGCACATCCATGACGATTTCATGGGCGCCAGCGGGGATGTATTCAGCCGCAATCGATCGCGCGAAACTCGCCCCACCCGCGAGCGCGGGATAGGCCACAACTTCGGCTGCTGCAATGAGTTTTGCCGCACGCAATGTCATCAGTTCTGGGTCGCCCGGACCCAGCCCAACTCCGTAAAGTTTTCCGGTCATCGTTTAACCAAACTCAACTGTGTCACGGGCATCAGTGGTTTCCAGCCGGTATGCCCAGAGCCTTCGCCCCCAAGTGTCTGAACGCGATGCACAGAAAGCTTCACCAACTGCCCACCAAATTCCTTGTAAAGCGACACGAGTATGGCCTCACTCTCAAGCGTCACCGCATTGGCAACCAGCCGCCCCAATGGACGCAAAGCACTCCACGCGGCATCAAAGGTTTCGCGGCTTAACCCCCCGCCGATAAACACCGCATCTGGAGCGGGGAGATCCGCGAGAGCTTGGGGCACACGCCCGTCCACCAATTCTAGTTTCGGGACGCCCAGCGCCAGCGCATTCGCCGCCGCCATCGCGCGTCGATCCGCCCGTGGCTCAATCCCGATGGCCCGCGCATAGCGCGCCGACCGCATCCACTCAACGGCCACCGAACCACAGCCGGTTCCCACATCCCACAACAACGCGCCGCGCATCGGCATCAGTTTGGACAAGGTTGCCGCACGCACCTCTTGCTTAGTCATGGTGCCATCGTGCTCAAACATATCGTCCGCAAGGCCCGGAACGCGTGGAAGAAGTGCCGCATTCGGTGCCGCCACACATTCAACCGCTAGCGTGTTAAAGGGGGGCACTTCGTGATCCCAACTCGCGGCAACCCCTTCGAAACGTTTCTCATTTTCGCCACCCATTGCCGCCAAAACAACCATGCGACTGCGCCCATAACCACGCGCCGCCAGGAATTGCGCGATTTGCGCGGGCGTTTCCGCCCCCGTGGTCAGGATCAGCAAGCGTTGATCGGGCTGAATAAACGCGATCATCTGTTCCACAGGGCGACCATGCACCGTCAGCGTTTCCAAATCGGCCATGCTCCAGCCCATCCGCGCCGCAGCAAGTTGAAACGCGCCGACTTGCGGATGATAGGTAATTTCGCTTGGATCGATTGAGCGCCCAATCCGTGCACCAACGGAATACCAAAGCGGATCACCCGTCGCCAAAACGACAACGCGTTGCCCCTTGTGGGCCTTCAGAACGTCGATCAACGCATCAAATGGCGAGGGCCAAGCCACACGTTTTGCCGATCCAACATTTGCCAAAGCTTGATGCCGATCACCGCCGACGATGACCTCTGCCGCCTCAACAACCGCGCGTGTTGCGGGGGTAAGTCCTTCCAATCCGTCTTCGCCAATTCCGACGATATGGAGCCAAGCACTCATGTCGTAACCTCCGGCAATCCCGCGGCGAGCGCATTCACCGCAGCAGAGGCAATAGCCGATCCGCCACGACGTCCGCGCAGCGCGATAAATTCACATCCACGTGGGCGCGCAGCGAGTTCCGCTTTACTTTCCGCAGCTCCCACAAATCCCACGGGAAATCCAAGGATAACAGCGGGTTTTGGCGCGCCTTGATCTATCAACTCAAGCAAATGGAAAAGGGCTGTTGGCGCGTTGCCAATCGCGACCACAGCGCCGTCTAGGTGTTCTAGCCAAAGCTCAACCGCCGCCGCCGACCGTGTGTTTTGGATGGCCTGCGCACGATCAGGAACCTCTGCATTGTTTAGCGTCACAATCACCTCATTGCCAGCAGGTAAATACCGGCGAATGATCCCCGCCCCAACCATCTCACAATCGCACAAAACTGGCGCACCGGCCTGTAATGCGGCCTGCCCTGCCGCATAAGCATTGGGCGAAAACGCAAGGCGATCCGCGACCTCGATCATACCACAGGCATGAATAATGCGGGTCGCAAGGGCCGTCATGCCTGCGTCAAAGCGCTCCAAACGAGCCTCCTTGGCGACGGTTGCAAAACTCTGCGCATAGATTTCGGCGGGCGCGCGCTCATACCTGAGCGCAGGCCGAGCAGAGTGGCCCGCTTGCGGGCTCGATGATCGGTCTTCCCCCCTCATTTCTTGCGTGCGCTTTCTGGCCCATGCGGGTGTTTGGGATGCGGGTATTCAGCGTGAACATGGTCGTGCGTGTGGGAATGATCATGCGCATGGTCGTGGTCGTGGTCGTGAGTATGATCATGCGAATGGGCCAACATTTCCAACCGACATTCCCCCGTACAGAAGTCAGCGCACAACGCACAATCCTCGACATTACTGCCTGGCGCATTGGCCCCTTGTCCCTCAACGTGGTGATGGTGGCTTTCCTGAACCGCGCCAACCTCGGCTTCAAAACCCAAGACTTGCGTGCGGTATTTGCACGTTCCACACGTCGGCGGAACGATCTCCCCGAGCTGTTCGGTTACACGCTCTGCAAAGGTTTCCAACACTTTTGCATGGTCATTCAAATACCCAGCTTTCACAAACTCGATATCAGGATGCGCGGCGGCAACTTGGTCCGTAAAGCCGTAAATACGGTCGATTAAAATTCCGGTAAACAAGAAATACGGAAACACAATAACCCGCTTGTACCCAAGCTTCGCCACATGCGTCAGGCAGGGTTCCACTAGCGGGAATGTCACGCCGGAATAGCCAACTTCGCACCAGCCAAACCCCATGCCTTCCCACAACATCCTTGCGATTTTGCTCACATTTCCGTTGGCATCTGGGTCGGACGCGCCGCGCCCGATCACAACCAGACAGGTTTCCTCCAGCGGCACTGCACCCAGTTCCGAATTCGCCCGATCTACCGCTTCCTGAATACGCTCGCCTGCGGCTGCGATCATCTTGGGATCAACGCCAAGTTCGCGGCCATAGGAAATTTCAACGCCGTGTTTTGCGGCATAAGTATTCAGCACGGTCGGAATGTCATTCTTGGCGTGCATCGCGGCAAAAAGCATTCCCGGAACCGCTACGATCCGGTCACATCCGCCAGCCCGCAAACGATCAAGACCATCGCGGATTACAGGGTTTGCGAACTCAAGATATCCGTAGTCCACCATCCAATCTGACGGCAACAACGCAGGAAGCTTTTCGGCCAGAACCGCAAACTGGTCCACGGCGGCTTGGCTGCGCGACCCATGGCCGCAAATCATCACACCTACTTTTGACATATCGGAATTCCTTCAAGCTTCTTGGGGTTCGGCTTCGGAAATCTCTTCTTCCGCTTCGGCTTCTTCTGCCTCAGGTTTTTTCCGACCCTTCGCCACCCAAAGACCAATCGCAATCGCCCCGCCTAATGCTATCGCCGCGCCCCAATGGGTATGCCCTGCTGCCTCAATCAAATGTCCTGGATGCGCCATTACGGGCAAACCAGTCATAACCAAAACGGCCGAAAGGGAAACTATTGAAGTACGCGATGTCATGTCCATTCTCCTTGTTTGGGCAGAGGGGAAGGACCGCTGAAACTGCGCTTAACGACGTTGCTTTGGTTCCCCTATCTGGGTCAAACCGCGACAACCAACCTCTCTGGCCCTGTGGGCTTCGTTAGGGGCAACGTATGCCCTCGCCTTGCTCGGTGCAATCAGATTCTAACATGACACTGGAGTGTTTTGCGTCTGGCGCCTTTGTGCGCACTCGCACCCTCCCTGCGCCCCTATGTGGGTTTAATCCCCATGCTACAAAAACTAAGTTACAAGAGACATATTTATAGGAGCGCCGCGTGGGACAACTTGTAGACGGAAAATGGCACAGCGAATGGTACGATACGAAATCCACAGGCGGCGCCTTTAAGCGCTCCACTGCCGGTTTTCGCAATTGGATTACGCCCGACGGCGCCGCAGGGCCCAGTGGCGATGGCGGCTTTCCTGCGGAAAGTGGGCGCTACCATCTTTATGTATCCTATGCCTGCCCATGGGCCCATCGCACTCTTATTTTCCGTGCCCTCAAGGGGCTAGAGGACCACATTTCCATAAGCGTTGTGCACCCTGATATGCTGACCGAAGGATGGACCTTTGAGAAGGACGACTTTGGCGCGACCGGCGACACGCTCTATAACCTGCCCTTTGCACGCGATATTTATACGAAGGCGCAAGCCGACGTGTCGGGCCGCGTGACAGTGCCTATCCTCTGGGACAAACAGCGCGAAACCATCGTCAGCAATGAAAGCAGCGAAATCATCCGCATGTTCAATTCCGCCTTTGACGGGATCACAGGAAACACTCTGGATTTCTGGCCTGAAGAGATGCGCGACGACATCGAAGAAATTAACGCGCGAGTTTATTCCAACGTGAATAACGGCGTCTATAAAGCTGGTTTTGCAACCTCCCAAGCGGCTTATGAGGCGCCTGTCACAGCGCTTTTCGACACGCTCGACTGGCTCGAAAACCGCCTCTCAACCCACCGCTATTTGATGGGCGATCGCCTCACGGAGGCAGACTGGCGGCTGGCAACAACGCTGTTCCGCTTTGACTCGGTTTATCACCTACATTTCAAATGTAACCGCAAGCGCCTGATCGATTATCCCAACCTTTGGGCCTATACGCGCGAGCTTTATCAAATGCCCGGCGTCGCGGGAACGACCAACATGGATCACATCGTGCGGCACTATCATTATAGCCACGAAACGATTAACCCGAACCGGATTATTCCGATCAATCCGATCCTTGACTTTAACCAAGAACACGGACGCGACGAGCTCTAATCTGTTAGGACCGATCTCCCGCATAATGGGCCACAATCGCCGCCAAATCGTTTGGCGGCGTTTGCTCGCGCACATAGGCACAGGCATTTGGGGCCAAAGCAAAAATAGAACCGTCCGAGAAAAAGCTCGTGTCTGTCACGAAAATCACCTTCGCATCGGGGCGTTTGTAACTTGCATAATCCGCGACTGCAAATGCGCTTTCACCCTTTAAAACTAGGTTGAGAACAATCGCGTTGAAGCTTTCTTCTTCTAGGGATTTCACGGCACCACTTTGCCCAGAAACAAGAACAACTTCAAAATCAAGCCGTTCTAAATGGTCCTGCCAAATGCGCCCAAGGTTTGGATTACCCTCAACGATTAAAATACGCATACAACCTCCAATCAGTGGATTGCACTGCTCAACTGCTAAATTCATTATTACCCACCAGACATCCCACCGTTAACTATTTTCCGCCCGAAAGACTAACAACAGGTTAATATCTTGCCTCGAAATGTTAACTTACATCTACGGGTTGAAATTCCGGCGAGAATCCGATTGAGGTACACGCAAAAGGGGTATGAGATGACGACATTCATTACAATTTGCGACACCTGTAAGCGCGAAGGTTGGGCAGAAACCGGTGCAGACGTCACCGACGGCGCCGCTTTGGCTGAATTAATCGAATCAGTCGCAGCCGAGCAGGTACAAACACGGCGTGTAAGCTGCTTGATGGGCTGCACCCACGGTTGTAATATCGCGATCCAAGCGGAAGGAAAGTTGGCCTATACGCTCGGGAAATTTGAAGCCACCCTAGATGCCGCCGAAGCCATCGTGGAATACGCGGCTCTGCATCAAGCGAGCGAAACGGGACAGATTCCCTATCGCACATGGCCCGCGGGCGTGAAGGGGCACTTTATTACGCGCCATCCTCCGTTACCGTCCCTCAAACCCTCTAATTCTGACGCATGAAAACGCAGCGGGACCACGGCGGCGGAATTGATGCTGCAATGGAACAGTTCGGCGGTACGAGGGGCGATTGGCTCGACCTGTCCACCGGCATAAACCCCGTGCCCTTTCCCTTGCCGTCGTTCCCCGCCAACGCATGGATGTCCCTCCCTGATCACAGCGCTTTTGCCGCGCTAGAGAAGGCCGCCCGCGCCTTTTGGAATGTTCCCGACTCTGCCGCCGTTCTTGCCGCCCCCGGAGCCAGCGCCCTGATCGCGCGCATCCCGCATTTGTCGGTTAAAAAAGGCGCGGTTCGTATCATCCAGAAAACGTATAACGAACACGCCGCCGCTTTTCGCACTGCAGGGTGGAACATCGAGGAGGACGGCATCGACGCCTCGGTCACGGTGCACCCGAATAACCCCACAGGTGCCTTCACCGCCTCCCTGCCTCACACGCCCCTCACCATCATTGACGAAAGCTTTTGCGATGTTGCGCCCGCTCAAAGTCATATCGCAAAAGCATGCGAACCCGGAACACTCATCCTCAAGAGTTTCGGCAAGTTCTGGGGACTTGCTGGGCTGCGTCTTGGGTTTGTTATTGGCGATCCGGGACTCATAAATGAGCTTCGCGAAACCCTCGGGCCTTGGCAGATTTCCGGTCCCGCAATCACCACAGGAATTGCCGCTCTCGCAGATTTTGATTGGGCAGAGAAAACCCGCTCTCGACTTGCACAAGATGCCGGCCGTATGAACGCGCTGTTGCAAACTGCGGGTGCCGAATCCGTCGCAGGCACCACGCTGTTTCAACTCTATCATGTTGACGACGCGCAAAAGTGGTTCGAGAAGCTTGCCCATAATCACGTTCTCTCGCGGATTTTTCCATATTCAAACCATTGGCTGCGTCTTGGAATGCCTGCGCCCAACCAATGGGACCAACTCGAAAGTGCCCTGTGAGCCTTCCGTTAATCCTCCTTTTAGCCCTCCTCTTGGATGCGGTATTTGGCGAGCCTCGACTGTTATGGGACCGGTTCACGCACCCCGCCGTCCTGTTTGGAAAGCTGATCGGATTCGCGGATGAACGCGCAAATTACGGGGATAATCGAAAACTTAAAGGCACGGTGGTTTTTGGCGGGCTTTGCCTTGGTGCCATCTCTGCTGGCCTCGTACTTTCGGCGCTCCCGTTTGGCTGGTTGATTGAACTCCTCTGTGCCGCGATCCTCGTAGCGCAGAAAAGCCTGACCGAGCATGTGTCCGCCGTTGCCAACGCACTTCGTCTGTCAAACGTGAATGCGCGGATTTCTGTGGCGCGGATCGTTGGCCGAGACACCACCGATATGGACGACTCCCAAATCAGCCGCGCCGCGATCGAGAGCGCCGCGGAAAACCTCTCAGACGGTGTGATTGCCCCAGTTTTCTGGTTCCTCCTCTTCGGCCTGCCTGGTCTATTTCTGTATAAAATTACGAATACCGCCGACAGCATGATCGGCTATCGCACCCCTCGCCACGCGGAATTCGGTTGGGCGGCAGCGCGGTTTGACGACCTGCTCAACTACCTCCCCGCGCGGATTACCGCGCTCCTCATCCTCGTCGTTTGCGGCAACATGCATGCGTTGAAGCCGGTGCGAATTGATGCGCCGAAACATCGTTCACCCAACGCGGGCTGGCCCGAAGCCGCTATGGCACAATGCCTCAATATCGCGCTCGCTGGCCCAAGAAGTTACGATGGGGAAGCGCGTGATTTCCCCTATGTAAATCCCACTGGAAACCACTCAATTGGACCTGACGAAATCGACGCAACCGTTCGCGTCCTTTGGAAAACTTGGGGCGCGGCAATCGGCCTATGCGCTGTCCTCGCCCTGTTTTGAACCTTGCCTGAATCCAAAGGCCTGTTAGGCTGCCGCAAAATTTCATACTCGGAGTACCTAATGTTTTTTCGCGCCCCACTTGCTGCCTTCTTTCTGAGCTTGCTGTCCACAACTGCAATGGCTCAAAACCAGTGCGGGGGGGATTTCGGGCAATTTGTTGCCAACATGAAACAAGAAGCCACCGCACGCGGCCACTCGAAATCAACGGTCGACGCGTTTTTCGCCAGCGTAAAACAAGATCCGCGCACCCTAAAGGCCGACCGTTCACAGGGCATTTTCAAGAAAGACTTCAACGAATTCGCACGCGCCGTCATTAGCAAAAATCGTATGGATCATGGCCGCAACAACGAGAAAAAATACGATGCAGTCTTTGACCAAATGGAACAGCAATACGGCGTTTCACGAGGCGTTTTGCTGGCATTCTGGGCGTTGGAAACCGATTACGGCGCGGTACAAGGCGACTTTAACACCCTCAACTCCCTCGTCACGCTCTCGCATGATTGTCGCCGTCCGAACCTGTTTCGCCCCCAAGTTTTTGCTGCAATCGAACTCTTTGAACGCGGCAATTTTAGCCCCACGAATACAACCGGTGCATGGGCCGGAGAAGTCGGCATGGTGCAAATGCTCCCCGAAGACATCATCCGCAATGGTGTAGACGGCGACGGCGATGGCAAAGTATCACTAAAAACCTCCCCGCCAGATGCGCTTCTGTCGGGCGCGAAAATGCTCAAAGGCCTAGGCTGGAATGCAGGACAACCTTGGTTGCAAGAGATCGTCGTGCCCAGCAATCTTGACTGGAGCAAGACTGGCCTTGATAAATCCTACAAAGTCTCCGATTGGAAGCGCATGGGTGTAAAAGCTAGAAGTGCAAACCTTGGCTCTGACAATTTAGAGGCCTCTATTCTTTTGCCGATGGGGCGCAACGGCCCTGCATTTTTAGCTTACCCCAATTTTCACGTGTACTTCGAGTGGAACAAGAGTTTCGTCTATGTCACGACCGCCGCCTATTTTGCCACGCGTCTTGAAGGTGCCCCCGTTTTCAACTTGGGGTCCCCGGATCCTTCGCTATCGGATGCACAAATGAAATCGCTCCAGAAAAAGCTTTCAGCAAGGGGGCACGATGTGGGTAAAATTGACGGCATCCTTGGGGCAAAAACGCGCGCTGGGGTTCAGCTAGAACAGCAGCGTCTTGGATTGCCCGCAGACGCTTGGCCCACAAATGACTTGGTGAACAAGCTTTAAGAAAACGGTTGAGGGCTGGTTTAAGCGACCAGCGCCTCAGCCTTTTTGAGGTCCACAGAAACCAGCTGGCTTATGCCCTGTTCGGCCATTGTCACACCGAACAGTCGATCCATGCGCGCCATCGTGACCGCATGGTGGGTGATGATCAAAAACCGTGTTTCGGTCCGGCGCGTCATCTCGTCCAACAGGTCGCAGAACCGCGTCACATTGGCATCATCAAGCGGCGCGTCGACTTCATCAAGAACGCAAATCGGCGCTGGATTAGCAAGAAATACCGCAAAGATAAGTGCCATGGCCGTCAGGGTCTGCTCGCCCCCAGACAGGAGGCTCATCGTGCTAAGTTTTTTACCAGGAGGTTGGCACATAATCTCAAGGCCCGCTTCAAGTGGGTCGTCAGATTCAACCAATACAAGGTTCGCTTCGCCGCCGCCAAACAGATGTTTGAACAACAAGGTAAAGTTGCTGTTCACTTGCTCAAACGCGGTCAAAAGCCGCTCACGACCCTCTTTATTCAAGCTGGCAATTCCGGTACGAAGCTTCTTGATGGCTTCATCCAAATCGGCTTTCTCGCTTGCCAGGTGGTCGTGCTCTTCCTGAACGCCCCGCGCGTCCTCCTCGGCCCGAAGGTTCACCGCACCCAGAGCATCACGTTGACGTTTTAGACGGTTCACATCCGCCTCCACGGCCTCGGAATCTGGCATATTTTCGGGCAGAACGCCCAGCGTCTCAAGCAAGTTCTCGGGCGTAGTTTCCATGGCTTCGGCAATGCGCTCTGCGGCATGAATCGCGGTCTCGCGCGTGGCATCGGCCCGCGCGTCGGCCCGCGCGCGCACTTCTCGCGCTTCGCCTGCGGCCCGCTCCGCGTCACGTTCCGCAAGAAGCGCCTCTCGCAATGCTGTCTCGGCCTCTGCAAGCTTGTCAGACGCTCCCCGACACCTTATTTCCGCCGTAGCAATGGCTTCCGCTAAAGCCATCCGTTTCGCAGCGATTTCGTCTGGCGCGGTCTGTGCTTCCTGAAGTTCAGCCTCATTTTCAAGCCGCCGTTCTTCCAATTCTCCAATGCGTTTTTCCGCATTCTCCAAACGAAGCCGCCAACCGCTGATTTCCTTGAGAACCTCTTGGCGGCGCTTGGTGCGTGCATCGCCTTCGCGGCGCACCTCGTCAAAGGCCGACCGTTTTGACATCATCGTCATCCGTGCCGCCTCAACCGTCATTTTCACGTCTTCGACTTCCTCACGCGCTTGATCCAAATCATCCAAGTCCGCAAGGATCGCCGCCGCGTCATTCACCCGATTGCGTGCCCCCAACGCTTCTTCTTCGTGGCGCACGACCGCAAGCCGCAGACTCTCAAGCTTGCCTTCTGCGATATTGCGATCTGCTTCGGCCCGCGAAAGAGCGCGGCCCGCGTCCGTAAGTGCACGGTCTGCATCGCGGCGTGCGTTGCGGGCCTCTTGGTCCTCGCGGGTTAGACGCTGAAGGTCCGACGACAAGACGTCATGCGCACGGCTCGCGCCATCCGCCCGCGCACTCACTTCCTCCAAATCTCGCTTCAATTCCACCAAACGATTGAGTTGTTGGAGGCGCAAGGCGGCGGCACTTGGGGCGTCTTCTGCTCCCGCGCGAAACCCATCCCAACGCCATAAATCGCCTTCTATACTGACCAGCCGCTGCCCGGGTTTCAAATCTTTTTGCAGGCGCGCCCCGTCGCTGGCCTCCACAAAACCGACTTGCCCCATACGGCGAAGTAAAACGCTTGGCGAGGTCACAAAATGCGTCAAAACTTGCACGCCAGAGGGCAAAGATTGTGGTGCGGGATAATCTGGTAAAGTCACCCAGCCAGAAGGCATCTCATCCTGCACTTCGGGAGCGCGCAAATCGTCGGCAAGCGCCGCACCAAGCGCTTTTTCATAGCCAGATTTAACCTGTAGGGCGTCCAAAACTTGCCCGCCCTCTGCGGTGTCACGTTCGACCAATCGTGCCAACGCCCCAACCTCGGCTCGCAGCGCGTTTGCCTCGCCTTCGGCTTCGCTGCGCTCGGCGCGGGCATCCGCTTCACGGGCCTGCGCATCGGCGCGCGCGTTGTCCGCCATAATCAGGGCCTCCTCGGCCGCTTCCGTGGCCTTCGCTGCCAAATTTTGCGCGTCCTCTGCGGCTTCAAAATCTAGGGAGGATTTTGACAATGCGGCTTGAGAATGCGCCGAAGCTTCCCGCGCACGGACAGCATCTCCTTCGTTTCGATCCAGTGTTTTTTGGTGGTCCTCGACAAGTCTCCGCGCCGATTGATGTCGCGCTGCAAGGCGTGCAACGTCTTCGGTGAGCTGGCCGATGGCGGCTTCTCGATCTTGGAGGATACTTGCCGCATCCTGTGCGGCTTCATTGCTGATTTCAAGTCGTTCTTGATAGCCTTCAGCGGCCTTCGCTAGTTGCGCTTGCTCCCATTCAAGACCGGAAATCGTCTCGCCTGCGTCCTTGTTAAGCTCCTGTTCCCGCGCCTTATCTTTGGCCAACTGCTCAATGCGTGCGGTGAGCGTTTTGATTGTATCAAGCGCGCGGTCCTCTTGCTCGGACAGGGTATCTCGCTGATTTTCCAAACGCGTCAATACGGCAGCAGCAATAGTTTCTTCTTCGCGCAAAGGTGGCAGGGTTTCTTCGTTTTTTGCGCGGGCTTTGGTGGCCGAACGTGCCGCCCCTTCGCTCGCCCCAGCAAGGCGCGTGAGTTCGGTCAGTTCCGCTTGCGCCGCCGCACGCAATTCATCCGCTTCTTTCCAACGGCGATACAGTAAAAGCCCCTCGGACTTGCGCAATTCCTCGCCAATGGTGCGGTATCTCTGGGCCTGTCTTGCTTGGCGTTCGAGTTGCGCCAATTGAGTGGCCAAGGCCTCAATAACATCTTCGATCCGTGAGAGATTGGTTTCGGTCCCTTTGAGCTTCAGCTCCGCCTCGTGGCGGCGTTGATAGAGCCCCGAAATGCCCGCAGCCTCCTCCAAAATTCGGCGACGATCTTTGGGTTTCGCGTTGATCAATTCGCTGATCTGCCCCTGACGTACAAGCGCTGGCGAATGGGACCCCGTCGAGGCATCGGCAAACAGCATTTGGATGTCTCGCGCGCGGGCATCCTTGGAATTTGCCTTGAACGCAGACCCCGCATCGCGGGTAATGCGCCGCACCACCTCGAGTGAATCCTGATCGTTAAAACCAGCGGGGGCAAGGCGATCACTGTTGTCGATCGTGATCGCGACTTCGGCAAAATTGCGCGCGGGTCGCGTTGCGGTTCCCGCAAAAATCACGTCTTCCATGCCGCCACCGCGCATCGCCTTCGGGCGGGTTTCCCCCATCACCCAGCGCAACGCCTCAAGCAAGTTCGATTTTCCACAGCCATTTGGGCCGACAACCCCTGTAAGACCATGCGCAATCACAAGATCGGTGGGATCGACAAAGCTCTTGAAGCCATTCAGACGGAGCCTAGAAAACTGCAAAAAATTGTCCCTATTTGATTCCTTTGCAATAGGGTTTCGGACAGGGGCCCATTGAGTCAACGAAAAACACCACAAATGGCGTATTTTGGAGAGTTATCCACAAGATATTGCGCATTTTCTACCCTGTAGTCGCCCTGAAGGTGCGGAGGTATGCTGATTGTATGGGTATCGGCGGCGAATCTGTTTTGCTTGCAAGCTTTGGGAGTGCGTTCTCACTTTAATTGCGGGCACTCAACGAATAAGGGCTGGTTTGCGCCCAAAATCCCAGAAAATTCAGAGGCCGGCAGGATTCTACTTGACCCACCCCCCGTATCCCCCTCAGAAAGAAACGGCATGGTATCCCCATTCATGCCGCCAAGCGGCAGGGGATAAATGGGAATGCGGTGAGGGTGACCCAATCAGGGGCCTGATGCCGCAGCCGCCCCCGCGACTGTAAGCGGTGAGTGGATGTCAAATACCACTGGAGCGTTGGGAAACCAACAATCTGGGAAGGTGACATCGCACTTTGACCCGCGAGCCAGGAGACCAGCCTTGCAGCAACGTAACCGAACCGTCGGGTGTGACGGAAAAAGGAATGATAGAATGAACGAACAAAACAAAACACGCACAGATGCAAAAGTTCTCGCGGCTCCTATTGCCCAAGTCCAAACTGGTATTCTACCAATATTTGCAGCGGCTCTCGCTGGCGTAGTGTTAATCTCCCTCGCGGGCTTCGCACAGGCTTCCATGTTGCATGACTCGGCCCACGATACGCGCCACGCCATCGCGTTCCCCTGCCACTAAACAATGTTTAAACAGATTTTTACCAGCGCGTTGTTCGCTGGTATTGCTGCAGGGCTGCTTTCGGCTCTGCTGCAATTTTGGCTTGTCACCCCCGTACTTCTTGAGGGTGAGGAATATGAAACCGGTGCGAAAAACCATTTCGCAGGCGTTTTGATTGTGGAGGGCGAAGACCCTGCTCCTATCGAAGTGGAAGTGGAAATACCGCCAACCACCAGCGAACTCATTACGCGGCACGGGATGACCGTGGCGATGAACATCATTGTGTTCACGGGCTTTGCGCTCATACTTGTCGCAGGAATCGCGACAGCAGCGTCCGCTGGGTACGAGGTCACGCCCAAATCGGGGATAGTTTGGGGATTGGCAGGCTTTATTGCCGTTCAACTCGCCCCCGCTGCGGGACTATTCCCTGAATTGCCGGGCACCCCCGCAGAGGACATTTTTCTGCGGCAAATGTGGTGGATCACAACCGTCGTCGCAACCCTCGTGGGCCTTGCGCTTATTGCCTTTGGGAACCGCGCCTATTGGATGGTTTTAGGCGCGATCTTCATCGCCGCGCCCCATATCATCGGCGCGCCTCACCTTGAGTTCTATGCGGGCGTTGCCCCCCCCGAACTCTCGGCGCTTTTCGTCAGTCGCTCCCTTGCGGTTGCCTGTGCGAGTTGGGCCATCATGGGTGGTGTTGCTGGCGCGGTCTGGCATAGGCAAACGGTATAAACAACCTGCGCAGGGGCGTGTTCTTTGCGCAGCTTTCCAAATCTGAAAGTGAGGCCATCCATGGCACAAAAGATACCTGCTACGATCGTCACTGGTTTCCTTGGCTCGGGCAAGACCACCCTCATCCGCCATATTTTGCAGAACGCAAGAGGGAAACGGATTGCGTTAATCATAAACGAATTCGGCGATCTGGGCGTGGACGGGGATATCCTCAAAGGCTGTGGCGAAGAGACCTGCACCGAAGACGATATTGTGGAACTTTCCAACGGTTGTATCTGTTGTACGGTTGCCGAAGATTTCGTGCCGACCATGGAAAAGCTCCTCGCCCGTGAGAATGCACCGGATCATATCGTAATCGAAACCTCCGGCCTCGCGCTGCCACAACCCCTCGTGCGGGCGTTCAATTGGCCCGCGATTGCGACCAAAGTGACGGTCGATGGCGTTGTCACCGTGGTGGACGGACGTGCGGTTGTGGATGGCCAGTTTGCGCACAACATTGCCGCCGTCGATGCACAACGCAAACAGGACGAGAACCTTGACCACGAAACGCCGCTTTCGGAATTGTTTGAGGATCAGATCGCTTGTGCCGACATGATTGTGGTCAACAAAGCCGACCTTTTGAGCGCAGAAGAAATCGATGCTTTGGTTGGCAAATTGCGCGGGGAAAGCCGTGACGGAGTCCAAGTGGTAAAATCGACATTGGGTGCGTTGCCCGTCGATGTTTTGCTCGGGCAAGGCGTCGGAGCCGAGGCCGATCTTTCGGCGCGGCACGAAATTCATCACCATCATCACCACCACGATGAGGATGACGACCACCACGATGAACACACGCACGGCCACGACGAATTCGAAAGCTTCATCGTAGCCCTTGCTGAGGTCGCCGATCACACGGCCTTTGCCCAGAAGGTTTCGGATGTCATTCGCAGCCACAGCATTCTTCGTTTGAAAGGCTTCGTTGCGGTCCAGGGCAAGCCCATGCGCCTGACGCTTCAAGCGGTTGGCCCTCGTGTTGATACCTATTTCGATCAACCCTTTGGCGAACAAAAACGCGAAACCAAACTCGTTGTTATTGGCGAAGCAGGCCTAGATCAGGGCGCGATCCGCGCGGCCTTAAGCGCGTGAAAATCTCCGTCGGAATAGGCGACCCAAAAGACCCGCGCACCGTAGAACTCCTTACGGCGCATCACAGTCTGATGCAGTCGCTCTTTCCGGCGGAATCGAACCACTTTTTGTCGGTGGATGCGCTTTGCGGTCTTGAGATAACCTTTCTGGTCGCAAGCGAAGGGGCGCAACATTTGGGATGTGGCGCCTTGGCGAACAAGGGCAGCTATGGCGAAATAAAATCGATGTTCGTCTCGGAAGCGGCAAGGGGCAAAGGTGTCGCGAACCTGATCTTGACGGAGCTAATTTCCAACGCACGCGCGTCCGGCCTCTCAAAGCTGTACCTCGAAACCGGTGACAGCCTGCGCGCCGCGCACGCGCTCTACGAAAAACATGGGTTTACCTATTGTGGCCCCTTTGGCGACTATGCCGCCGATCCCCTGAGCTATTTTATGGAGCTGACCCTTTAATGCATCTTTTGGCCGCCACTCCCGGGAATGTCGACGACGGAACTGAGCCCGTTGATCTAGGGCAAACGCCCGCTGATATTCTGTTCATCTCGGCGGCGGACACAGAGCTAGCAGCCCTTTCAGAAGCGCGGCGGGAAATGCAGAATCCGCCAAGTTTGCGCCTTGCGAGTCTGATGCATCTGCAACACCCGATGTCGGTGGACCTCCATATCGACGCCTGTGCGCGTAAGTGTAAATTGGTGATCGCGCGGGTTTTGGGCGGAGCGGGCTATTGGAAATACGGCCTTGTGCAATACGCCGCACATTTACACGCGGCGGGGGTGGCATTCGTCGCCCTTCCCGGAGACGACAAACCCGATGACGAATTGCGGGACCTCTCGACCGTTTCTCGTGACGATTACAATGCGCTTTGGGCCTACCTCGTGGAAGGCGGCCCCGAAAACGCGACACATTTCTTGGACTATGCGCAGGCAATGCTCTCCGACGCCCCCCGCCCAGAAGCCGCGCGGCCCTTGTTGCGGGCGGGCGTTTATTGGCCCGGAGCTGGAATCTCTGATCTCCCAACTGCGCAAGCGGCATGGACGGAAAACGCGCCCGTTGTACCGCTAGTGTTTTATCGTGCTTTGGTTCAAGGCGCGGGCCTAAATCCTGTAAATCGGTTGGTGAAATCCCTTCTGCGCCAAGGGCTAAACCCACTGCCGATCTTCGTGGCCTCCCTCAAAGATCCAGTTTCCGTGGAAACCCTTGAGTATTTATTCACCCAAGCGACACCAAGTGTTATTTTGAACGCGACCTCCTTTGCCACAGGATCGCCACAAGAAGGAGAGCATTCCAACGGGGCATCGAACCCCCTTGTAATGCCTGCTGCAAATGCCTCGCCCGTTTTCCAAGTGGTGTTCTCAGCCAGCTCAGAAGCGGCTTGGAGTGAGGGAATGTTTGGTCTCGCCGCACGCGATATCGCAATGAATGTCGCGCTTCCCGAAGTGGATGGACGCATTTTGAGCCGCGCTGTCAGTTTCAAGGGCGAAGCATTTTTTGACGAGGAGACCGAATGCGCCATCGCGGGATATCGCGCACAGGGCGACCGTGTGGAATTTGTGGCAAAACTTGCGGCAAATTGGGCGCGGTTGCGCAATGCGCCTGTCGAAAAACGCAAAGTAGCGTTGGTTTTGGCGAATTATCCGAACAAGGACGGACGCCTCGCCAATGGCGTGGGTTTAGATGCCCCAGCAGCGACTTGCGGTACACTCGCCTCCTTAAATGACGCGGGATATACGGTACGAAATGCGCCTCAAGACAGCGACGCGTTGATGCAATCGATCCTCGCGGGACCCACGAATTGGCTAACGGATCGCGCCCGACGAGACGGTGGTGTCCGCCTTGCCCTCCCCGACTATCGCACGCTCTATGACGCACTTCCCTATGACATGCGCCGCCAGATTGAAGACCGTTGGGGCGCTCCCGAAACGGACCCTTTCTTTGAGGGCGGAAGCTTTGCCCTTTCGGTTTTGGAGTATGGCAATGTTGTCGTGGGCATTCAGCCTGCGCGGGGGTATAATATTGACCCGAAAGAGACCTACCATTCACCCGACTTGGTACCGCCCCACAATTATTTTGCGTTCTACTTTTGGCTACGTGAAACCTTTGGGGCACATGCGATTGTGCACATGGGCAAGCACGGGAATATGGAATGGCTTCCCGGAAAGGCTGTTGCCCTTTCTCAGGAATGCTACCCCGAGGCTGTGTTTGGCCCAATGCCGCATATTTACCCGTTTATCGTCAATGATCCGGGCGAAGGTACACAAGCCAAACGCCGTGCGCAGGCCGTCATTATTGACCACCTAACACCACCGCTTACCCGCGCCGAAAGCTATGGGCCAATGCGTGATCTGGAGGGGCTTGTTGACGAATACTATGAGGCGGCGGGGGTTGATCCACGGCGGATTGAGTATCTAAGACGCGAAATTTTAAGCCTGACTAGCAGCACTGGATTGGGCGAAGACGCAGGGCTTACTGGAACTGACGAAGACGGCGATTTGGCCAAACTCGATGCCTATTTATGCGATCTAAAAGAAGCGCAAATTCGCGACGGGCTGCACGTTTTTGGCGAGAGTCCGATTGGGCGCCTTGAGAGGGATCTAGTGCAGGCACTTGTTCGGGTGCCGCGCGGCGATGGTCGGGGGGGGAATGCGTCTCTGATCCGAGCACTTGCAGTGGATTTTGGATTTGAATTCGATCCCTTGGATTGTGATATGGCGGCGCCCCATGCTGTAGAGAAACCCAGCGAACTCGCGGAGATCACAACGGATACTTGGCGAAGCCTTGGAGATACTGTCGAGCGGTTGGAGTTATTCGCGAGCGCGATGTTAGATGGAAAAGAGGCTCCCGGCCCACAGTCGGAAGCGGTTTTGCGGGAAGTTAGAACGAGCGTACGTCCAAAAGTTGCGGCCTGCGGCCCTGCGGAAATGACGGGTCTCCTCACCGCCCTTGCAGGGCAATTCGTTGCCCCGGCGCCATCCGGCGCTCCCACACGTGGGCGGCTTGATACCCTTCCAACCGGACGCAATTTCTATAGTGTTGACGGGCGAGCGGTCCCCACGCCGACGGCTTGGGCCTTGGGATGGAAATCCGCAAACCTATTGATTGAGCGCCACCTACAAGATCACGGAGACTGGCCCCAAACCATGCTTTTGACCGCGTGGGGAACCGCAAATATGCGCACGGGTGGGGACGATATTGCCCAAGCCTTGGCGCTCATGGGGGTCAAGCCGACGTGGGACGCGGCAAATCGGCGTGTTACGGGATTTGAAGTCCTTCCACAGGGGGTCTTGGGGCGGCCTCGCGTGGATGTCACCCTCCGAGTGTCAGGGTTTTTCCGCGACGCGTTTCCACAACTTATTGCGCTCATCGACAGTGCCGCGCGCGCGGTTATGGCGCTTGACGAACCCGCAGCAACCAACCCTGCACGGGCACGCATGTTGGCGGAAGGGCTTGAGAATTCACACCGCGTATTCGGCTCAAAACCGGGGGCCTATGGCGCGGGCCTTCAGGCTTTGATTGATGAGCAACTCTGGGCAAATAAATCCGATCTCGCGGAGGCCTACCTAGAATGGGGCAGCTATGCCTATGGCAAAGGGGCCGAGGGAACGCGTGCACGTGCGCAATTTGAAACCCGCCTCTCACAGACCGAAGCCATCGTTCAAAATCAAGACAACCGTGAGCACGACCTACTTGATAGCGACGATTATTATCAATTTGAGGGAGGGGCTGCGGCAGCCGTGCATACCCTTCAAGGCGTTGATCGGCCGATCTATCATAACGATCACTCGCGGCCGGAACGCCCCGTTATTCGCCGCCTAGAGGACGAGATCGGACGCGTGGTTCGCAGCCGTGTTGTCAATCCGAAATGGATTAACGGCGTGATGCGTCATGGGTATAAAGGGGCCTTTGAGATGGCCGCCACCGTGGATTATATGTTCGCGTTTGCGGCAACGACGGGGGCCGTAAAAAGCCACCATTTTGATGCCGTCCATCAAGCATTTCTAGAGGATGAAACCGTCCGCACCTTCATAGCCGAGCACAATGCGCCCGCGTTACAGGAAATAGCGCAGCGACTGGATGAAGCGATTGAACGCGGCCTTTGGACACCGCGTTCTAACTCTGCGCGTGCGCTGTTGGACCAATTAAAATCGCGCTAACAGTCGATTCGCGCTGCCATGAGTGCAGGATCGCCCTTAACTGTTGTTTGATCGACGACACATCCTGTTGCCAGTTCCATCGCGACAACCGCGCGCAATAAAACGCGCCCGAAATCGCGGCGGGGTGCGTAATTGGTGCGAATTGCCTCAACTACTTCGCCGTTGGAGCGGACGGAGAAATCGCTACCCTCGACGCTCAACTTGGTGACCTCGAAGCCTTTCGTGCGCGGGTGCGGGCTGTCACAGCCTGCCACGACTAAAAGCACAGCAAGTAGGATCACAATTGCACGCATTTTCCAGATTCCTGATGTTGTTTAGGAAAGGTTAAGGCTGCGTGGTTAACAAACCCTTACGCATCACACGGAAAAGCACCCTTGCAACCCGCCCCTTCTGCCTCCAAAGTCATCTCGAAAAGAGGAGTCTGCCATGAGCGAAGATACAGAACGCCACGCGATGAAAATGGTCAAGAAGAAGGCCGCTCGTGATAAAATCATGGCGACAAAAACCGACCAGAAAGGCCTGATCATTGTCCATACGGGCAAGGGAAAAGGCAAATCCAGCGCGGCATTTGGGATGATTTTTCGCTGTATTGCGCATGATATGAAATGCGCCGTCGTGCAATTCATCAAAGGCGGGATGAGCACTGGTGAACGCGACCTTATCCTCGACAAATTTAGTGACGCTTGCGAATTTTATACGATGGGTGAAGGGTTTACCTGGGAAACCCAAGATAAATCACGCGATATCGAAATGGCGACCGCCGCTTGGGAAAAGGCAAAAGAACTCATTCGTAATCCCGAAAACAAAATGGTTTTGCTTGATGAAATCAACATCGCGATGCGGTACGACTATATTGATGTGAACGATGTGGTCGAGTTTTTGACGACCGAGAAACCGCCGATGACCCATGTTGTTCTGACAGGGCGCAACGCCAAGGAAGCCCTCATTGAAGCCGCTGATCTGGTGACGGAAATGGAACTTATCAAACACCCCTTCCGCGCGGGTATCAAAGCGCAGATCGGCGTTGAGTTTTAGGAACCTATTCTAGGATACGAGCGGATTTCACCCACCAAGTTGGATACGCTTCGGAGATTTTTTCTGCGGCCTTTGAGGCGGCCGCAGAATCAGGAAACACGCCAAAACACGTCGCCCCAGAACCCGACATTCGGGAGAGGAGCGCACCAGTCTGAGAAATCGCTTCAAGTACTCGGGAAATGACAGGCTGAACCGCGATTGCGGGTGCCTGAAGATCATTGCGCTGGTGCGCAAGCCATCTACAAAACTCGTCCAAACTGGAACAGTCCGGCACGTCATCCATTGCTGTATTATGGCTGTTTTCCAATGCCTTGAAAATATCTGGTGTTGCTACACTCTGACGTGGATTGATCAATAAAAGGGCCATATCAGGCAGTTTGGGAACGGCGGTTAAGACTTCGCCAATTCCTTGCATTCTAGCCGTAGTAGACGACAAACACACGGGCACGTCCGCCCCGAGTTGAAGCACATCGGAACTCTTTGGCAAAGGCAGCGCCCAATGACGAGCAAGCAACCGCAGAGTTGCCGCAGCATCGGCAGACCCACCTCCAATCCCAGAAGCCGTTGGCAGATTTTTTTGCAGTGTCAAAGCGACCGGTTGCCCAGGATTCAACAAACGCGCAGCACGCAAGACAAGGTTGTCTTTTTCCTTGGCAAGCCCCGCCCCCTCTGGCCCTTCAACCGCCAGGGAAAGTATGTCTGAATTCGTGGCTCCAACATAGTCGCCGATATCTGCGAACACCACGAGGCTATCGAGAAGGTGGTACCCATCCGCACGCCGCCCTGTGACATGCAGTGTCAGGTTTATTTTTGCGGGAGCGAATTCCATTTCAACCTAGTCTTCGGTCGCAATTTCTTCATCCGCCAAGACCTCGTCCAATCCGACTTCTAGTTTGCGACGGATGCGATCGGCATCCTTTTCTTCGGGTTCAAACGACAGTGCCCGACGCCATTGAAATTCGGCTTCAATCTTGCGGTCAACCATCCAAAGCGCGTCGCCCAAATGATCGCTTACAACGGGATCTACGGGTTCTAATTGCGCAGCCTTTTCCATCAATTCGGCTGCCTCTTCATAGCGTCCGAGCTTGTAATAGGCCCACGCGAGAGAATCTATTATATAGCCATCTTCGGGGCGCGCCTCCACGGCTTTTTCAATCATTTCAAGAGCTTCATCGAGGTTTTCGTTTTTCTCAACCATCGAGTATCCGAGATAATTCAGCACTTGAGGTTGATCTGGGTAGAGTGCCAATGCTTGACGGAAGTCAGCCTCAGCCTTTTCCCAATCCTGCGAGCGTTCGTGCGAAATTCCACGAGAATAGAACACAAACCACAAGTTCGGTGTAATCTCAGGAAAGAGCTCCAAGGCCCCGTCATAAGCCTCAATCGCGCCCAAATACTCCTCTTGGCTGCGCAATAGATCACCCAGCCCGATCAGGACAGCGGGCAATTCTGGGCGGTTTTTAGACAGGGTACGCAATACTTCGACCGCAGCCTCTGGCTTTCCGGCCCGCCTTAAAGTTTCTGCGCGGCCAATTTCGGCCAGATGGAACGAAGGATGGTCGGTGGGCACTTTTGCGTACGCCTTGGTCGCTAAGTCAAATTGCTCCAATTCTTCTAGCATTTCAGCCGTGAGCAATACCGCTGGAATAAAACTGGGGTCCAGAATTTCTGCCATACGGGAATAAAGGATCGTTTGGTCAGGCGTGCCTTCAACCGACAAGATTTCAGCAAGGGTAAACGCCGCTTGGGCTACGCCTTCACGGGCCGATGGAGCGGCAGTAAACGCAAGCGTTTCACCGTTTTCTAAACGTGCATAAAGATCGGCGAACTCAGGGTCCGCATTCCCAAGATTATAGGCCTTCCCAAGCGCTACGAGCGCGTCGTCATTCCGCTCCATTTGGCTCAAAATTTCCACATAGGCAATCAGGGTTGAACGTGTATGCGAAAATCCTTTTTCCTCAATGCTTTCAAATACTTCTAGTGCTGCGCCGTAGTCGCCCACTGAGCCGAGTGCCAAGGCTCTATGGAAGTTCGCTATACCCTCAAAGCTGGGTTGTGCCTCAAGCGCATCAAACTTCTCGAGCGCAACCGACATTTTACCACTGCCAAGTTCTGCCCATGCATCAATGAGTTGCGTTAGAACGGGGCCAAGATCAGCGCCATCTTTAATGCGCTTGGAAACGGTGTCGTACTCGCCGTTTCTGATCTCCTCTATCGTCAAAACAAGGTCCGCTATTTGTGAATAAATACCTTGCTCTTCGAGGGTCGTCGCAATCGGGATCGCACTTTCGATTTGCCCTAAGGACAGGAAAGACGCCGCAGCGTTATTCAACAGGAAAGTGTTGTCGGGGTCCAGCGCGAGGGCGCGTGTAAAATACACGACGGCTTCCTCAAAATCAGCGGCGGTACTGGCGCTTCTGGCGGCAAGATAGGCTCCAGAAAGTCCTTCGGATTGCGCCGAAAAACCAGAGAAAATCAGAGCGGTGGAGAGAAGCGCGGTGCGCAAAAAGGAGTGTTTCAAACAATCAGGCCTTTGGCAATTCGTTGCGTTACCCTGAACTTAAACATTCACATGCCGCAACGCAATGCGGAGGCGCGCAATCAACGGCCTCCGCACAGTCTTGTGAGAATAATTGCTCACATATTTGGGTAGTTAGGCCCGTCGCCGCCTTGGGGGGTAACCCAAGTGATATTTTGGCTCGGGTCTTTGATGTCACAGGTTTTGCAGTGAACGCAGTTTTGGAAGTTCACTTGGAATCTTGGGCCTGTGCTTGGGTCGTCAATCACCTCATAGACCCCAGCTGGACAGTATCTTTGGGCGGGTTCCGCATATTTGGGCAGGTTCACCGAAATTGGCAGACTGGGATCGGCCAAATGCAAGTGACTTGGCTGACTTTCCTCATGGTTGGTCGCCGAAAAACTAACGTTTGTGAGGCGATCAAAGGACAGCGTTCCATCCGGCTTAGGATAAATGATTTCTTTGTGATCGGCTGCCAGCCCTGTGGCTTCAGCATCGTTTTTGCCGTGCTTTAGCGTCCCAAAAAGGGAAAGCCCGAAAAGCGTATTGGTCCACATATCAAACCCGCCAAGTGTCAGCGAAGCGATCAGGCCCAGTTTCGACCAAAGCGGCTTCACGTTGCGCACTTTTTTGAGGTCTTTGGCAATGACGCCGGTGCGCAATTCGGTGTTGTACTCGGTTAACTCGTCGCCCGAACGCCCGCCCTTTATGGCGTCGAATGCGGCCTCGGCGGCAAATTTCCCCGAGAACATAGCGTTGTGATTGCCTTTGATGCGCGGCAGGTTCACGAGTCCAACAGAACATCCCAAAAGTGCGCCGCCTGGGAAAACGGCCTTGGGCATCGACTGATAGCCGCCTTCGGAAATCACCCGTGCGCCATAAGCCACGCGACGGCCACCTTTGAGAAGTTTTGCGATTTCAGGATGGTGCTTGAACCGTTGGAATTCCATATAGGGGAAAACATAGGGGTTTACGTAATTCAAGTGCACAACAAAGCCGACGTAAACTTGGTTATTTTCCAAGTGATAGATAAACGAGCCACCGCCCGCGTTGCCGTTAAGCGGCCAACCCATTGTATGGGTGACGGTGCCTTCGCGGTGCAGGGCGGGGTCAACCTCCCAAATTTCCTTCATGCCAAGACCGAATTTTGCCACATCGGAGTCTTTGGCGAGGTCGTATTTCGCGATAATTTCCTTTGAGAGACTGCCGCGCGCACCTTCCGAAAGGAAAACATACTTCCCACGCAACTCCATTCCGGGTTCGTAATCACTGCCAATAGAGCCATCGGGGTTTTTGCCAAATTCGCCTGCAACAACACCCACGAGTTCGTCGTTCTCGCCGTAAATCAATTGCGAACACGCCATGCCGGGGAAAATTTCGACGCCCAACTCTTCGGCCTGCTCCGCCATCCAGCGGCACACGTTCGCCATCGAAACAATGTAATTGCCATGATTGTTCATCAAGGGTGGCATGAGGAAATTAGGAATACGGACGGAGCCTGCTTCGCCCAAAAACAGGAAGTTGTCCTTTTTGACCGGAACCGTGATCGGCGCGCCGCGCTCTTTCCAGTCGGGGATCAATGCGTTTAAGCCTGCTGGGTCTAAAACCGCGCCCGAAAGAATATGAGCCCCGACTTCGCTGCCTTTTTCCAACACAACAACGTTAAGATCTGCGTCCAATTGCTTGAGCCTGATCGCCGCTGACAGACCCGCAGGTCCCGCGCCAACAATCACAACATCATACTCCATGGATTCGCGTTCAATATCGGCCATTTCATCCCTTCCCGCACCCGTAAGGCGCCTCACATTCTTGCTCTCTCGCTTTTAGCGATACCCGTGAGAGGGAAAAGGGTCAATCGTGACACCACGTTAAACCGCGCCCAAGCAACGGAATGATCGGCAACGACCACAAAAATTTCATGGACTAAACCACGACTTCGCCAGTTTTGCGCGATTGCCATAGCAAAAATTTCCAAAGCAGGACGATGAACAGGATCGAAACATATCCGTCCACCACGTAATGCCACCCCAGAAAAACCGACAAAAACAAGTAAGTGAGTACGAAGGCGATGCAAATGGGCAATGTTTTGGGGAAGCGCTCGTAAATATAAAGCGCAAACATTGTTGCAACTCCGATGTGAACGCTTGGGAAGGCGGAAATTCCCGTCCCGAGGTGCTGATTTCCCTCCACATAATTTTCCCACAAGTATTCCTGAATGAAACCCACAGCTCCGCCCATTGTCCCCGAAGTATTGAGGGCTTCGAGCAGCGGCGCAAAGTCATTTCCACCGTAAACGCGGTCAAAGAAGATCGGACCACAGGACATGAAAACGAGCGCGATTACATTCCCAAGCACAACCCAAGATGCGAAGTACAAAATTAAAAATCGGCCCACCCGCTCTTTATTACTGTCCACAACCAGCAAAATTACTGGAAAAATGACGCCGATTGCCAGCCAAACTTTTAGGTAAATAAAGGTTGTCAAAGCTTCAGGGATATAGGCCTGAAATTGGTGCGTCAGCTCCCACGGTGTCCTTCCAAAAGAAAGAAGCTCGTCGACTTCAATCAAGAATGGATCAGCATAAAATGGACTAATATTCACCATCGTTGTCTTGATAAGGGTAAACACCAAGTGTTGAATTCCAGCGAGAATTCCGACGACAAACGCTAACGGTAACCGCTCGCGCAACAGGTCTCGTGCAAAAATAAGCCCGAAAACAATAATTCCCAGAAAAGCCCAACTTCCATCAAGCAAGAGGCTTAAGGGTGCCAGTAAAACTTCATGCCAAAAATTTCTGTAGATCTCGAGCGGAACATCCGTGAAAAACCAAACGATCGCAAAGCCCGCAAATAAATGGCCCGCAACTAGATAGAAATATACTCGCACTAAACTGCCTGTTTTAAATACTATTTTTCGGTCGTTATTAGTGGGACTTCTGCTGACACACTATTGACTTTTTATGCCAAGCTTGAATTAACAAGTATGTGTTGCCAATAACCCATTCATTCACATAGGGCACCCATGGAAAAAATACCAATGACCCAAGCTGGGTTCTCTCGGCTTGAAGTAGAATTAAAGAAATTGAAAACTGTTGAACGGCCGCTCATAATTAGTGCGATTGCCGAAGCGCGTGAGCACGGTGATCTTTCTGAAAACGCCGAGTACCACTCCGCCCGCGAAAAACATAGTTTTATTGAAGGCCGAGTCAAAGAACTTGAGGCCATAATTTCGCTTGCCGAAGTCATCAATGTTGCCGCCTTGTCGGGCACGATTAAATTCGGTGCCACCGTCACAATTGTGGACGAAGACACGGACGAGGAAAAAACTTACCAGATCGTTGGGGAGCCGGAGGCGAACCTTGAAAAAGGCCTTCTCAACATTAAATCCCCGCTCGCTCGCGCCCTCATCGGCAAGGAAGAAGGCGACAGTATTGTTTTTAACGCTCCTGGTGGGACACGTGATTACGAAATCCTGAAAATCGTCTTTCAGTAATACCAAAGCGGAAAGTTCTCCATGGCGGGTACCGAAAAACAAGAGACACTGGACTTGGGAGTTAGCTCCCAACGCGCCACAGCAGCGGGCCTTTCGAGGCCAGAAAAGCTTGCTGTCGCGTTGTCGGCTGTATGGATGGTCGGCGTTGCAGCTATTGTCTTGATGTCTCAAGGCGACACCGCAGCAGCTCAACTTGAGTCGTTGCGGTTTATCATGACTTTGGTAGCCGTTTTCCTGCCCGTCGCGGTTGTTTGGGTAGGTGTTTTATCGGCGCGCAGCGCGCGGACCATCCGCGACGAGGGTGCGCGCCTCCAAGCTTCAATCGACGCCATGCGCCTTAGCTATGTTGCCCAACAGCAGAGCGTCACGCTGGCCAATATTCCGTCCGTGGTTGAGAAATTGGACCAGATCGTTTCCGCGCAGCGACAAACCGAATCCACGATCGCAACCTTTGCCACATCTCGCCCAGCGAGTGCGCCTGCCCCAATGTTGATCAAGTCTGCGACCCTGACCACTGCCCGACAATCCTATGACGCGCAACCAACGTTGGCCCTCGGCACATCCTCTGAGGACATCGCGCCGCCCTTGTCCAAAGCTGATTTTATTCGGGCCGTGAATTTCCCCGAAAATGCCGAGGACAAAGAAGGTTTCGCCGCCCTGCGTCGTGCCCTCAAAGATCGCGAAGCCTCCCGCCTCATCCAGTCCGCACAAGACGTTTTGACCCTGCTCAGTCAAGACGGGATTTACATGGACGACCTGCGCCCGGATCGGGCGCGCCCCGACATCTGGCGCCAGTTTGCCAATGGGGAACGTGGTCGGACAGTGGCGGTTATTGGCGGCATTCGGGATCGGTCTTGCTTGGCGTTAACTGCGGGACGTATGCGTCAGGACCCCATTTTCCGCGACACGTCACATCATTTTTTGCGCCAGTTCGACAAAACCTTTTCCGTCTTTGAGGCCGACGCCACCGACATGGAAATCGCCGAAATTACTGATACAAGAACCGCGCGGGCATTTATGCTTTTGGGCCGCGTCTCGGGTACCTTCGACTAAATTCCAAAACCCGAAAATGGTAAAAACCGAACGGGCGAACCCTCTTTGATTTCGGTCTGATCTTCTGAAAGTTCGATCAATCCATTCGCCCAGCTCAGCCCAGATATCCGCCCTGACCCTTCCGAGGCAAAAGCTTCAACCCGTCCATCCTCCGCCAAACGCGCACGCAAAAACTCCCGCCTACCAGGTTTCTTTCGTTTGGAAAACGCCGCCGGAACATTAAAGCCAAGCGGCACAACCCATTCCGCCCCAGACAAAACGGCCAGCGACGGACGCGCAAAAATCAAGGCGCAAACAAAGGCCGCCACAGGATTCCCGGGAAGGCCAAATACCGGCACGTCCTGCCACATCGCTAAGGCCAATGGCCGTCCAGGTTTTATCGCAATGCGCCAAGTTTGCAGCGCGCCTTTTTCGGCCAAAAGTGCCCCCACATGATCCTCATCGCCCCCCGACGCGCCGCCAGAAGTAAAGACAACATCGACTTGCGCGGCCGCAGCATTGAGCGCCGCTTCAAGCACATCACGATCATCCTTCACATGTCCAAGATCCACCGCTACGTGGCCCCACGCCGCTGCAAGCGACAACAGCATCGGGCGATTGGCGTCATATGTTGCCGACGGGTTTTGCGTACTTCCCGGCGCGACAATTTCGTCCCCCGTTGAAAGCACACCCACGCGCAACCGTTGAAAAACCGGAACATCCTGCGTGCCCGTCGCCGCCAGAATAGCGATCTCGGGCGCGGACAGCCTTTGCCCCGCGCGCAAAATGACCTCCCCCTTATCCACATCCTCGCCCGCGCGGCGGGTGTTCGCTCGCGGCTTGAGTGGCCCGTTAAATTTGATCGCGCCCCCTTGGAAAGCGACATCTTCTTGCATCACCACACTGTCAACTCCGGCGGGCAAAACTGCCCCCGTCAAAATGCGCACGGCCTGACCCGCCGCGACAGATCCCTCATACGGGGCACCCGCAGCGGCACGCCCGTCCAGCACTTGCAATTCTTGAAAACCCGCACCGCGAGAATTGGAAAACCCATACCCATCAACCGCCGAGTTTGCCGCGGGCGGATTGGCCCGCAAAGCCACTTGATCCAAAGCCAAAATGCGCCCCAAAGCTGCGTCCAACGGAATTTTCTCAGCGCCAACCACCGTTGATAACTGCCCCTTCAAGCGGTCCAATGCCTCCTGAACCGGCGTCCAATGCATTCCTTCTGGCAAGGCAAAGCAATCGTCTTTGAGCGGGGGAACCACGCTGCCCCCTAGTCCGACATGTGCTAGAATAAAATCCGCTATCCCTGCCGTGTCGTCCAAATCGAAAACAGGGAGGTGCAAATTCTGCGGTTGATCTGAAGCCACGCCAACAATGCTCGCATCCTTTAGGCAAATGAGCGCCTCCCGCGCCACCTCCGCGCGATGCACTTCTATTTTGGGGTGGGGTGACGCCTTAAACCCTTCAACCAAAACCAAATCAACAGTATCTAGTCGCGCCAAATGTACCGCGAGGTCCGGCTCCTGTTCTCCACGTAATTCGTCCATCAACGCCCAGCGTTGGGACGATGAAAGCAGCACCTGCTTTGCGCCTGCGGTTCGGTGCCGATGGCTGTCTTTGCCTTCCTGATCGATATCAAACCGATGATGGGCGTGTTTGGTCGTGGAAACTGAGAACCCCCGCCGTGTAATCTCGGCGATCAGTCGCTCCATCAGGCCCGTTTTGCCGTTGTTTTTCCAACCCGTGATTCCAAAAACCCTCATGCGCTGGCCGCCAAAAATGCACGCGCTTGTGCCAAATCTCCTGGGGTATTCACGTTAAAAAAGGGATCAAACGGGTCGGTTGGGAAAACGGCCTTTGCCACTCCGTGCACATCGGCCCAAAGGATAACCTTGCGCACGCCGCCCTTTAGCGCGACACGCAAATCCTCCCGCAGGGCTACTGGCCACAGCCCGAAAACTGGATGTAACATCACTTTTCCCGCTTCATTTGGCGTCGCCGCCATCGCAATCGGTAAGTTTTCGGTTTCCGACGCGAGCAACAGTCTTGGTACAATGTCCGCAGGGAAAAATGGTGTGTCGGCGGCGGCGGTAACGATATGATCCGCCCCCTGCTCTGCGGCCCAATCTAGCCCCGCAAGCACCCCCGCCAATGGCCCAGCAAAGCCCTCAATCGTGTCGCCGAGAATCGTGAGGTTGAACGCCGAAAACCGAACCGGGTCGCCATTCGCATTGAGGGAAAGTTCGGCAACTTGAGGCTCGAGACGCTCAATCACATGCGTCAACAATGGCACGTCACCAAGGTGGGTCAAACACTTGTCCCCGCCCCCCATTCTCCGCGATTCCCCGCCAGCCAAGATAACGCCTAATGGTGCTTTCATTGCGACGCCTCCTTGTTGCGCATCACGGGTTTTACATCCCGGATAAGGCGCTCTTCCCCCGACAAACACGTAAAGCGTTGCCCACGCATGCGCCCGATAAGGGTCAGCCCAATCGACTGTGCAATCTCAACCCCCCAAGCGGTAAACCCCGAACGGGACACAAGGGTTGGAATGCCCATTTGCGCGCATTTAATAACCATCTCGCTGGTAAGGCGCCCCGTCGTGTACATAATTTTATCCGACGGATCAGCCCCCGTGGAAAACATCCATCCCGCAACCTTGTCCACGGCGTTGTGCCGACCAACATCTTCCATATAAACCAACGGCTTATCCTGATAGCACAGCACCGTTCCATGAATGGCTCCAGCCGTCAAATACAGGCTTGGCATACGATTAATACTGTCCGCCAACGCATAGAGCCAACTCGTCCTTACCTCGACTTTGGGCAACTCAAGCGCCTCCAGCCCCTCCATCATATCGCCAAATACGGTCCCCACGGCACAGCCACTTGTGCGGGTCTTCTTGCGCATTTTTTCCTCATAGTCGGTCTTGCGTTCTGTACGAACAACAACGACCTTCAAGTCCTCATCATAATCGACGCCCGTCACAACATCATCCGCGTTCAACATCCCCTGATTACGCAGAAACCCAAGCGCGAGATAATCGGGGTAATCACCAATTGTCATGGCCGTAACGATCTCTTGACTGTTGAGGTAAATCGTTAACGGTCGTTCCTCGACGACATCGATTTCCACAGGCAATCCGTCCTGATCAAATCCCACGACTTTGCGGGTCAAGCCTGCGCGCTCCGGATCCGGCGCAATCAACATTGGTACAATATTTGGGGTTGTTGCCACAGACCGTCCCTCTATAGGTTTAGCTTAATTTTCCGATAGCTTAGAGCCAGTCCATGCCCAACTCCACCATCAAATCCGCGTTTTGGCGTGGTCTTCGCGACGGATCGCCTTTTCTCGTCGTCGGCGCGCCGTTTGCATTGCTTTTTGGCGTCGTCGCGACCGAGAACGGGTTGGACATCCTTCATGTCATGTCCTTCTCAATTTTGGTAATCGCGGGGGCGGCGCAATTCACGGCCGTCTCCTTGATGGATGAAAACGCCCCCACAATTATCGTGCTTTTGACAAGCCTCGCGGTCAACTTGCGGATGACAATGTATTCCGCGTCACTTGTGCCTTACCTTGGCAAAGCCCCCCTCTGGCAACGCGCAACCGTCAGCTATTTGTTGGTGGATCAGGGATATTCTGTCAGCATCTCGGAATACGAAAAGCGCCCGAAAATGAGCGTCCCAGAGCGGTTTGCGTATTTTGCTGGGACAATGACCCTCCTCACGCCTGTTTGGTATATTTTCACCTTCGTCGGGGCAAAGGTCGGCTCGGAAATCCCGCCCGCGTTCGCCTTGGATTTCGCGGTTCCCATCACGTTTTTGGCCATGGTCGCCCCGATGTTGCGTACGGCAGCCCATGTGGCCGCAGCGGTAGTTTCCATCATCCTCTCGTTGCTTCTGGGTTTTATGCCCGCGGGAACCGGCCTGTTGGTCGCCGCCTTTGCTGCCATGATCGTAGGCGCGCAAATTGAAGTCTGGATGAAAAGGAACGCCACATGACTTATTCGGACGCAAATATTTGGTTCATCATCGTTGGTTTGGGGCTCGGAACCTACTTAATCCGCTTCTCGTTCCTTGGCCTCATTGGCGGACGTGAATTACCGGAATGGTTGCTGCGCCATTTGCGTTATACACCTGTTGCCGTGATGCCCGGGCTTGTGGCTCCGCTGGTTCTTTGGCCTAACGCCACGGGCGGCGATCTTGATCCCGCGCGTTTAATCGCGGCTGGTGTCACGCTCTCGGTGGGGTATTTTAGCAAGAATTTCCTCGCCGCGTTCTTTTGCGGCGGCATTGCGCTATATCTTTCGCTCTACTTGCTTAACTAGACCGAATGGGCCTTAAAATACGAACAAACGGCGGCCTATGAGCCGCCGCTTTGAGTCTGCACTTATGTGTTGAAAAGCGCTAAAAAGATCAGAATGCCGATCGAAATTCCGCCTCCCCAAGTCACCAATTTAATAAATCCGGCAAAGGTGTTTTCTTGAACTTCAACGTCCGCTTCACCGTGCTTATGTTCGGCCATCTGGTTATTCCTTTTTTGTGTCACATGTCATGATTATCGACCAATTAAACGATTCAGAGCGGCATGTCACCCTCTGACATTCACTTGGCGCCTTCTTCTAAATCTGCCGCCAATCGAAAGCCAATTCTATTTGGCGCGGCGGCAGCCTTCAGCTTGGGAAGGGCGCGGAGCATGACCGAGAGTTGAGATACATGTTGGATCAATTGCGTTTTGGCACCCGAAGTTTCGGTTCCATAGAATGTAATGATATCAGGATCATAATAGCCAAGCCCCTCAATTCGCAACACCCCTGCGTCGCCACCAACAAATCCCATGGCCACTTCGTGCTCATTGTCGAGCTGCTCTTCGAAGTTTTTGATATACATAATCAAGCGCTCATAGGCCCAGTGAGCGGGTGTTTTTTGCCCCATTGGGGTTTTCGATACGCCCTTTGGCACCGGCTTCTGCTCAATTGTTTTAGGTGGATTGGGGCCACAATGCACCACATGCGCGCGCGGCAAGGCTTCTGCTTCTACAGCTTCAGCAGTTGTTTTAATTTTCCCGTCCATCGAAATTCTCCTTCACGCAATACTCCCACGCGTCGTTTTCGCGGGCTGATCGGGTAACTTTCCCCGCTAAGTATAGGTGATTTACGTGCGCGATTGCTTCGACCAATGCAAGCCCGTATTCGCCCTCGCCGATTGTTCGTTTATACAGCGGAGGGAAACATTCATGTGCCGTTTTTGGGGTTTCAAGGAATTCCAACAAACGCTCCAAACCACTATGATGATTTTTTATCAATTGCTTAAGCCGCGTAGGAAGGCCCGTATAAGGCAGCTTATGACCGCCCAATATGAACTGGTCCGCGCGCGCATAGGCGCTCAAACGTTCGCAAGCCTCGAGCCATTCTCCGAGCGGGTCGGCCATCGGTTCGGTGGCATAAACACCGATATTGGGAGAGATTGATGGCAGGAGTTGATCGCCCCCGATTACCAATTCGTCGTCGCGACTAAAAAGGCAAGCATGCTCGGGCGCATGGCCATTGCCGATACGCACATCCCACATTCGCCCGCCAATTTCCAACGTGTCCCCTTCTTGGATACGCGTGTACCCAACCGGCATTGGCGTGACGATATCGGCAAAATTAAACGGACGTTCTTGGGAGCGTTTCGTATAGGTCGCGGCTTCCATCCCCGCCTGCCGCCAAAACGTCAGGTTTTCCTCGGTTGGAAGCTCCTGATTATCAAGCGTTAACATGCGCGCGGACAGCCACGCCGTGCGTGTAGTGATCAATTCTGTACCGAATTCCGTTTGGAACCACCCCGCAAGCCCCACATGATCGGGATGGTGATGGGTCACCAAAAGGCGCGCCACGGGCTTGTCTTCCAGGGGGCCCGCCATCAAGTCTCGCCAAATCTCGCGGGTTCTTTTTGTATCAAACCCTGTGTCAACAATCGTCCAGCTTTCCCCGTCGTCAAAGGCATAGACGTTCACGTGATCCAGCTTCATCGGCAAAGGCAGGCGCATCCATAACACCCCCGGCGCAACCGTAATTGCCTCCCCCTCAGCGGGCGGCGTTTCAAACGGATATCTGATTCCCGCCGCTATTTTGCGCCCCTGCACGTTCACGCGCCAAGGTCCTCGGCGGTGATCGCAAAGAGGTCCTTTTTCCCTTCGCGAACATGTTGAAGCAGGGCCACATGCTCGGGCAGCAATCGTTTCACATAGAAGCGTGCAAGCCGTGTGCGCGGGCCTTCGCCCTCCTCCGCCATCGCCGCTTTAAGGTGAGCATGACTGCCCAAAACAAGCGCGAATGCCTTCAGAAATGGAACAGCGCCCGAAAACCGATCACTCATATCGTCTTGGCTAACCAACCATTCCGTCGCTTCTCGCAGGGTCTCGGCGGAAGCCCAAACCGCACCTGCCATTTGCGGAAACTGGCCACGGGCGGACTCGGCGTTGTTTTCAACTTCTTCGAGCAAACGGAAGGCCGCGTCGCCGCCATCCATCATTTTGCGGGCCACAAGGTCCATCGCCTGAATGCCGTTCGTGCCTTCGTAAATCGCGGTGACGCGCACATCGCGGGTAAATTGCCCCGCGCCCGTTTCCTCGACATAGCCCATGCCGCCGTGCACCTGAACGCCCATCGTCGAAACTTCGATCCCGACATCCGTGCCATAGGCCTTGGAAATAGGGGTCAAAAAGGCCGCCCGATCGCGCCAATCTGCCTCGCCCGTCGCGTTCCCCATGTCGATCGCAACCGCGCAAGACAGGGCGATGGAACGGGCCGCAAACACTTGTGATTTCATTGTGGCAAGCATCCGACGCACATCCGCGTGCTCCACGATTGCGCCGCTGCCACCCTCGACAGGTGTGCGACCTTGCTTGCGCTCAACGGCATAGGCCAAGGCATGTTGGAAGGCCGCTTCTGCAACCCCAATACCCTCGACTGCAACCCCTAGACGAGCGTTGTTCATCATGGTGAACATGGCTTTCATGCCACCATTTTCCTGCCCGACAATCCAGCCTTTCGCGCCATCAAAACTCAAAACGGCGGTCGGCGAACCGTGCAAACCTGTTTTATGCTCAAGCGACACAACCTTCAGCGTATTCGCTATCCCAGGCACACCGTTTTCATCGGGTATCAGCTTAGGCACCATAAACAGGCTAATCCCGCGCGTCCCTGCAGGAGCGTCCGGCAAGCGCGCCAAAACGAGATGACAGACGTTTTGGGTAAAATCATTGTCGGCCCAGCTGATGTATATTTTCTCGCCTGTAATGGCGTATTCGCCGTCGCCCATAGACACAGCTTTCGTCGACAAAGCGCCCACATCGCTTCCCGCCGCAGATTCGGTCAGGTTCATCGTGCCACTCCATTCGCCGGAAATCAGCTTGGGGAGGTAGAGGGCTTTGATGGTGTCGCTGGCGTGATGTTCCAGCGCTTCGATTTGCCCTTGGGTAAGCAATGGATTCAACTGAAGCGCCAAACACGCGCCCGACATCATGTCGTTCACTGCGGTCAAAACCGCAAACGGCAGGCCCATACCGCCAAACTCCTCCGAGGCCGCCGCGCCAATCCATCCACCGTCGGCAATCGCGGCATAGCCTTGGGCAAAACCAGTGGATGTACGCACGACACCATTCTCAAGGCGTGCAGGTTCCAAATCCCCAATCCGATTCAACGGCGCAATCACATCGTCGCATAATTTACCCGCCTCGAGGAGAATCGCTTCCACAACATCGGGCGTCGCTTCGGCGAACTTCTCGGTTGCGTATGTCTGCTCAAGGCCCACAATATTGTCGAAAATAAACTGAAAATCAGCAGTCGGCGCGCGATAGGGCATTTGGCCTCCGTTCAACAGCTTGGCAAAAACGCCCGACGCCGTTATGTCTTGTGAATTCAAGATCGAACCTAGTACATCCCGCGCGACCATCAATAAAAACGCCACGTCAGAAAGACTTGTTATTCAAACCCTTCTCCTCCCAGAAATGCCAGACGGCGTCAATCAAGCAGCAAAAATCTTGACGCGCGGAGGGCTTTGCGCCTTTCCGACCGAAACGGTTTACGGGCTTGGCGCCGATGCGCGCAACAGCACAGCAGTTGCGGGTATTTTCCACGCCAAAGGACGGCCCCAGTTCAATCCGCTGATCGTCCACGTCGCCTCCCTTGAGGCGGCCGAAAAATACGGGGTGTTTAATGAGGATGCCCGCGCGCTTGCACAGGCCTTTTGGCCCGGCCCCCTCACGCTTGTTGTACCTCTGCGCGCGGATGCAGGGCTGTCGAGTTTGGTCACGGCGGGGCTTGGGTCGGTTGGACTGCGCGTCCCTGCGGCTCCTTTGGCGCATGATCTTTTGCAAACCTTCCAAGGCCCCGTCGCCGCTCCCTCTGCGAACCCCTCAGGCAAGATCAGCCCCACAACTGCGGCGCATGTTGTTGACGGCCTATCGGGGCGCATCGACGCGATTTTAGATGGCGGCTCTTGCGAAGTCGGCCTCGAAAGCACGATTGTTGGATGCGTCGCGGCCCCAACCCTTTTACGGCACGGTGGGTTGCCCAAAGAAGCGATCGAACAGTGCCTCGGGCACGACCTCGCCGACGCAAAAGAGGGCGAGATATCCGCACCGGGCCAACTTTTGAGCCACTATGCGCCCAGCGCCCCAGTGCGCCTAAATGCGACCGAAAAACTTGCGGGCGAGGTTTTAATTGGGTTTGGCGCAACCAAAGACGCTGACCTTACGCTTTCCCACAGTGGGGACTTGCATGAGGCGGCGGCGAATTTGTTTGATATCTTGCATCAAGCCAACGCCTTAAATGCCGAAAAAATCGCCTTCGCACCGATACCAGAAGTTGGACTTGGACAAGCGATAAACGACCGCCTGCGCCGCGCTGCCGCCCCGCGTTAAGCGTTGCCAGACACCGAAGACAGCATCAACGGACTCACCCCAAGCTTGGCAAGAGCCGCTTCCCATTTTTCCATGTTGTCTGCTTCAAAAACCACGTCTGGGTCCGCATCTGAGGTCAACCATCCGTTGGCGAGGATTTCGTTCTCTAACTGCCCCGGTCCCCATCCCGCATACCCCAAGGCCAACAAAGCACTTTGCGGACCATTGCCAGTACATAGATCCTCAAGAATATTTAGCGTGGCGGTCATTCCAAAATTTTGATCCACTTGAAGGGTCGTTTCGCCGCCATCGTAATCATTAGAGTGCAGCACAAATCCGCGCGCGTGTTCAACAGGACCGCCAAAATGCACATGAATGTCGTCGCCACGATCACTGGGCGCGATCCCGAGTTGGTCTATCAGCGTGTCAAATTTCACGTTAAAGGAAGGCTTGTTAACGATGATCCCCATCGCGCCCTCGGAGGAATGGGCACAGAGGTAAACAACACTGTGGTCAAATCGCGTATCCCCCATTCCGGGCATCGCAATCAGAAGTTTACCGCTTAAGCTTTCCGTCACACTAATCATCTGGTTAGTGTGCTAAGAAAGTTGGCGTGTTTCAAGTGGATTAAATGGCGCAGTCACGGTGTTTTCGCTGAAATGTGATTTTCCAAAAAGGGGGTGTGCCCTATATCTGGTGTTATGAAACATTTTCCCCTCTTTCGACGTGCGTTTTTCTCTGCGGTCCTTGCCCTTACGTCAGCGGCGTCTCAAGGCTCCGCACAATCCAGCTTGGACGGCGACAAAATGGTTTCGTTGGAAATACTAACGGGGTGGCGGGCACAGGATGGCACCCAAATCGCGGCAATGAAAATCGCGCTTGCACCAGATTGGGTGACCTATTGGCGTGTGCCCGGTGAAGCGGGAATTCCCCCACAATTTAGCCTGACGCAAAGCGAGAATATTTCGGGGATTTCTTTTTCTTGGCCGCGCCCCAAAGCCGAAACAAAATTCGGTTTGCAATCATTTGTGTACCACGACCAAGTGATTGTACCGATGACAGTGACCCTCAAAAACCCAAGGGCACCTGCGCGCCTTGCGGGTGAAATTCAAATCGGAGTCTGCGCGGATGTCTGCATTCCCGTAAAGCTTTCATTTGATACTGATTTGCCCGCAACGGGGGAAGTGGGGACCAAAGCAATCAAACACGCCCTCTTACTGGGCGCGCGCGCATCCAAAACAACCGCGACATGTGATTTCATCCCCAGCGCCGCGGGCATGGGAGTGCGGATCACAGCGAAACTCCCTCCCCTCAAAGGGCAGGAAATTGCCGTCGTGGAGCACAGTGATCAATCGCTCTGGGTGAGTCCGACCCGCGTTTCACGCAATGGAAACACCCTCAATGTGGAAACATCCCTTGCTAGCGACACCGGCCTCCCGACAGGGCTGCAACGCAGCGATCTACGCCTCACGGTTCTGGGCGAGAGCGATATGGTAGAGTTTATCGGCTGTCACTCACCCAGCTAGTTTGCGATTAACTTGCCGCGCCATAACCACCGCGCCAATGAGGTAAACTGCCAAAGTAGCCAGCAAAATTCCCGCGACAAACACCCCAAAAGCCGTTGGCATAACGGGTCCATCTGCGAGTCTAGGAACGGCCGCAAGCAAAGGCGCCCAAAGCGCGCCCGTCAGGAGAGCGGCCCCCAAAGTGGCAGCAAAAATCACAGCGGACAACCCCACCAAAATAGCCACGCTCCAAGACGCAACGGCCCCACCCACAGGAAACCGGATCGCGCGTTTAAACGCCGCAACGTGGCGCGCGGTGTCGCTCTGAATGGCGACCAAAGACGGCACAACCAACAAAACAAGCACCATGCCAAATCCGAGCCCATACACCAATGTAATCACCGTTGGTTTCAGGAATTGCGCTTGGCTTGAGGTTTCAAACAACAGGGGCGAAAGGCCCAAAACGGTTGTCAGCGTGGTGAGCATGACAGGACGCAATCGATCCGCAACCCCATCAACAATCGCAGGAAACAAACCGCGTTCTTCGGCGTATTCGTCAATCGTTGTGATCAGAACGATCGAGTCGTTGATGACAATGCCCGTCATCCCTATCAGCCCCACAACCGAGAACATTGACAGTGGCACATCCCATACCGCATGGCCATAAATCGTCCCCACGAGGCCGAAGGGAATAATCGCCATCACAACAATCGGGCGCGTCCAACTTGAGAAAACCCAAGCCAACACGAGGTAGATGCCCGTCAGGCACAAAATCAAACCCAGAAACGCATCATTCAGGAAATCGCGACCCTGTTCATCTAAGCCAGATTGATTCCACCCAACCCCGAAGTCGGACTCAATTTGCGGTAGAATTTCATCGCGCAATTGCGCCGAGATAGCCACAGCCCGCGCAGGATCATCGTCGGAGATATCCCCCGTCACCGTGACAACGCGCAGGCCATTTTCGCGCCTCACGGTCGAAAAACCAGTCTGGCGTTTTACCGTTACAATATCTCCCAAAGGCACATAACTACCGCTTTCGGCCCGCAGGTAGGACTGTTCCAAGAAGTCCGCACCAAGCTCCCCTTTTGGAAGTTCAACGCGGATTATTGCGCTCCGAGGTCCGTCTGGATAGGTCGCCGCCTCAATACCATTTAAACGGTCGCGCAAAATGCGCCCCAGATCATCGATGGCAAAGCCAAGTGACTGGCCTTGTGGGGTCAACTCAAGAATGAGTTCTTCCTTGTCATAAGACAGCGTATCTTCAAGCGCCGAGACTTCAGGGAAAGAGATGAGCGCGGTTTTCAAGGCTTCCGCGGCCTCTTTGAGGGTCACCGCAGAGGCGCCATAAAACTGAACATCCAGCGCATCACCACCTGGGCCTGACCGGCCGCCTCTAAAGCTCACAAGTTCCGTGCGAGGTGTTTGAACCATCTCATCCTGCAAATCGGCGAGAAAGGTAAAGCTGCTGTAAGGGCGCAAATCCGCGTCGATGAGTTCGACGGAAATTGCCCCCAAAAGCGAAGAATCCTTAGACTCGACCCCCGAAAATCCACGCCCAGCATTCCCGCCAATTTCGGCGAGGGAATAGGCCACAGGATTGGTACCATGCTCGACCTCGTATCGCGTGCCCAGCACCTCCACAGCGCGTTGCATTTCTCGCATCATCACTTTTGTGTCGTCGCGCGTTGCGCCGTCCACCATGGCAAAATTTCCCGTGATGGTCGAAAGTTCTGGCGCATTAAAAAACCGCCATTGCACATCGCCTCTGATAAAAACCGCAGCCTGCGACGCCAGCAAAAGGATGCCCGCCGCAAACACAGGATAGCGAAGGCGCACCACCAATCGCATCATCGGGCGGAAAAAGTTATCGCGTACATCGCCAAAGCCACGGTTAACCACTCGACTTGGCGCGTCGTACCAATGATTTTTACCGGAATGGGCCAGAGCATGGCTGAGGTGGTTAGGTAGGATCAAAAAGCACTCAACAAGCGACGCAATCAAAACGGCGATAACGGTAAACGGAATATCCGCAATCAAGCTGCCAAACCGCCCGCCAATCGCTACCAATCCGAAAAAGGCAATCACCGTCGTGATGGTTGCAGAAAAAACAGGCGGAGCCATCCGCCGCGCGGCGTTCTCTGCGGCCTCAACGGGGGATTCCCCAAGACGCCGCGCCCGAAAATCCGCGTGTTCGCCCACCACAATTGCATCGTCCACAACGATGCCGAGCGTAATAATCAACGCAAATAGCGAGATCATGTTGAAGGTCAATCCACCCGCATACATGATCGCGACCGCCGCCAACATCGCGACGGGAATACCCGCCGCGACCCAAATTGCCGTGCGCGCGTTGAGGAACAAAAACAACAATGTAACAACGAGGGCGAGGCCCATCAAACCATTCTCAAGCAACAGATTTAACCGCCCCGTAATCGCCTCGGCGCGGGTGTTAATCAGGCTGACGGATACCCCCTGTGGAACCACCGTCCGCATCTCGGCGGCGACCTTCTCCACCTGTTTTTGAATACCGATTGCATCCCCTTGGGCCGAACGATCCACGCGGACAACAATTGCGGGATTGTCACCGACAAAATAGGCCCGATCATGATCGACCCCGTACGTGGTGATCGTTGCCACATCGCCCACTGTGAGTTGGGTGCCGTCAGATTTGCTCTCAATCACCACGGATGAGATTTCATCAATACTCTTTTTCGCGACCCCCGTGCGGACCCGAATATTGGCGCCCTCAACATCCCCTGCGGGATCAGCGGCGGCTTCTGCGGCAATGACCGAAGCGATTTGAGCCATCGAAAGGTCATTCTGAATCAGCGAGGTCGCTGTAACCTCAACGATGGTTTCTGGCGCAGAAAGGCCGCGAATACTTGCGCGTGTAACGCCCTCAGCGAATAGGCGCGCGACAAATTCATCGGCCAAACGCCCGAGTTGCTCGGCGTCTACCGGCCCAGTTAGAACCACATCCGTGACGCGATCGCGCCATGCACCGCGCCGGACAACGGGATCGTCAGCCCCCTCAGGGAGGTTGGAAATCGTATTCACGGCGGACTGAACATCATCCGTCGCGCGGGCCATGTCCCAGTCGTCTTCAAAATCGAGCGAGACCGAAGCACTACCTTCTCTTGAAGTCGACGTCGAGGTTTCAACCCCCTCCACTGACAGCAACACTGGCTCCAATAATTGGATAATCGCGGAGTCCACATCCTCTGATCCGGCCCCCTCCCATCGCACCGAGACGCTTACGTTATCAATGACGATATCGGGGAAAAACTGCGCACGCATACGGGGTGCTGCGGCCAATCCAAGGGCAATCATGACCACCAAAAGGAGATTTGCTGCGGTGGCGTGACGCGTGAAATAGGACAACACACCACTCGCAGATCCGGAAAGTTTACGCGCCATGATCAGCCCCCCATCCGACCTTCAAGTCGCTCGACCACACTTGACGGGACTTTAGGTTGGGACAGCTGGCCAAGAATGCGTTCCCGCGCGTCGGCGGGCATCCGTTGATTGCTTTCGACAAAAGCGATCAACTTGCCGCGTCGCTCGTCCGTAAGTTCAACCAACTCTGGTTCGGGCTTGGCGGCTTGCTCGGTGTCTTGCACGCCTAAAGGTCGCGCTGGTGTTATCTTAATTCCCGCCCCCAAAAGCGGCGAACGTTCGGCGACGATTTGCCGTCCATAAAGCGCCTCTGCTTCGATCAAAATATCATCGCCCTGCCGCCGCAAAACATTCACGACAACAGACTCAAGACGGTCCTCTTCCCCAACGGCCAAAACTTCAGAAGCGGCATTTATGGCGAGAGCGGGGATAAGGGCGGCGCGCCGCAAAACAGGCTCGTCCGCATGTACAGTCACGAAATCCCCGGGGCGGAAACCGGGCGCGTCTTCAAGACTGGCATAAAGCACGCGGCCCGTTTGGCCCTCGCCGACGCTCGCGCTTTCGCGGGTAATTTTACCCGAGACCTCTAAATCAAGGTCCAAGACATTGAGGCTCACCGAAATATTCGATCCAATCAGGCGCCCTTGCCCATCCAAAAGCCGCGCGTATTGGCCGGTGGAGACGCGAAACGCGACCTCAAGAAGCGTGGGATCAATCAGTTGCGCGATCTGCTCATTATTTGTAACCAACCCTCCCTCAACGAGGGTTACCCCCGAAAGCGTCCCTGTAAAGGCTGCATAGATTTCGGTCTCTGCAAGGCGGCGTTCGGCTTCGATTTTCTCAATATCTTGCCGCACGAGAGATGTTTTTGCTGTACTCACCCGCGCCACGGCCTGCGCGATGGCTTGGCGGCGCGACACAATCGCTTGATTGGCCGCCGCGACCGCAAGGGCTGCGGTTTCAACAGAAGCATCAGTGCCAACCCCCCGCTTTCGCAAATCGTTTTGCCGCGTGAGGGCCGCTTCGCGCAGGTCCGCTTGTGCCTGTACCGCCGCGAGGTCTTCGTTCGCCAAAATCAGCGCCGCTTCCGCCTCGCTCAATTCCGCATTTGCTTCCAAAATATCCGCCGCAACCCGCTTCACCGTGTCTTGGGCATCTGCGGGATCAATACGCAAAAGAAGCTGGCCTTGCGTGACACGCCCACCTTCCTCAAACGCCTCGTCCATGAAAACAACAGTCCCGCCAGATGCCGCACGCACGTCTAGAATACGCCGGCTGCGCACTTCGCCAAACGCGGTAAACACAGGGGTATGCTCGCCCGCAACCACATCAAGGACATTCGCGGCAAATGCCCGCTCGCGGACGGGTCTTTGACGATCTTCTTGCTCGGCCAAGGATCGCACAGCAGAAAACACAACTTGCCCCGCCCATGCCAAAATCCCAAGGGTGAGGGACAGTAAAAGGACGCCAATCAGGCTCCGGCCAAGAAATCGCATAAATCGTCTCCGTTGGCGCATTTTACCACAATGGGAATGGCGCCAGAATCAAGAATTCGTGTGCCGACCAACAAGGGCGGATAAAAGGTATACGTAGCAGAAACCTACTTCCGTCGCATTTTTTCCGTTAATCGCGGAAATATTTCAACAAAATTGCACGGCATGTGACGATAATCGAGCTGGTGCACCAAAATTTCATCCCATGCATCCTTGCACGCGCCGGGACTTCCGGGGAGCGCGAACAAATAGGTCCCCTGTGCAACGCCTCCGGTGGCGCGGCTTTGGACCGCGGATGTGCCAATTTTCTTCATCGAAACGATTGTAAAGACCGTGCCAAAGGCCTCGATCTCTTTTTCATAGACGTCGCGATGCGCCTCGACAGTCACATCGCGCCCCGTGAGGCCCGTGCCGCCCGTGGAAATAATCACGTCAATTTCAGGATCCGCACACCACTCGCGCAATCGTGCCGCGATTTGGTCCCGCTCGTCGTGGATGATTTCGCGCGCGGCCAAAATATGTCCAGCCGCTGTAAGCCGATCCACTAGAGTTTGCCCCGAGCGGTCCTCTGCGAGGGAGCGGCTGTCTGACACCGTTAAAACAGCAATGCGGACGGGTAAAACTGCGCGTTCAGACATGACTTAACTCCCGAAGGCGGGCTTGCAACGCCAAGAGGTCCGCCCATGCTTCGCGTTTACTCTCTGGGGAACGCAACAGTTTCGACGGGTGCAACATAGGGAGCGCTGGCCGTTCTTGGGCCGTTGTCCATTGACCACGCTGGCGGTTGATATTCCCTTTTCCCAAAAGCGCAAGGCACGGCGAATTCCCCATCAACACAACCACATCGGGGTCTGCAAGCTCGATATGACGGGCCAAAAACGGACGCATCAAAGTGAGTTCATCCATCGTAGGTTCGCGATCCTGTGGCGTGGGCCAAGGCAATACCGTGGTGAGGTAAAGCGCTGTTTGCGGGTCGGGCGTACCACGAACGTGACCGATGGCGGCAAACATTCGGTCCAAAAGCTGGCCTTGCGCACCATAAAACGGCGATTTGTTGCGATCTTCGTCGACGCTGGGCACTTCGCCAATCACCATGATGCGCGCCTGTGGGTTTCCGTCCGAAAAACAAAATCCGCGTGCGCCTTTTTTCAGGTCACAGCCTTCAAATGCCTCGGTTGCGGATGCAAGTTCTGCGAGGGTCGAAGCCCCTTGTGCCGCAGCAACCGCCCTGCGACGTGCTTCTTCCAAGAGATCGGCTGCGCTCACTTCGGTATGAATAATAGGCGCGGGTTTCGCGGTTTTTTTCGCAAGTGCCGCAGGGGGGGCCAGTGTCGCCGGAATTTCATAGCGATCAATCGGAGAATCTTCGATCGCCTCATCGGCTCCGAGCTCGATCTGCCATTCCAACAAGGCTTTCGCCTCATAATATCCGAGTTCTGTCTCCATCCGTTTAAAGTATGCTGCGGGGGGCAAAGGGTAAAGCGGAGAAAAGAATAAATTGCCCCCGCGCGCCGTAGTTTCTATAAGCGAGAAAATCGACACAGGGGCTAGCCATGACTTTCCGCGCCAAGCATCTTTTGGGGATCGAATATCTCGCCCCAGATGAGATCACCACACTTTTAGATTTGGCCGAGACCTATGTCGAATTAAACCGCTCCAAAACCAAACATTCCGATGTTTTGGCGGGCCTGACCCAGATCAACATGTTCTTTGAAAACTCGACGCGCACACAGGCCAGCTTTGAGCTTGCAGGCAAGCGTTTGGGGGCGGACGTGATGAATATGGCAATGCAGGCCAGCAGCACGAAAAAGGGCGAAACGCTGATTGACACGGCGCTCACCCTGAATGCCATGCACCCCGATTTGCTGGTGGTGCGCCATCCACATTCCGGTGCCGTCAACCTGTTGGCCGAGAAAGTGAATTGTGCCGTTTTGAACGCGGGTGATGGCTTTCACGAGCACCCGACTCAGGCCTTGCTGGATGCCCTTACGATCCGCCGCGCCAAGGGGCGTTTGCATCGGCTCTCTATTGCCATCTGTGGCGATATTGCCCACTCGCGGGTTGCCCGCAGTAACCTGATCCTGCTTGGGAAAATGGAAAATCGTGTGCGCCTCGTTGGACCCACAACTCTGATGCCCAGTCAGATTTCCGAGTTTGGCGTCGAAGTCTTTGATGATATGCGCGAAGGCCTTGCGGACGTTGACGTCGTGATGATGCTGCGCCTTCAGAAAGAACGCATGGACGGCGGATTTATCCCAAGCGAGCGCGAATATTACCACCGCTACGGCCTTGACGCCGAGAAGCTGTCCTATGCCAAACCCGATGCCATTGTCATGCACCCTGGCCCGATGAATCGCGGTGTCGAGATCGACGGCACTATCGCCGACGACATCAACCGCAGTGTCATTCAGGAACAAGTCGAGATGGGCGTCGCCGTGCGCATGGCCGCGATGGACCTTTTGGCCCGAAATTTGCGCAATCGTTCCGCCGCCTAATCTTCTAAGCCTAGGAAGCCAAACATGAAAACTCTGCTCGCCAACGCGATTTTGATAGACCCCGAAGACAAAACCGAAGCCCTCGGTTGGTTGCTGCTCGACGCGGGTTTGATTACGGACAAAGGCACAGGGACGCCTCCCGCCTGCGCGAACACGATCGATTGTCGTGGCCTGCACCTTGCGCCCGGGATTGTGGATATCGGCGTTAAAATCGGCGAACCGGGCGAGCGTCACAAGGAAAGTTTCCGCACCGCAGGCGCAGCGGCGGCGGCGGGTGGAGTTACCACAATGATCACCCGCCCCGATACATCCCCTGCCCTCGACACGCCCGAAGCGCTGGAATTTGTGACACGTCGCGCCAACGAGGCCGCCCCCGTAAATATCCTCCCCATGGCCGCCCTGACCAAAGGTCGCTTGGGCCATGAAATGGTTGAAATCGGCTTCCTCACGGATGCGGGGGCCATTGCCTTTTCCGATTGCGATCATGTCGTCGCTGATAACAAAGTTTTCTCACGCGCGCTGACTTATGCCAAAAGCCTCGGCGCCTTGGTTATTGCCCACCCCCAAGATCCGAACATGTCAAAAGGCGCGGCTGTCACCTCCGGAAAATTCGCGTCGCTGCGCGGCTTGCCCGCCGTGTCGCCGATGGCCGAACGGATGGGGCTTGAGCGCGACCTCGCGTTGGTTGAAATGACCGGTGCCCGTTACCACGCCGACACACTCTCTACTGCCGCCGCCCTGCCCGCACTGCAACGTGCCAAAGTCGCGGGGCTTGATGTGACCGCAGGGGTCAGTATCCATCACCTCACGCTCAACGAACTTGATGTCGGCGATTATCGTACGTTCTTTAAGGTTAAGCCGCCGTTGCGTTCAGAGGATGATCGTCTTGCGATGGTCGATGCCGTAGCCACCGGCCTGATCGACATCATCTCCTCGATGCACACCCCGCAGGACGAAGAGAGCAAACGCCTTCCCTTCCAAGAGGCCGCATCAGGCGCTGTCGCGCTCGAAACCCTGCTGCCTGCCGCCCTCCGTTTGGTCCATAGCGAGTTAATCGACCTACCGACACTATTCGCGGCACTCGCGCTTAATCCCGCAAAACGCCTCGGGCTTCCCTGTGGACGCCTCGCGATTGGCGCGCCTGCGGACCTCGTTCTATTTGATATCAATGCGCCTTTTGTGCTGGATCGTTTTTCCCTCAAGTCAAAATCTAAGAATACCCCCTTTGATGGGCAACGAATGCAGGGCAAGGTGCGCATGAGTTTTGTCGCCGGACACGCCATTTTTGGAGCTGATTATGCCGATCATTGAGACTTCCGCAGCCATTTTGGCCGTCGCCACAATCCTTGGCTACCTGCTTGGGTCAATTCCCTTCGGGATGATTTTGGCCAAAGCGATGGGGCTTGGAAACCTGCGGGAAATTGGCTCGGGCAACATAGGCGCCACCAACGTTTTGCGCACAGGCAACAAAACCGCCGCAGTCCTCACACTGATTTTGGACGGCGGAAAAGGTGCCGTGGCCGTTCTTATCGCACACGCACTTTGGGGCGAAGGTGCGGCACAAATCGCTGGACTGGCCGCGTTTTTGGGCCATTGCTATCCGGTTTGGCTGAAATTCGCGGGCGGCAAAGGTGTGGCAACTTATCTTGGGATCATGCTCGCCCTAAACCCCATAATCGGCCTCGCAGCCTGTGGCACATGGTTGGCATTTGCCGTTTTGCTCCGCTATTCTTCGCTCGCAGCGCTCATGGCTGCGGGATTTGCGCCAGTATGGATGGTTGTTTTGAGCCGTGACACGACCTTCATCCTCGGCGTTGTGCTTGCCATTCTGATCTATTGGCGACACCGCGCCAATGTCGCGCGCTTGCGGGTCGGCAGTGAGCCGAAAATCGGGCAAAAACAGTCACCAAAAACTGGTGTGTAAGTCGACATTCCCAGACTTCTCAAAGAAACCCGCCGAAATAAACCGGCGGGTTTTTATTCCGTTAAGAGCCTTTTCTATTTCTTTTCAAGGCGCTCCAAAGCTTCAGCGGAGCGGCGTGTGTTATGATAAATGCCGAGGGCCATATAGAAAAATCCGCCCATCAGGATGACGTAAAGAGATCCAAAAACTAGGAAAAACAAGCCCGCGAAAATCCCACCTTGGCTTGGGTTGAGCATCGCCACCACACTTCCCACAAGCACGCCCAGCGCCATCAAAATAACGAGAACACCAATGAGCTTCTCAAACGAATTAATAAAGAAATCGCGCATATCTAATCCTTCCTGTGAAATTTATACCGCAAATTTGCGCTACAAATTCCTCTAAGGCAAGAAAATCCGCGGGCTAGTAGCTGTACTCATCGTAAATACGGGTCAAATCCCCCCCCCATTCGCCATGATACTTCTCTAGCAATTCATCGGCGGGGGTACGCCCTGTTTCGACGCTCTCTTTGAGGGTGTTCAGGAAGTGGGTTTCATCAGGAATCAATCCACCCGCACCGGGACGCGCACGCGCCTTAAGACCCGCATCGGCAATGGCCACACATTCGCGCGCGAGATCTAGCATTTTGATGCCATTAAATTCGCCTTGAAGTCCATCAACCGAAGCCGCAACGCGCAGCCCCTCGCGGGTTTCGGTATCCCAGTCTTTGGCCAAATCCCATGCCGCATCCAACGAGGATTGCTCGTAACACATGCCCACCCAAAACGCGGGCAACGCACAGAGACGACGCCACGGGCCGCCATCGGCACCACGCATTTCAAGGAATTGTTTGATCCGCGCTTCGGGGAAAATCGTTGTTAGGTGATCTGCCCAATCAGACAGGCTTGGCTTTTCACCCGGCAGTGCGGGAAGTTGGCCCTTGAGGAAGTCGCGGAAACTTTGGCCCAGCGCGTTGATGTATTTTCCGTCGCGATAGACAAAATACATCGGCACATCGAGCGCGTATTGCACCCAAGCTTCAAACCCCATGCCGTCCTCAAAGACAAACGGCAACGTGCCTGTGCGATCAGGGTCAAGATCGCGCCAAACGCGGCTGCGCCAAGATTTATGACCGTTGATTTTGTTCTCAAAAAACGGCGAATTCGCGAAAAGCGCGGTTGCAACGGGTTGGAGCGCGAGGGCCACCCGCAGCTTTTGAACCATATCCGCCTCAGAGCCGAAATCGATGTTCACTTGAACCGTACAGGTGCGGCGCATCATCGTCGTGCCCATCGTGCCCACTTTGTTCATATAAGCGTCCATCAGCTTATAACGCCCTTTGGGCATTAAGGGCATTTCCTCGTGCATCCAAATTGGTGCGGCCCCGAGGCCGATGAATTTGACTCCAATATGATCAGCTATTTCTTTGACTTCGCGCAGGTGGTCATTCACCTCGTCACAGGTTTCGTGAATGGTCTCAAGCGGGGCACCGGAAAGCTCCAACGCGCCTCCGGGTTCCAGCGAAACATTAGCGCCATTCTTGGTGAGGCCGATCAGTTTGCCGCCCTCTTCCATCGGAGCCCAGCCGAATTTATCGCGCAATCCGCCCAAAACGGCCAAGATCGAACGCTCGCCTTCATAGGGAAGTGGCTTGTAACTGTCTTGGCAAAACCCGAATTTCTCGTGTTCCGTACCAATGCGCCAATCAGATTTGGGCTTACAGCCGTCTTCCAAGAGTTGCGCCAATTGGTCATGGCTTTCGATGGGGCCTGCGCCGGTTTGTGGGATAGACATGAGACGGGCTCCAGTGGGTTATTGGGGTTTAAGTCGTGAGGTGAAAATTAGGGGATGTCAATGCAACATTCGCCGCGAGATATAGCCCTCATCCTGCCAGATTAGGAAACGGCTATTCTGGGTTGATTGGCTGGCGGCGATCACTTTTTCGTAGTCAGCCCCCGGAAAAGCGACAAGCGCATCAAAAAGGCCTTCGGCCCCAACCGCCCCCGAAGGAATACGTACGGGTTGACCGTCGCGTTGATAGAAGATCCAATGCATAGCCTGCGTATTTGGGCCTTTGTCGATGGTTTGAATCTCAATTTTGACGACTTGATCCATCGCGATGGTGCCGCCAATTCCGCTGGAGAAGAAGGTCACTTCTTGCTCCACCATTTCCACGACGCCGTCGGAGATAGGGGCCTTTGCGCGTAGGATACGAAACCGTGCACGGCGCAAACCCAAGAAGACAAACGCCGCCCCCGCTAATAGGAGCGGAATGGAAATGAACGTTATGAAGCCGCCCGCCAGAAATCCGATCACTCCGAGAACCACCGCGGCGATTCCCCAAGCAACTTCCTGATACTGCTTGAGTCTTTCGAGAACTTCAGGCCGAACAAAACTCATATCACCAGTCTCCGAGATGTGTTTGCCAAAGGGTGAGTGCCGCAACCGCGGCGGTATCTGCGCGCAAAATTCGTGGCCCAAGACTTACAGCATGCGTAAAGGGGAGCGCATGGAGGCGTTTGCGTTCGGCTTCGGAAAAACCACCCTCAGGGCCGATGAGGATCGCCCATTTGTCACCCGCAGCCTTGCCTAGAACTTCGCCAGCTCCCGCAAGGTTTTCATCGCAAAACATGATATTGCGGCCCTCAGGCCACGCGTCGAGCAGACGGTCAAGCCGCTGTAAATCGGCGACTTCGGGCACATATGTGCCGCCACATTGCTCGGCCGCCTCAACCGCATGGGCTTGAAGGCGGTCGCGGCGAATCCGTTCCGAATTGGTGAATTCTGTTTGAATGGGGCAAATGCGCATCGCGCCCATTTCGGCGGCTTTCTCGACGATAAAATCCGTGCGCGCCTTTTTGATCGGAGCAAAACAAAGCCACAGGTCGGGCGGCATTTGCAGAAGGCGGCTCTGCGTCTCGCATTCCAACACGCCCCCGCGTTTTCCTGCCTCAACAATGCGCGCCAAATACTCACCGTCGCGACCGTTAAACAGCGCAATATAAGCCCCAACAGGCTGCCGCATCACCCCAAAAAGGTAATGCGCCTGATCGCGATCCAGAGGAATTGATTGCCCAACCCCTAGGCCCTGTTCTACATAAAGTCTAATCTTTGCTTTCATGGACTTAACTTATGCCCGACACACCCGAACTTCCAGAGGCCAATGCCCCTAAATCTGCGGCGCCCGTTCAGGATGCGCCAGTTGGCAATTGGGTGGACCTCTTTGCACCAGAAGCCACTCGCCCCTATTTGCGGTTGTCACGGGCGGATCGGCCAATCGGTGCGTGGCTTTTGTATATTCCCTGCCTGTGGGGCGTGTGTTTGGCGATGCTGTCATCGGGCAGCGCATCATTTGCCGATCTTTGGATCGCGGTGGGCTGCGGGCTTGGCGCGTTTTTGATGCGCGGCGCGGGGTGTACATGGAACGATATCAGCGACCGCAACTTCGATGGCCTCGTTGAGCGCACCAAGTCCCGCCCCATCCCGTCAGGCCAAGTCAGCGTGCGCGGCGCTTTGATCTGGATGGTGGCACAGGTGGCAATTTCCGCCTTGATCCTGTTTAGTTTCCCGCTGCCTGCGATCATTCTTGGGATCGTGGCGCTTGTGCCCGTGGCTATTTATCCTTTTGCCAAGCGGTTCACATGGTGGCCGCAGGTTTTCCTCGGGATCGCTTTTAACTGGGGCGCATTGGTGGCCTATGTCGCGCATACTGGCGTGATCGACGGCGCGGTGATTGCGCTTTATCTTGCTGGGATCACGTGGACGCTGTTTTACGACACGATCTATGCGCATCAAGACAAGGAGGATGACGCCATGATTGGCATCAAATCCACAGCGCTTCTTTTTGGGGATCGCACCCGTATTGCGCTTCGCTATTTCTTAATGACAACCGTCGGTTTGATGGGGCTTGCCGTTATCCTTGCGACCGCGCCGCGCGAAAACCTACTCTTGCTTGTTGTCGCTTTGGGTGGGCCTTGGGCGTTGGGATGGCATCTCGCGTGGCAAATGCGCTTATTTGACGGGGATGACGTGTCAATGTGCCTGCGGCTTTTCCGTTCCAATCGCGAAGCGGGGTTGTTGCCTGTGCTGTTTTTCGCCGCATGCTTATTCCTGTGATTGAACCCATGGGACGAAGCGCCTAAACAAGGGCAACTCTCATCCAAGACAGGGTCTTCATGCGCTCACTTTCCACATTGGCAGGCGTCTTCGCCTTTCTCGCAGCGGCCGTTTTGGCCATCATGGCAGCCTATTTCGCCGTCGGAGCTATCGAAAAATACTCTGGGGCCGCCGTTGGCGAAGCTCTGAGTGAGCAGCAAATGAATTGGACAAATGTGGACGTTGACGGCCTGCAAGTCATATTGACGGGCACTGCCCCCACCGAAGCTGCACGTTTTAGAGCGCTGACAAGTGCGGGGAACGTTGTTGATCCGTCGCGCATTGCGGACTTTATTGACGTTGCCGAAGCCGAAAGCATTGCCGCGCCCGATTTCACAATTGAGATTCTTCAAAACACGGATGGCATCTCCCTCATCGGACTTATCCCCGAAGAGTTTGATCGCGAAGCCTTCCTTGAGGCCCTTCGCGACGCGACCAAGGGCACACCAATCGTCGACTTTCTTCAATCTGCCCCCTATCCGGCACCCGAAGGCTGGGATCAAGCACTCCTCTATAGCTACCGCGCCCTTGCGCAGCTTAAGCGTTCAAAAATATCCCTTTCGGCGAATAGTATCTCGATTACCGCCGTGAGTGAATCCCAAGGTGAGCGGGCGGAACTTGAAAAAGCGCTGCGCCGTGCCGCCCCCCAGACCGCCAAACTTTACCTGTCAATTTCTGCCCCGCGCCCCGTCTTGACTCCCTTCTCGCTTCGGTTCGTCCTCAAGGATGGCGTCGCTCGTTTTGACGCTTGCGCCGCAGACACAATCCCTACGCAGGCGCGTATCCTCGCGGCGGCTCAGGCGGCAGGCCTTAAAGGGGTTTCCAATTGCACGCTTGGCCTTGGCGTCCCCACCACACATTGGGGAGAGGCCGTTGAAACAGGTATCCGCGCGCTGGTAAAACTTGGTGGCGGCTCGCTTAGTTTCGCGGATGCGGATGTTACCGTAATCGCAGACGAAGGCACCGATGTGGAGCTTTTCAACACTACAATTGCCGAGCTAGAGGCCGACCTCCCGCTGCTATTCTCATTATCCGCTACATTGCCTGAATCCGAGGAGACCACCACGCGCCTTGAAGGCCCGATTGATTTTGTGGCCACCCTAAGCCCCGAGGGGCAGGTTCAGCTGCGCGGTCGTGTTCCGACTGAACGCGTTCGCAAAGCGGCGCAAAGCTATGCGCGGGCACGCTTTGGACGGGACGAGGTTTATGCCCCCCTTAGCCTTGATCCGGATCTACCAGCAGGCTGGCCAATGCGGGTTTTCTCAGGCCTCGCGGCCCTCGCAGAACTCAACAATGGCTCTGTTGTGGTCGGGGCAAACAGCCTGACCGTCAAAGGGGTCACGGGCAATCTGGACACGAATGCACAACTCGCGGCCATGCTGGCAACCCAACTCCCCGAAGGCACAGACGTCACCTTTGATGTGGTCTATAACGAGGCCTTAGATCCGGTCGCCGCCCTTCCCACGCCAAAAGAATGTGTGACCTCGATCAACGCCGTCATTCAAGCCAACAAAATCAATTTTGCACCGGGCGCGGATACCATCGCCCCTGAGTCTAGATCTTCGATTGATCAAATTGCCGCCCTCATGAAGGAATGCGAAGGCGTCCCCTTGGAAATCGCGGGTCACACAGACAGCCAAGGTAGCGACGGCATGAACTATGACCTCTCACAAGCCCGCGCAGAGGCCGTCGTTAACGCCCTGATGGCGCGGCGCGTGTTGACCGGAAATCTGAAAGCTCTAGGGTATGGCGAAACAACACCCATCGCTAGTAATGACACAGAAGAAGGCCGCGAAGACAATCGACGTATTGAATTTACATTGATACTTCCAGAAGATGACGCCACACAAGAAGAGGGTCCGGCATCCGCGCTAGACCCAGAAACCGACGCTCCCCAAGAAGGCGCGACAGAAGAAACCGAGCAAGAGGCCACTGAATGAACGGAATTGAGTTTATTGCCGCGACGGCAATTATCCTATTTGTGGCTTTTGCACTGGGATGGTTTGCCAATTGGTTGGTGCATCGGTTTAGTCGCGTGTCAAAAGCGGACATCGGCGAGCTTGAGAAAATGGCGCAGGCCTTGCATGAGGCCGAGGAATTGCGCGATCAGGCCATCACCTATTTGGAACAACGCGAATCCGAACTGAACAGCCATATTTCCCAGACAGAGGCGGAATTGAGCGCGGCGATGGATGGCCTTCGGACCGCTCGTCACGAAGCCGAAGAACTCCGCATCTATATTGAAAAAACCAACGGCGCTTAAGGCTTCCAGCGGTTGAGGGCATCTTCATCGTCCCTTTTGGACGCAACCCAAGTTGCACCGGATTTTGTGAATTCTTTTTTCCAAAACGGTGCGCGGGATTTCAAATAATCCATAAGGTACTCTGCGGCTTCAAAGGCAGCGACCCGATGGCGCGACGCCGTGGCGACCATCATGATGGTTTCCCCCGCTTTTAGGTCGCCAAAACGGTGCAGGATAAGAAGGTTGCTCAAGTCCCAACGCGTCCGCGCCTTTTGTGCGATCTCGCCCAGCGCGCGTTCGGTCATTCCCGGATAATGCTCGATTTCCATCCGATCCAAATCACCGTTCGGCGTATCCCGCACGATGCCTGTGAATGTCACGATGGCCCCTGCGGAACGCGATGCCGCGGTAAAGCGCGCAAGCTCAACGCCTGCGTCAAACTCAAGCTCCTGCACGCGGATATCCACGGCCTAGCCCCCAGTCATCGGCGGGAAGAAAGCCACTTCCCGTGCGCCAGCTAAGGGCGCGTCAAACTCGGTAAGTTCTTGGTCAATTGCGACTCTGAGCGACGCAAGGTCCTCAAAAGCTAGGGCATAACGTTCTTCGCGGCCACGCAATTCCTCAACCAAATCCATCACGGTTTTGGCCGAGGTTTCGATCTGCTCCTTGGGCAGACCAATCCGCTCGCGCACCCATGCGAAATACATCACATCAATCATTTTGGCTCATCCGCAAGATAGGGCCGCGATTTATTGAAATAATCCCACCCCGTAATCAGGGTCAGTACCGCAGCAATCCACAAAATCCAAAGGCCTGCATAATGCGTCGCGAGCGCGCCAAAGCGTAGCCACCAAAGGCCCATGTGATCGGCCGTATCACCAGCGAGGATGCTGGAAATAATCCCTTGATCCATACCAATCGTAAACGCCCAAAAATAATGCTCGAAAATACCCTGAGCAAGCAACACTGAGATTGCCACCATTTGCGCCGTGGTTTTCCATTTCGCCAGCTTGGTGACCTTGAGTTTGCCCGCGTCCGCGCCCAAAAACTCGCGCAGCCCACTGACAAAAACCTCGCGGAACATGATGATCGTCGCGGGGAACACTACAAAGGGATTCATATTCCAGACCCCGACAAGCACCATCAAGGCAATAACGACCATAGCCTTGTCCGCGATGGGATCAAGCATGGTGCCAAATTTGCTGATCTGCTTCCACTTACGGGCAAGATAGCCGTCGATATAATCGGTCAGGGCCGCGCCCACAAAAAGCGTCAAGGCAAACCAATCGGCAAACCCGCGCGGCAAGAAAATAAACCCGAGGGCGAGAAACGGCGCGGCCAAGAGGCGGACAACCGTGAGAATATTTGGTATGTTCCAAGTCATGTGACCTTGTTACCCTTTTTCGTGGAAAAAATCATAGAGGGTTTCGGCCATTGCGCCCGAAATTCCTTCTACTGCCTTTAAATCGGACAAACCAGCCCGTGACACGGCCTTTGCGCTGCCAAAATGCGCCAAAAGCGCACGTTTCCTCGCCGCGCCCACGCCTGGAACATCATCAAGAGGCGTCGCACTAAAGGCTTTGGAGCGTTTGGCGCGGTGGGTTCCAATTGCAAAACGGTGAACTTCGTCACGCATGCGCTGAATAAAATACAAAACGGGGTCGTTGTGGCGCAGCGCCATTGGCCGTTTGCCCGTGCGGTGGAATTCTTCTTTGCCGTGGTCGCGATCAACCCCCTTGGCCACGCCCACCATCGGAATATCCCCGACGCCATATTCGGTCATGATTTCGCGGACTGCACTAACCTGCCCCGCGCCGCCATCAATCAACAAAAGGTCGGGCCACGTTCCGCTCGTGCGCTCTGGGTCTTCCTTCAGCAAGCGTTTAAAGCGGCGCGAGAGCACCTCTTTCATCATGCCAAAGTCATCGCCCGGCGTGATCTCCGTGTCTTTGATATTAAATTTCCGGTACTGGCTTTTGATAAATCCTTCTGGCCCCGAAACGATCATTCCGCCCACGGCGTTGGTGCCCGAAATATGCGAGTTGTCGTAAACTTCGATGCGTTTGGGCGTTGCAGGTAAATCAAAGGCTTCGGCCACCCCCGCCAGCAATTTGCTCTGCGCCGCCGTCTCGGACATCTTGCGCGCGAGGCTTTCACGGGCGTTGCGACTGGCGTTCACTACAAGTTCGTATTTTTCGCCGCGTTGCGGGATAAGCACCTCGACCCGACGCTCGGCTCTTTGGCTCAAAGCTTCCGTCATCAAGTCTTTGTCTTCTATATCATGCGACAGGATCACCTGCTTGGGCGGCTGCTTGTTGTCGTAAAACTGGCCCAAAAACGCCTGCAGCGCCTCGGCGGGGGAAATATCCAATCCGACCCGTGGGTAGAAATCGCGGTTGCCCCAATTTTGGTTGGCCCGAATAAAAAACACCTGCACACAGGCCTGCCCGCCCTCCATATGGAGAGCGACAATATCCGCCTCCGCAACACCGCGCGGATTGATGCCTTGGTTCTGCTGCACTTGTGTTAGCGCCTTGATCCGGTCCCGCAACGCAGCCGCCCGTTCAAACTCAAGCGCTTCGCTCGCCGCCGCCATTTCTGCTGCCAGTGTGGTCTGAACATTGGTCGATTTGCCTTGCAAGAACCGCTCCGCATCACTGACCAATTGCGCATAATCCGACTTACTGACCAACCCCACACAGGGGGCCGAGCAGCGTTTAATTTGATATTGCAAGCAGGGTCGCGTTCGCCCTTCAAAGGTGGCATCCGTGCAATCACGCAGCAAGAAAACCTTCTGAAGTTGGTTGAGCGTCCGGTTTACGGAACTCGCGCTGGCAAAGGGTCCATAGTAGTTTCCTTTCGCCCCCTTTCGCCCGCGGTGCTTCTTAACCGGCGGAAAATCATGCTCTGCTGAGACAAAAATATTGGCAAAACTTTTATCGTCGCGCAACAACACGTTGTACTTAGGTTTGAGTTGTTTGATCAGGTTTTGCTCAAGCAACAACGCCTCGGTTTCGGTACGCGTCGTCAGGAACATCATCTCGGCGGTTTCCGAAATCATCCGCAAAATCCGCCCCGTGTGACCGTTAGGATTGGCGTAGTTGCTCACACGTTTGCGTAGGTTGCGCGCCTTGCCCACATAGAGCACCCGCGCCTCGCTATCGAGCATCCGATAGACCCCCGGAGAGCCATCCAGAGTATGCAGATACCCCTGCACGCGTGCATGCCCCACAAGAGGCTTAGCGACATCAGCAGCGTCACTAATTGCTGACACTGGGACAGCTTGGGGGGATGCTTCTTTTTTCATTGTGATTCCATTCTGCCCTGCAATCTATTCGCTATGTGAGCAAGAGAAAACATGTCCACGGTTTCTGTGGATAACTAGGTTGATAAGTTTCCGTGATCGCCATTTTTCCCTTTGTTTTGGGCATTATCTCCGCATTGCTTAATTTTTAGGCAAAATCTCAACACACTGATATCAAAAGAAACTTTTCTCAAAATCCAGCAAGCAACTGAAAACATTAAGGAATTTGTAACGTTTTTGTTAACTTTCCGCGACGGGTGCACAACTTGTCGCAGCCGCTTGGCTATTTGCTCTCTGGCTTTCCTTGAACATCTCTGGTTTGCCATGTCAGATGCTGTCCTCCATCCACGCAAAGGAGCTGACCTGTCACTGCTGGAGCGTCTAGGAAGTAGCCGAGCGCCGCTGTGATGTCCGCCGCATTCGCACCGCGCTCAAGCAAACTATTTCGCCTCTGTGCGTCGAAGTGCTCCTGTGTTTGACGTGCGCCCCTTAAGGTGGTTCCCGGCCCGATGGCATTCACCCGAATACGCGGCGCGAGCGCCTGAGCGGAGGTCTGGGTCAGGTTCCACAGTGCCTGTTTGGCCAACGAATACGTCATAAACTCCGGAGTCAGTTTGCGTACGCGTTGATCGACCATATTCACGATAATTGCCGGAAAATCGCCCTCCGGAACTTGCGCGGCAAAAGCCTGTGTCAGGATAAATGGAGCCCGCAAATTGGACGTCATATGGCGATCCCAACTGTCGCGAGTGGCGGTTTTGATAGTATCATATTCGAATATTGATGCGTTATTGACGAGGCAACTTAGTGGCCCGCCAAGGGCAAGTGCTGCGCGCTCAACCAGGCCTTCACAGTGATACAAATCCAAAAGGTCGGCTTGAAGTGAAACCGCTTGTTGGCCAAGAGCTTGGACCATGCCAACAGTGTCCTGCGCACCCTCTTCGGACCCCGCGAAATGCACCGCCACATCAAATCCTCGCCCCGCAAGATAAACGGCCATCGCCTGTCCAAGACGCGCGCCGGCACCCGTCACCAATGCACGTGGTTGCATAGATATCTCCCTAGTTGATCAGGACGACGCCCATATACACAAGGTAGGCGCTCGACAAAACGATGCCCCAGATTCGTGACAGGTTCCACCCCAACAAGACGAAAGGAAAGAGCACAAGGGACGCGGCCAACATGACCCATAAATCGAAAGTCAGAATTTCATGGGGAACAGGAATTGTTCCAATCAGCGAGCCAACCCCCATAATCGCAAGAATGTTAAACATATTGCTGCCAATCACGTTGCCTAAAGCGACGTCCGCCTGCCGACGCAGGGCCGCCATCACGGTCGTTGCAAGCTCCGGCAAGGAGGTTCCGATCGCGACGAGAGTTAGGCCAATGACCGTATCACTCACCCCAAATTGCTCTGCAATATTTACGGCGCCATCAATGAACAGATCCGCCCCGAGAGGCAGGCCGATCAACCCAATAACCAAGAAAAATGCGATGGATTTTCCCGTAATCTTAGGGTCCGCGCCCTCGACCTCTTCCAAATCCAAAGCGCAAGCATGGCTGTCCGACCGGTGGCGCATCGCATCGCGACCAGCGTCAATTAGGATTAAGACGAGCACACCGAGCATGATAAGCCCATGCGGCCAACTTAAGGGCCCAAAGAAGCACATGACTATGAAAAGGCCGGTTGCCCCCAGCATAAATATATAGCTTTTTCGGGTATTACATTCAGCAGTATGCATCGTGGTAATCAGGGCGGGAATTCCCAAAACGAGCAACACATTGGCGATATTTGAACCAATGATATTCCCCAAGGCCATGCCCGGAAATCCATTCCCGACGGCCTCAATAGTTATCAATAGTTCCGGTGCGGATGTTCCAAAGGCAACGATTGTTAGGCTGACAAGGAGGGGCGGAATCCCGAGGCGTAACGACAGGTTTACTGCTCCACGTACCAACAAATCGCCAGACAGCAAAAGGATGGTGAGCCCCAAACCCACCAAGAACCAATCGAGCATCGTTTATCCCTTATCCAATTGGCAACGACATGGCGACTTCCGAAGCCGAATACGTCCACAATTATTACATCTTGCCCGCGCAACCTGCTTATGACCGGGATATTTCAGGCGACCAAACATCGCCAAAACCAACATCCCAATCAAAAATAAGCTGACTATTTTAATCACAACTACAACCCAAACCGAGAAAACTCACTGCGTTCTTCGATTTGCCCGATCGTATCCCCAAGGATTTGCGCACCGAGGCGGCGCAGGAACGGTTTTTTCTGACCGTAGGGTATGAAGATAACTTTCTCGCCATATTGCTCGCGCATTTTGGGCATCATGTGCCCGATTCCGTCGATCAACCCCAGTTCAAGTGCCTGTTTCCCGATCCAATATTCGCCCGTAAACAAATCTTGATCCGCAAGCTTATCACCGCGCCGCGACGTGATCTGTTCTTTGAACACATCGTGCATTTGATCCAGCACCACCTTCAGGCGCTTCACGTCTGCAGGCTTTTCCGGAAGGAAAGGATCATTTGTCGATTTCGATTTTCCCGCCGTATAAACCCGCCGTTCAATCCCGTGTTTTTCGATCAGGCCCGACAGGCCAAAACTCGAAGAGATCACGCCAATGGACCCCACAATAGACGCCGCATCTGCCCAGATTTCATCGGCAGCGGATGCCAGCCAATAGCCACCAGAAGCCGCAACATCTTCGACAAACGCGTAAACTGGAATTTTCATCTCGGCCGCAAGGCTGCGAATACGCTGGCCGATCAACGCGCTCTGCACGGGCGATCCGCCCGGCGAGTTAATCAAAAGCGCAACCGCCACTGGTTTTCCACGCCGAAAAGCGCGCTCCAAAACAGGCGCGATAGACGCTTCGTTGAGCGCGCCGCGGCCGGACGCTGAAATCACACCTTGAAGGCGCACGACTGCGACCTTTGGCTCGGATTTGAGAAAGGGAATAAATCTTTTCATTAAATGGATGTAGGCGTCCCCCACGACCGGAACAAGGGGACCCGTGAAATCTGGGGTAACTGTTGCGCAGTTACCCCGCGACAATCCTAACACAGGTGCGCACTTTCCCAGCTTCTTTTGCTCCGTTCATTTATCCGAACACATTTTCACGATACAACAAAGAAATCCGTCGCGCGAAAAGCATTACCAAAAAGGCAAATCATGGCGAAATTACCGGAAATCGCGAGTCTTTGGATTGGCGGACAGCTCTCATGGCTTGAACAATTGTGTTTGGTGAGCTTTGCCCATGCAGGCCACAAAGTGACTCTCTATAGCTACAGCCCGATCCCGAATTGCCCCGCAGAAGTGGAGCAGCTCCCCGCCGATCCAATTTTTGCCGCCGAGCCGATGTTGCGGCACGCACGCACCGGAAGCCCCGCGATTCATGCGGATTTGTTTCGGCTGAACATGCTGCAACACACGGGGAAAATCTGGGTCGATGCCGATATGTATTGCTATCAGCCTTTCGATTTCCAAAACCCCCATGTTTTTGGGTGGGAAAAGCCCGGCCTGGTGTGCAATGCCGTTCTGGGTCTGCCAAAAGATAGCGAAGCTTTGGGGAATATGCTCGAGTTTTTCAAAGATGAGTACGCTATCGCTCCTTGGCTCAAACCATGGCAACAGCGCGAATTGGAAGCAGAGCGCGACGCGGGCAACCCTGTACATATGACAGCGCAAAATTGGGGGTTCACTGGCCCCGAAGCCGTGACGCATTTCCTGAAAGAGAGCGGTGAAATCAAATTTGCGCAGCCCGAAGCGGCCTTCTATCCAATTTCATTCCGTCACCGAAACCACATGATCAAAAAACGCTTCGACGTTGCGGGGCAATTGGGAAGTGACACCTATGGGGTGCATTTTTGGGCCCGTCGTATGAAGCCACGTCTAGAAGAAAAAGAGGGCGGCTCGCCAGACGCGGGAAGCTTTATGGCCGACGCCGTTATGCGCCATGGGATTGTTTGCGACGATGCGCCCATACCGCGCAAAATCGTAAAACAAGACCCCCGCGCCAAAGACGCCAAATTCCTAGCGGACCTCGCCTTGGAAGGGCTGGGCACGGACGCGTCGCCGGAGGCCATTGCACGCAAGCATAACGTGGAGCCAAAATTGGTCCGTGAAGCGATTGCGACTTTACAGTCAGGCGCCGCCAGCCTGTTTAAACGCTAAAACAGCACCAATTCTGGCGCCGAAGTGTATTGTGGATCAAATATGAACCACAGCGGCACATATCTTGACCTACCGATCAATTGGGCATCTCCTTATCTTAGAGGTAGGCCGTCAAATTTGCCCGCTCGATTATTTTAAGGTGTTCCATGACCGTTTCTATGCACCCACAATCCGCACCCGATTATGCCACACTCTTTACCGAAACACGGGCGCGCACCCATGCTATTGTGGCGCCACTGACCCCTGAGGATATGGCGCTTCAATCGATGGAAGATGCCAGCCCTGCGAAGTGGCATCTTGCTCATACCACATGGTTTTTTGAGGAATTCATTCTCAAACCACATGCGCCAAATTACCGCTCGCCCGACGATCGTTTCGCCTTCCTTTTTAACTCCTATTACGTGCAAGCAGGTCCGCGTCATGCGCGCGACAAACGGGGGCTGATTTCACGGCCCGGAGTTGAGGATGTTCTGGCCTATCGCGCCCACGTTGATTCGCAACTTCAAGCCCTTTTGCAATCCGGAACGGGCGACACAGAAACAATCCACTGCATCACAGAGCTTGGTTGTCACCACGAAATGCAGCATCAAGAACTGCTCGTGACCGACCTTTTGCACGCGTTTTCCTACAACCCCTTGATGCCCGTTTATCGCGCACCTGAACCGCTTGAAACAACGCAAGAGATTGCGCATCGGTTTACCTCCCATGCAGGCGGATTGGTTGAGATCGGCCACAACGGAAACGGCTTTGCCTATGATTGCGAAGGGCCGCGCCACAAAACCTATGTCGCCCCGTACCAGCTGGGAAACCGCGCCATCACCAACCGCGACTGGATCGCATTTATGCAAGACGGCGGCTATGACGACGCCACACTTTGGCTGATGGAAGGGTGGGCCGTTAAGCAACGCGAAGGTTGGGACAGCCCTCTTTATTGGTGGCTTCAGGACGGCGTATATTGGAGCTATTCCCTGCGCGGCGCGCAACCCGTTAACCTTGACGCGCCCGTCGTGCATGTGTCCTATTATGAGGCCGACGCCTTTGCCCGTTGGGCCGGTGCCCGCCTCGCAACCGAAGCCGAATGGGAGCTTGCGGCGCGAGACACGCCTCTAAAGGGCAACTTTCTAGACAGTAAAAACTTCCGCCCAACTGCGGCGACAGAATCCCTTTGGGGAAATGTGTGGGAATGGACCCAAAGCCCATTCACCCCCTACCCCGGCTTCAAACCACCCGAAGGCGCTCTTGGAGAGTACAACGGCAAGTTCATGATCAACCAAATGGTGCTGCGCGGCGGTTCCTGTGCCACCGCAATCGCCCAAATGCGCCCAAGTTACCGCACGTTTTTCTATCCGCACCAACGCTGGCAAATGCTAGGCTTGCGACTGGCCAAAGATCAAGGGAACGTATGATGGACTTGCCAACAATTCAAAATGCCGCGCTCCTTAAAAGCGCGCTTGAGGGGCTGAACAGCACGCCAAAAACCCTCGAAAGCAAATGGTTTTATGACAACGCTGGCAGTCATTTGTTTGAAGAAATCACCGAGTTGGAAGAGTATTATCCAACTCGCACAGAGCTGGCGATTTTGACCGATAATGCCGCGCTCTTGGAAACATATGTCCCCACAGCAAGCGTTCTTGTGGAACTTGGCAGCGGGGCAAGCCGCAAAACTAGGGTGTTGCTCGACAAGTTCACACAGCTTGCGGCCTATCTACCGACCGACATTTCGGGGCCATTTCTAACCCAAGTCGCACAGCAGATGCGCCATGACTATCCACGCCTGATCATCGACCCGATTGTGGCTGATTTCACCAGTCCAATCCCCCTTTCCGCAAAATATGCCGATACAGTCAAAACTGCGTTTTTCCCGGGTTCAACCCTCGGCAACCTGTCGCGAGACGACGCCATCTCCCTGCTGAGCCGAATCCGCAAATGGCACAATGTCACGGGCTTTATCTTGGGCGTCGATTTGGTAAAGGACACGCAGATTTTGCTTGATGCCTATAATGATGCGCAAGGAATCACTGCCGACTTTAACCTCAACCTCCTGCATCGCATGAACCGTGAAATCGGCGCGGTGTTTGACGTTGATAAGTTCGAACATGAGGCCAGATGGAACGACGAGGCATCGCGGATCGAAATGTATTTGGCAAGCACGTCGGAACAGATTGTGCCTATAGGCCCAGAGGAAATTAGATTTTCCAAAGGGGAAACCATTCACACCGAGAACAGCCGCAAATACACACGAGAAAGCCTCTCCGAAATGGCCGCGCTTTCTGGGTGGGGCGTGTCGGAGTTCCTAACAGACGCAGACGATCTTTTTGCTGTTGCGGTTTTGACGCCCGCCTAAGATTGGGCGTCCTCATCACGCGCTCGCGCATTATCTTCGCGGCGGATCACCGTTCCCACGCGAAGGCCACCAGGAGAACCAACGCGGCTACGGGTGCGCAAAACGGGTGTGTTTTGAGAGGTGTGCGCCGAGGATTCGCGCATGAGAATATAAAGACCACTAGCAATAATCACGCCTGCGCCAACCACTGTCGCTGTATCGAGCCGCTCGTTGAACAAGAAATATCCGTAAATACTGGCCCAAATAATCTGGGAATATTGCATCGGCGCCACGACCACAGCTTCACCGCTGCGGTACGCAAAGATTTGAAACATCATGGCGATATAAGCGAGTAAAGCAATCGCCCCCACAGCCGCAAAATCGAGCGGTGCCATAGGAACATAATAGAACGGCATCAAGCAGCCCATCACCAAGAAATTCCCCATCATGGGATAGAGCAAAAGCACAACGCTGCGTTCTTCTTGGCCGATTTTACGCACGATGATCGAGCTTAAGGACCCACCGATAGCGCCCATCAAGGCGGCGAGATGCCCAAGCCCAAGGTCGGCATCTCCGGGACGCAAAACGATCAAAACACCGATCAAACCCACGATAACCGCCATCCAGCGCCGCAAGCGAACACGCTCGCCCAAAATGGGAATCGCCAACACTGTAATCATCAGGGGCGTTGCGAAAAGGATTGCATAAACCTGTGTGAGCGGCAAATGCGCAAACGCATAAAACGCACTCGCACCCGTTACGACAGCTGAAAGAGTCCGCACAAGCATCCACCAAGGATGCACTGGGCGCAGCGTGCCATGCGTCGCATCACGCATCAGCATCACGGTCACAAACGGGAACCCTAAAAGCACGCTAAAAAACACGATTTGGAAGGCCGAATATGTACCTCCAAGCGACTTGACGATCACGTCATGCGTCGCAAAAACGCCGAAAGCAACAAGAGCAAATAACGCGCCCTTGGCGTTTGGGGATATTTTCAACATTGGGTATCTCAGCAATTTTGGGAGTATGACGTCGGCGAATACTTCTTAGCGCATACCTGAAGGGAAAAACGCCTTCGCCGCAAGGGCGCCGCCCCCTAGAAACGAAAAAAGGGGACACAAAGCCCCCAATTTCCAGAATTTTCGACCAGCTTAGAGGCTTGCGTCGAGAGCGGCGATGATTGCGTCGCCCATTTCGCCTGTGCTGATCGGGGTTCCACCTTCTGGACCCAAGAGGTCTGCGGTGCGTGCGCCATTGGCCAAGACGGTTGCAATAGCCGCCTCCAAACGCGCCGCTTCTTCGCCCGCCTCAAAGGAATACCGCAACGCCATTGCGAAGCTGAGGATACAAGCGATGGGGTTGGCTTTACCTTGGCCCGCAATGTCGGGTGCGGAGCCGTGAACGGGTTCATACATCGCTTTAGGGCGACCATTTTCCATCGGTGCCCCAAGGCTTGCCGAGGGCAACATACCCAAGGAGCCAGTCAGCATCGCGGCAGCATCCGAAAGGATATCGCCAAACAGGTTGTCCGTTACGATAACGTCAAATTGCTTAGGGGCGCGCACCAGTTGCATGGCGCCGTTGTCGGCATACATGTGGCTCAATTCAACATCGGGATATTCCGCGGCGTGGATCTCGGTGACGACATCGCGCCACAAAATGCCGCTCTCCATAACGTTGGCTTTTTCCATCGAACACAAACGGTTGCTCCGAAGGCGTGCTAATTCAAACGCACTGCGCGCAACGCGGGCGATTTCGCTTTCGGTGTAACGTTGCGTGTTGATGCCAACCCGCTCGTTGCCTTCTTTGAAAATGCCACGTGGCTCACCGAAATAAATACCTGAGGTCAATTCGCGCACGATCATAATGTCGAGGCCGGCAACTACTTCTTTCTTCAAGCTTGAGAAATCGGCCAGCGCATCAAAACACTGCGCAGGGCGCAAGTTCGAGAACAAATCCATTTCCTTGCGCAGACGCAAAAGGCCGCGCTCTGGCTTCACCGAGAAATCCAACACGTCGTATTTCGGGCCACCAACGGCGCCGAGCAACACGGCGTCAACCTCCATGGCGCACGCCATTGTGTCGTCGTGCAACGGTGTGCCGTGTTTGTCATAGGCCGCGCCGCCGACGAGGTCTTCGGACACATCAAACGCCATGTCACGCTTCTCGCCATACCAAGCGATGACTTTGCGGACTTCGTCCATGACTTCGGGGCCAATGCCGTCACCAGGAAGGATCAAAATGGATGGGTTACTCATGAGAATTCCTCGACTATTTGCTAAGTTGCCTTGGCAATATCGCGCGCGCTCCGAAAATTCAAGCACCCGCGACGCGACTTAGCTCCTCGGCCAAATAATCATAGACCCGACGAATGCGCGGCGTGTTGCGCAAGGCCTCAGGGGCGGTCAACCAAATGGGCAGCGCGTCAGTGACGGTGTCTGGCAAAATCTCGACAACTTCCGACGTCTTGTTCGCAATAGTTTTAAGCGCGATGCCAATCCCACAACCCGCGCGGACCAACTCCCAATAGGCCGTTTGGTTGTCACATCGCGTCGCAAAAAAACGGCGGTCCACATGCCACCCCAAAGCGCGCATCCCTTTTATAATAAGTTCACTGCGATCATACCCGACCCAATCGTGATGATTAAGATCAAGGTGTGTGATCGGCATTCCCTTGCGCTCAATATAGGATTTCGCCGCATATATTCCCAAATCCATATCGCCAATATGGCGCGTTATCGTGTCCAACTGCTCGGGGCGGAACATGCGCACGGCGATATCCGCTTCGTGGAAAAGCAGGTTGTCCGTCGTGTCGCTTGCGTTCAATTCCACTTCGATGTCCGGCTCAAATGCGCGCAAACGTGCCAAAATTGGAGGAAGAATATGATGGGAGAACATCACCGACGCTGTGACACGAACAACCCCCGAGAGGCTTTGCGCCTGCCCGGCGGCCGCCAGCGAAAGCCGCGCGGCGGCGGCCTGCATATCCCGTGCGGCGGGCAATAATGCGTGGCCATATTCGGTAAGTTCATACCCCCGCGCCACGCGCGAAAAAAGCTGCACCTCCAAGGCGTTTTCGATCTGTGTGATATGTCGCCCAAGGGTTGGCTGGCTGTGCCCCAACCGTTTGGCAGCGCCCGTCAGTGACCCCGCCTCAGCTACAGCGATAAACCTTTGAATGAGGGACCAGTCCAAGGACGCGAGAGAATTAACATTCATTTTTGAATACCACACATTCAAATTTTGCGAATACAACCCACAATAACGAATAGGTAAGCTCGTTTCAACACTTCAGAAAGGATTTACAAATGACCCAGACAGTTCTCATTCTCGGCGCGAGCGGAAAAATAGGTCTCCACGCGGCCAAGGCCTTTGCAAAGGCGGGATGGACCGTGCGCAAATTCAACCGCTCCACCGATGACCTCATGCAATCGGCGATGGGGGCCGATGTGATCGTCAACGGCTTCAATCCCGCCGGATACAAGGGATGGGCGACGCTTGTTCCCAAATATACCGCCGAAATTATCGCGGCGGCAAAAGCCAGCGGCGCCACCGTTATCATTCCAGGAAACGTTTATAATTTCGGCGCAACCGCCGGAATGTGGGGGCCAACCACACCGCAAGCTGCAACCACGCGCAAAGGCCGCCTTCGGATCGAAATGGAAGAGAGTTATCGTCAAGCCGCCAAAGACGGCCTGCGCACAATCATTCTGCGCGGCGGCGATTTCCTCGACCCCAATCGCGACGGAACATTGATGAGCCTCGTGATCCTTGGCAAAATCGACAAGGGCGTTGTCACAACGATGGGGCCAACAGACGTCGAACATGCCTATTGCTATCTTCCCGACTGGGCGCGGGTGGCGGTTGCTTTGGCGGAGACGCGAGCCACTCTGAATGCCTTTGAAGACATCCCTCTCCCCGGTGAAAGTTTCACGATTCAGGAACTTTGTGAGGAGATCACGGCGGCGACGGGACAGAAAATCAAGATTACGAATTTTCCGTGGTGGCTGATGCGGCTCGCGAGCCCTGTATGGACCTTAGCTTATGAGTTGCTTGAAATGCGGTATTTGAGCGAGATTCCACACCGCCTTTCGGGTGCACGCTTAGCGGAAATCCTGCCGGACTTTCACCCGACACCCCGCCAAGAGATCATGCTTTGCGAACTACCGTCTAACCTCAAGCGCGCCCAACTTATGGCAGCGTGATGTCCACCCAAACCAGTCGGTGGCGGGTAATCCCCTCGCCCTCGGCCAAAAGGGCCGCTTCTGGGGTGCCTTCTTGGGGCCAGAAAACGCCGCTTCCGACAACGGTGATGTCCGAGGATGGCAAGACGTAATCAACCCGCAGGTTTCCGGGGCTGGAACCGTCGCCTGGCCAATCCGCCGTATCCAAAGCGGGATCGCCGAGGTGGCTTGGGTCAGAGGCCGCTTTCCCGCCAAGGCTTGAGGGGTGTGGGTCAAACACGCGGGGATGGTCCAAAAGAGTTTGCATTACGCCTTTGATGCCATCGCCATCTACGGGGTCAAGATTTGAGTTCCCAAGGATTACGAACGGGCCGCTGGGCGCGGGTCGGGCAAGAGCACCGTCAAGGTACGCGCCCCAAAATCGCGTTTCATCGGCGCTACGTTTGCCGTTCATATCTTCTGGGCCGTCGAAAACTGGCGGCGTGGCCGAATAGGCAAACAGATGAAGTAACCCATCTGGCGTGGTTATTGGAAGGTCCCAATGCCCCGTCGTCGAAAGGCGCTGGCTGTCTTGTGCAGTCTGACTTGGAAACGGAGCGCCGTCGATCTGTGGCAAATCCGCCTGTGGGAAATCCTTCCAGAGTAAATCCGAGAAGTCGCGAAACCCTGCATCCTGGATCGGATAGCGCGAAAGGACTGCCATGCCATTGGCCCCCGCATAGCGCCCATACCCCTGCGCGTCGCGCGCGCTTCCCAAACGGCCATCGCCATTCAGGTCCAAACCCGAGGCCATGCCAGAATTGGGAAGGGCGGCGAAAACATGGGGATAGTCGGCACCCCCGCCTGCCAACGCATCGGCAAACGCACGGACAGTCACATTTGAGAGGTCGTAATCTATGCCCGTTAGCAGAAGGATATCGGGGTTCACATGGGCAATCACACCCAGAGCGGCATTCGCGTCATCGGAGGACTCACGCAGAATATCGCGCAACAGAATTCCCGGCCCTTTGCGGAAAAAATCAACGTCGTATGTCGCCACTCGCAAGGGTGTTTGCCCCATTGCTGGCCCCGCCATCAGCAGGGCAATTAGGCAGCGACCAAGCCATCCTGTTGGGTAAAGGAGGATTGGCGTTTTGCTTGAATCAACGATGCAATCCGCGCCATGGCGATGCCGCGCATAAACAGAGACGCAGGTAAGAAAGCCCATGCGGAAATCGTCCAGACCAAAGTTTGTGGCGAATCCAGCGAGAACGCTTGAAAGACAGTCGAAGTCGTCTGCATCGCCGCGGGAATAATAAACGGTAGAAGAAAGCCTAGCACAGAATTAAACCGCGCGTCCCGCGTAAGGCGATCGACAACATCGCGACCCGCTGTGGGATCAAAGGTCGGCAAATTGACCCAAACATTAAAGTTTTGACCGCGAGCGGGCCAGCGCCCCATCCGCAGACCAATCATAAAGACAGCAAGGGACACGAGAGAGATCAAATAACAAAGACCGGCTGCTGTGCGCACAAACTCTATGTCGCTCGAACTTGCGTCCGCTGGCAGCGCCAAAACAAACAAGCGCACAGGGCTGTAGGGGAAATCCATAGCTTGGCCGACAACAGTTCCGACGGCATGCGTGAAACGTTGCAAAGTTGCGGCATCCGCGCCGTCATCAACAATCAACGACAGCAAAACAACCATCAGCAACAAGCTGATATAGCGAATCCGATTAAACGGGGGCGCGTCGCGAAATTCCATCAGGCTTGGGTAGTCGGAAGCATATTCAATTGTGGTGAGCAGGCCTGCAAAAATCGCGAGAAGCGCCACAACTTGGCTCGTATCTGAATGATTGCCGGGCACGATTATGGAGGGCGCTGCAATTAAGAGAGCCACCAAAATACCGCGCACGATCGCGCCAATTAGCTGTGATAACACTGCCCAATTACCCTTTGGTTGGCCGAAAACGATCCGTAGCCGATCTCTTATTCCAACGATTTTCCGCACATTGTGGCGGTCTGCCTCATTCTTGCCCAATTTTTGCCTTCTTTCGCCACGTTCTGCAACACTCTGTTAACTATGACTAAATGTTTAAGGCAATTTCATGGTGAAACTGGTGCGAGATTGCATCATTAACCACGAAGGGGGTCGCAGATATACTGCGACCCCCTAGATGTGGTGGAACCGGCAATTTTACCGCCTAGCGTTATACCCAAGGGCGAGAGATCGCCGCGGCAGATTCGAAAGAATCAATCGCCGCTTCTTTGGCCAAAGTTAGGCTGATGTCATCCAGACCTTCGAGCAAACATTGCTTTTTGAAGGCGTCAACATCGAAGGGAACAACCGTTCCATCTGACATCGTGATCTCTTGCGCTTCAAGGTCTACAGTCATGCGTGCGTTCGCGCCATTACCGGCATCCTGCATCAACATGTCGACTTGCTCCTTGGGGAGGATGATCGGCAAAATTCCGTTTTTGAAGCAATTGCTGAAGAAAATATCCGCAAGGCTTGTGGAAATAACACACCGAATTCCGAAGTCTTTGATCGCCCAAGGTGCGTGCTCCCGCGACGAGCCACACCCAAAGTTGTCGCCCGCAATAAGGATTTCCGCGTCCCGATATGCGGGATTGTTCAGCACAAAATCCGCCTTTTCAGAGCCGTCGTTATTATAGCGCATTTCGGCGAACAAATTGACGCCAAGCCCCGTGCGATTGATCGTTTTCAGGAATACTTTTGGGATGATCATATCAGTGTCGATATTGATCAACGGCATTGGCGCCGCGATTCCGGTCAGTTTTTCGAACTTTTCCATTTAGGGTATTCCTCTTAAATAAGGTCGCGGATGTCGGTCAATTTACCAGTCAAAGCAGCGGCTGCTGCCATAGCTGGAGACACGAGATGGGTACGCCCACCACGGCCCTGACGACCTTCGAAATTGCGGTTGGATGTTGCTGCACAGCGTTCACCATCCGAAAGCTGATCTGGATTCATTGCCAAACACATGGAACACCCAGCCAAACGCCATTCAAAACCGGCGTCCGTGAAGATAGCAGCAAGGCCCTCTTCTTCGGCTTGCGCCCGCACGAGGCCGGAACCCGGAACGATCATCGCCCGCATACCTTCTTTAATTTTCTTGCCCTTCACGACGCCCGCAACTGCGCGCAAATCTTCGATCCGGCCATTGGTACAGGAGCCAATGAACACTGTGTCGATTTCAATGTCGGTCAATTTCATACCAGGCGTGAGGCCCATGTATTCCAGTGAGCGCGCAACGGCGTCAACTTTGCCACCGGTAAAATCCGACGGGAACGGCACGGTGGCCGTAATCGGCAACACGTCTTCGGGCGAAGTGCCCCATGTTACAACAGGCTGAATGTCTTCGGCCTTAAGGGTGATGACTTTGTCAAAATGCGCGTCATCGTCAGAAAAGAGCGTTTTCCACCACGCCAGAGCCGCGTCAAATTCCGCGCCTTTGGGTGCATGTGGACGGCCTTTGACATAGTCAAACGTTGTTTGGTCGGGCGCAATCATACCTGCGCGCGCGCCGCCTTCGATGGCCATATTACAGACAGTCATACGGCCTTCCATAGAAAGGGCGCGGATGGCTTCGCCACAATATTCGATCACATAACCAGTACCGCCAGCGGTGCCCGTTACGCCGATCACGGCCATAGTGATGTCTTTGGCTGTCACACCGGGATTCAATTTCCCTGTGATTTCGACCTTCATGTTTTTGGATTTTTGCTGGATCAGCGTTTGGGTCGCCAAAACATGCTCAACTTCCGATGTCCCGATGCCATGCGCCAACGCGCCAAACGCGCCGTGGGTTGCTGTGTGGCTGTCGCCGCAAACTACAGTCATGCCCGGAAGGGTCCAACCCTGCTCTGGGCCAACGATGTGCACAATTCCTTGGCGCACGTCGGAAACTGGATAGTAGTGAATGCCAAAATCCTTGGCGTTCTTATCGAGAGCGTCAACTTGAATGCGGCTCTCTTCGTTTTCGATACCTTTGGCGCGATCCAGCGTGGTTGGTACGTTGTGATCAGGCACAGCGATGGTTTTATCCGGCGCGCGCACTTTGCGATTCGTTAGGCGCAAACCTTCAAAGGCCTGCGGGCTTGTCACTTCGTGGACAAGGTGGCGGTCAATATAAAGTAGGGTTGTGCCGTCTTCGTCAACTTGGGCGACATGGGCATCCCAGATTTTGTCATAAAGTGTTTTGGCGGACATGGTCCACTCCCGTTCGTTAGGTAAATTTGTGGCATTTTGGCTGCAAAGCGGACGCACCTGTGGCGCGCCAAACCTAGAGGTAGGCGTTGATCGAGAGCTGTTGTCCATAGAACCGCCAAGGCAGAAAACTATGGTCATCGATGTCAAATATACGCTTCATAACGTTGCCATACTCTCTTTGAATGAGTCTCGCAATACTTCCCCGCGCGAAAACCCAAGACGACAAGGGTTATAAATGCGGCCCCTAGCACCAAATTTCGCGCTTTCCCGCCCCGATTAAGCTTTGTGGTGTTGCTAATCCCGCGCCAAAGTCCTATGACCCCGCGTCTTATCATTGAGATTTAACATATGCGGTGTTATCTTTAGACAATACATGCATCGGAGGGTCCGGTGCGCATTACGGAGGACAGGAATCTGTCTCACTCTTCTGACACTGCCAACGGCGACAAACCCGTTAAGGCAAAGAAAAAAACAGCATCCGAAAGTGCCGCGAGCGAAGCTTTGCTCGCGATCATTTTGTCGTCTTTAGAAGATGACAAAGCTGAAGACGTTGTAACAATCGATCTTGCGGGCAAGTCGGAAATGGCCGACCAAATGATCGTGTGCTCGGGTCGCTCCTCGCGCCAAGTCTCGGCAATTTCCGAGAAGCTCGCGGATCGCATCAAGCAAGAGACCGGCTACATTTCGAAGCTTGAAGGCAAAGGCCCCGGCGATTGGGTTCTGGTCGATGCGGGCGACGTGATTGTGCATGTATTCCGCCCTGAAGTGCGCGAATTCTATCAGCTTGAAAAAATGTGGCAGGCTGGCGTTCCAGGCTCAAGCGATCCAACCTCTTTGACATAGGTTTCAAGGATGCGCGTTCATATCTGTGCTGTTGGCCGCATGCGGGCGGGGCCAGAACGCGCCCTTTTGGACGATTATCTCACCCGATTTGACCGCACGGGACGCGCCCTGAACCTTGGGCCCGTCATCGTGCATGAAGTCGAGGACAAAAAGGGGCTTGGCTCCGAAGCAGAAGCCGTCCTTCTGGAACGCGCCCTGCCGCAAAACGCCCTGATCGCGATTATGGACGAACGGGGCAAGGTTATGCCAAGCCCCGATTTTGCCAACCACCTTGCACAATGGCGCGATGACGGACAAAGCGACGTGGCCTTTATTATTGGTGGCGCGGACGGCATTGCGAGATCCCTGCGCGCCAAGGCCAATTTTCGCCTATCCTTTGGCGCTATGGTCTGGCCGCATATGTTGGCGCGCGTTATGCTCTCTGAACAACTGTATCGCGCCGCGACAATCCTTTCGGGCAGCCCTTACCACCGCACATGACCTTGCTCTTCGCAGGGCTGCGGATTAAACCTAACGCAAATCCATAAAGCGAGAGAACCATGTCCGCGAAAACGATAGCAAAAAAACCGATTGTTCTTTGTATTCTTGATGGTTGGGGACACCGCGACGAAACCGCGAACAACGCGCCAGCGATGGCCGCGACGCCGATTTTCGACCGCATCATGAGTGAAAGCCCGCATGCGACCCTGACCACATACGGACCCGATGTGGGCCTCCCCACGGGGCAGATGGGCAATTCGGAAGTTGGGCACACAAATATCGGGGCCGGACGCGTGGTGCCGATGGACCTTGGACAAATTGACCTTGCGGTTGAGAATGGAAGTTTCGCCCAAAACAAAGCCCTGCGCGGATTTATCGACACCCTAAAAAACAATGGCGGCACCGCGCATTTGATCGGTGTCATTTCGGACGGCGGCGTGCACGGGCATCTCAACCACGTCGTCGCGGCAGCCAAAGCAGTCAGCGACGCAGGCGTGCCATGCGTCATCCATGCAATCACCGACGGGCGCGATGTTGCACCTAAATCGGCAGATCACTTTATGGCCGAATTTGTGGCCGCCCTGCCCCAATCCGTCCAGATCGGCACGGTTTCTGGACGCTATTACGCCTTGGATCGGGACAACCGCTGGGAACGCGTCTCCAAAGCCTATGGCGCAATAATAAATACCACGGGAGAAGCCGCGAACACAGCCATCGAGGCTGTCTCCGCAGCTTGGGCGCGCGGCGAAACCGACGAATTCATCTTGCCGACCGTCATCGCACCCTATGTGGGCGTTCGGGATGGCGACGGGGTTTATTGCCTCAACTTCCGCGCAGACCGCGCCCGCGAAATTCTTGCGGCCATTGGACAACCCGCCTTTGATGGATTTGAAACCGGACCTCGACCCACGCTTTCGAGCTACCTTGGGATGGTCGGTTATTCCGATGACCACACCACCTATATGGACGTCTGTTTTCCCAAGGCAAACCTTGTGAACACCCTTGGCTCTTGGGTCGCCCAAAAGGGTTTGCGCCAATTCCGCCTTGCCGAAACCGAAAAATACCCACATGTGACGTTCTTTTTGAACGGCGGCAAAGAAGAGCCGGAAATCGGTGAAGACCGCTTTATGCCGCAGTCGCCCAAAGTCGCGACCTATGATTTGCAACCTGAGATGTCTTCCGTCGAGGTCACAGACAAATTCGTCGAGGCCATCAATGCGGGCTATGACCTCATCGTCACCAATTACGCGAACCCCGATATGGTCGGCCACACGGGCGATTTGGCGGCAGCGATCAAGGCGTGTGAAGCGGTGGATCGCGGTCTGGGGCGCGTACTTGAGGCATTGGAGGCCGTTGGAGGCGCGATGATTGTTACGGCGGACCACGGCAATTGTGAAACGATGGTAGACCCCGTAACCGGAGGGCCACACACCGCCCATACAACCAATCCCGTTCCCGTCGCCCTGTTTGGTGGACCCGCGGGCGCTAAACTTCGGACGGGTCGCCTTTCCGATCTTGCGCCAACGATCCTCGATCTGATGGGGCTTGATCTCCCGCCAGAAATGACGGGCGAGACGCTGATCATTCGATGAAAACCCTGCGCATCATAGGCTGCCTTTTGACGTTGGGCATGGCTACGCCTTCGATGGCGGAGGTTGATCCTTCGCATGCGGCACGCCGCGCGGCCCAACAAATCAGCACGGCAACCTTGGCGTTAGACGACGCCAAAAGCGCGAGTGATCGCGTTGCCGCCCTGACCGAAGCGGTGCAAGCCTTTGAAGCGGGCCTTGAAGCCATGCGCGAGGGCCTGCGACGTGCCACTATTCGCGAACAGGCCATTGCGCTTGAATTTGAAGCCCGCCGCGAAGAAGTCGCCCAGTTGATTGGGGTTCTGCAATCAATGGAATCGTCGCCGACGCCTCTCTTACTGCTCCACCCCTCCGGCCCCCTTGGAACCGCGCGCTCTGGGATGATCCTGTCGGACGTCACACCAAGCCTTCAGGCGAACGCCGAAGAATTACGCGCCCGCCTTCAGGAAGTTGCCCTGCTGCGTTCGCTTCAGGAAAGTGCCGTGCAATCGCTTCAGGAAGGGCTTTTTGGCGCCCAAGACGCGCGCACCGAATTATCGCTGGCGATTTCGGACCGCACAGATCTACCGCGCCGCTTTGTTGAAGACCCTGAGCGCCTGCAAAGCCTGCTCGAAGGCAGCGAAACACTTGAAGCCTTCGCCACGGGACTGGTGCAAGGCGTCGACGCCGCGCCTTTGGTCATCATGGATTTCGAAGCCATGCAGGGAAACCTCAACCTCCCCGTCTTGGGGCGCGTCTTGAGAAAGTATGACGAAGCCGACGCCTCGGGCATCCGTCGCCCCGGTTTTTTGATCGCGGCGAACCCTCTTTCCGTCGTTACATCTCCGGCTCCGGCGACCATTCGCTATCGCGGTCCGCTGCTTGACTACGGAAATGTGATCATTCTGGAGCCACAAGCGGGTTATCTTTTGGTCATAGCTGGATTAAGTGAGGTATATGGCGAAGTCGGCCAAGTGGTTCTGACAGGGGATCCGTTGGGTCTCATGGGCGGTAACGCGCCTCAAGCGCAAGAGTTTTTGCAGAAAACGCGCAATGGGAGTGGCGCTTCTCGTTCGGAAACGCTTTATATGGAGTTACGACAGGGCAAATCCACGCTGGATCCCGCCCCGTGGTTTGCAGTGACAAAGGAATAGGACAATATGAAGAAATTCTTTATGGCAGCAGCCGGTGGCTCGCTTTTGGCCGTTTTGGTGACAACACAGCTTGCTGCCCCTCTTTTGGCACAGGAAACTGAAACGAAATCTTCGGTCTATGAGCAGCTCGACTTATTCGGCGCAGCTTTTGAGCGCATCCGCGCACAATATGTCGAAGAAGTTGACGAATCCGAACTTATTGAAGCCGCGATCTCCGGGATGCTCACATCCCTCGACCCGCATTCAAGCTACCTACCCCCGACCGATTTCGACGACATGCGCGAACAAACGCGCGGCGAATTTGGCGGCCTTGGCATCGAAGTGACCCAAGAGGAGGGCTTCGTTAAAGTTGTCTCTCCGATTGACGACACACCAGCCTTTGAAGCGGGCGTCGAAGCAGGCGATTTTATTACGCACGTTGATGGCGAAAGCATACTCGGCCTAACACTCGACGAAGCCGTTGAAGCGATGCGCGGTGAAGTTGGCAGTGAAATCATCATCACCGTCGTGCGCGAGGGCGAAACAGAACCCTTCGATATTTCCATAATTCGCGACATCATCAAGCTTACAGCCGTGCGGTCGCGCACCGAAGGCGACACCGTCGTTTTACGGATCACAACCTTCAATGACCAAACATACCCCAATCTTGCTGAAGGGATCAAAGAACAGGTCGAAGAGGCTGGCGGTATTGAAAACGTAAATGGATTTATCGTCGATTTGCGCAACAATCCAGGTGGCCTCCTCACGCAAGCGATCCGCGTCTCCGACGCCTTCCTAGAGGCCGGAGAAATCGTTTCAACTCGTGGCCGCGCTGCCGCAGATGGCGAGCGCTTCAATGCGACCGCTGGCGATTTGGCTGAGGGCAAACCAATCGTTGTCTTAATCAACGGTGGCTCCGCATCGGCATCCGAGATCGTCGCGGGTGCCCTGCAAGATCACCGTCGCGCCGTTGTTGTCGGCACCAAAAGCTTCGGCAAGGGATCTGTTCAGACGATCATGCCCCTCAAAGGCGACGGTGCCATGCGCCTAACAACGGCACGGTATTACACACCGTCTGGCCGCTCAATCCAAGCTCTCGGCGTGTCGCCAAACATCGTTGTTGAACAGCCCCGCCGCGATCCGGAAGCCGTCGAAGAAGAGGAAGAGGATACACCTAAGCGCCGCACAGAAGAAGACCTGCGCGGTAGCCTCTCCAATGACTCGATGACAGACGATGAGCGTCACCTCCTGCAAGAGGAGCAACAAGCTGAAGAAGACGCAGCCAAGTTGCGCGACGAAGATTATCAGCTTTCCTACGCCATCGATATCCTGCGCGGACTTACCGCCTTAAGTGGCGAAAAGTAAGTTTGAGAACACAAATTTCGGGGCAGTGGTTTCAAAGCCGCTGCCCCGTTTCTTTTCTAAATGCAAAGTGTTGCCTCCCATGACCATCGATGCTCAAGACAATCGCCCCTACCGCCCCTGTGTTGGCGTCATGCTGGTCAATAAAGACGGTCACATTTTTGCAGGTCAACGCAACGACCGCCCCGAATCTGGGCCGCCTGCTTGGCAAATGCCTCAAGGAGGCGTTGATAAGGGCGAAGCGCCGGAAGTCGCTGTCCTAAGAGAGCTTTGGGAAGAAACCGGCGTGACCAAAAACCTCGTAACCATTGAGGCTCAAACCAGTGAATGGCTCCCCTATGATTTGCCGCTGGAACTGTCCCAACGCCTCTGGAAAGGCAAATATCGCGGCCAAGAACAGCTTTGGTTCCTAATGCGGTTCAACGGAACGGATGCCGATATTAACATCCAAACCGAACACCCCGAATTTAGCGAATGGCGCTGGATGGCACCCGATGAGTTGCTCCAATCGATCGTCCCCTTCAAACGGGATATCTATGATCTTGTTATGGCCGAACTTCGCCCCAAAATTTAGGTTTCCCTTCGGTCGAGACTGTGTAGCAACGCATTTTATTGCGCCCAGTCTCCAACTCCAATCGCGGCTCGGCCGAATGTGATTGAGATATTCAGAACCATAAGTTTTCGGTATAACCGCCGGATGACAACCAGCCTCCCAGTGGCGACTGCATCGTGGAAATCAATATCGACCAAATCAAACGCATCAACAAATAGCGCCCACGCCACGAACCGGACTATCTTCGCCCACAAAGCCTCGGCCCATAGCGCGGGCAGGTTATGCCGCTTGGCCGTCAAACCGTGGAAACAGCACAGTTTCCTCCAGATGGATATGCGCCACAAGATCGTCGCCCAATTTGCGCACTCCAGTGTAAAGCGCCGTCCACGAGCCACAAGCGCCTTCGGGTAGGTTTAGACCATGGCTGGCATGCTCAATCCCTCGCAAAAGATTGGTGGAATTCTCGTGGTCTTGACGCATAATCGCGAGTGGGGCAGCCAGCGCGGAGGCATTCCCTTCGCGCATCAAAGGGAACAAAACCTGTTCCTCCTTCTGCATATGGGGGTCCAGTTCGTCATACAAAGCGATCAATGCGGCCGTCAGCCCAAGTGGGGCCTCTTCGTGGTCGCCATGCACGGTTTCCACACGTTGCGCCAAGGGGATTAGGCTCTCCAATTCGCGGCGATGGGTTTCATGGTAGCGTTCCAACAGATGATCGATCAGCGCCGATGTTTCGCTTGGTGCATCGCGGTTCGCGGCCTCTTGCAACGCCATAAGTTGCGCCAACAGGGTGTCAGGTTTCAATCCTTGGGCGTCCGCAGCCTCGGCCAACGGCATCTTGCCGCCGCAACAGAAACTGATGCCTGCTTGGCGGAACAATTCGGCGGCACCGGGCATCTCGGCGGCAATATCGCGCACTTGCGTATCTAGGGATATTTTCATTTTGGGTCGTCTCCGATTGAGGGAGCCCAGGCTTTGGCTTGGGCAGGGGCAAGTCGCAAAAAATCAACCGCGCGCGCGGCGATTTGGGTGGTGATGTCTTGGGTGGTTTGGGGGCGCAGGTAAAACGCGGGCACGGGCGGCATAATGATACCGCCCATTTGGGTGACCGCGGTCATATTGCGCAAGTGGGCCAGCGTCAGCGGTGCTTGACGCGCCAGCAAAATCAAGGGGCGGCGTTCTTTGAGTTGCATACTGGCGGCGCGGGTCAGCAGGTTATCATCCAGCCCCTGCGCAATCGCGGCAAGACTGCGCATCGAACAAGGCGCGACGATCATGCCCGCAACGGGATAAGAGCCAGAAGCAATGGTTGCCCCCAGATCGGCGACCGGATGTAGGCGGTCTACCAAAGCCACCAGTTCGGCTTGTGCGTTAGGCCCGATTTCGAGCTCTAAAGTGCGTTCCGCCATCCGCGAGAGCACCAAATCAACCTTAATACCGGCGCAGTGCAGAACCTTCGCAGCTTCCAGCGCCAAAGCCGCGCCTGACGCTCCAGAGACGCCCAAAACCACCCGTCTGGTCATCGCGCACCCCCAAGATACCGCGCAATCAATTCGGTGGCGCGCGCCTCGTGTTCCGGATCAATCGCCATCACGCGGCCCCATTCACGCATGGTCTCCGCGCCGATTTTATTTGTGGCATCAATGCCAAGCTTGCCAGCCAACCCGTCACGGGGGCTGGAGAAATCCAGATAGTCCATTGGCGTATTTTCGAGCACAGTCACATCACGAGAGGGGTCCATGCGGGTGGCCATGGCCCAAGCAACGTCGTCCCAATTGCGCGGGTCAATGTCTTCATCCACCACGATAATTGTCTTGGTATAAGAGAACTGCGCCAGCATTCCCCAGAGCGCCATCATGACGCGCTTAGCTTGACCAGGATAGCGTTTGGAAATCTGCACCACAGCCATCCGATAGGAGCACGCCGCAGGCGGTAACCAAAGGTCGCGGATCTCGGGAATTTGTGCGCGGATCACGGGCAGGGCGAGGGTATTGAACACTTCGCCAATTACCGACGGCTCATCAGGAGGGCGCCCCGTAACCGTACTCAGATAGAGTGGATTGCGGCGATGGGTGATCGCGCTGATCCGCAACACAGGGAAGTTTTCGACCGAGTTGTAATAACCGGTGTGATCGCCAAACGGCCCCTCTGGGGCGAAATCATTGGGGTGAACCCAGCCTTCGATCATAATTTCCGCATGGGCGGGCACCAAAAGCGGTACGCTGCGGGCGGGAACAAGTTGCGTGCGCGCGCCGCGCAATACGCCCGAAAACATCAATTCCGAGATATTTTCGGGTAGGGGAAGCGCCGCAGAAAGCAGCGTTGCAGGGTCCGCTCCGAGGGCAATTGCAACCGGCATCGGCGCACCAGCTTGCGCCCAGCTGCGGGCATGGGCCGCCCCGCCGCGATGTGCCAGCCAGCGCAGGATTAAGCGATCTGCTCCCATAACTTGAGCGCGGTAACCCCCCAAGTTATACTGTGCCAAACTGTCCAGCGTCGTGCCATAGGGCCGCGTGATGACAACTGGCCATGTGATCAACGGCCCCGCATCCTCGGGCCACGGCGTTTGGACGGGGATCATATTCATATCAATCGGCGCGTCAATTTCTTGCACAGGTGCTGTGCGCAGAAGTTTCGGGCGTGTCGTCAGGGCCGCCTTGAGCATCGGCCAGCGGGACAGCGCATCGCGCATGCCATCCACTAGAGGCGGGCTGCGCAAGGCCGCGAGAAAGTCGCCAAAGGCAGGAACCTCATCAAGCGCAAGTCCTAGTCCGGCGGCGACACGTTCTGAGGTGCCGAAAAGATTGCCGATCACAGGCATGGCAGACGCAGTATTCTCCGCTCCGATGGCAGCATCAAAGCGCAAAACCGGACCCTTGGCGCGCAACGCTGCCATTTGCACGGCGGTCATTTCATGTTGCAGGTTGATCTTGTCAGGGAGACAAAGAAAATCGCCCTTTTCCTTGGTCCAAGCAAGGAAGGCACGTAGATCAATAAAGGTGGGTAAACTGCGGATATCGGACCCCAAGACTGCTTGAGATGTCCCTATCAACCCTGCTCTTTCTTTAATTTGACGTTGGTCAACTCTGGTCGAAATATTTAGCCCGTGCGGATGGCAGCGATAGGTAAGGTCATAATTAATCACCCACATTTGATTTCGGACAAGGCCAGCCGAGCGTGACACTGATACCGGTTGAGGGGCGCTGATGTTTGAGCGCCGCGACTAGAGATAAGGAGAAACCGAATGTCGGTACTTATTCTGTTTGCATCTCTCGAAGGGCAGACTCGCAAGATTGCTCGGTTTGTTGAAGCCGAAGTGCGCAATGCGGGGTATGAGGCCACGTTGGTGGATGCATCTGACAAGATGGCGGAAGTAACGTTTGCGGGGTTTGATACTGTCATTTTGGCCGCGCCTGTCCATGAGCGTCGGCATCCCCCGAATTTTGAACTGCTGTTGACCGCAAGCCAAGACTCCTTGGCGACCCGTCGCACATTTATGATCTCCGTCAGCCTTGGCGCTGCATTTCCCGAGTTAATCGAGGAGGCGCAGGAATATTTGGTTGAAATGAAATTGCGAACTGGTCTTGAGCCAAATGCAGAGTTGCTCGTTGCCGGAGCGGTGCACCCCAGCAGCTATGGCTATTATGAAACCCAAATACTGCGGCACGCGATCTTGCGTCATCAGGCAATTGATCCACGCAAGGAAGACCGTGAGTTTACCGATTGGGACGCGCTGTCGAAGGCCATAACGGAGTTTGTTTCTACTGGTACGTGAGCCGTTGCTTGCGCGGGTTCGAGGGGTATTCGTATTGGTCAGATGACTTGGTGAAATTCTACTAATTCGCACTCCGCGTCATAATAATTCATCGCAGCACACAATCCCTCTTGGATTGCTCAAACAAAAGCGGCAAGTTCAACCCGACATGCGATTACTCATCTCTTTTGCCGCCCTTTTTCTCTCGGTTATTTTGCTACAACTTTCGTCCGGCGGCGTGGGGCCTCTTGATGTGTTGTCTGGGCTCACCCTTGGCTTTTCCAAGCAGGAAATCGGAATGCTGGGCTCGGCCCATTTTCTGGGGTTTTTCATAGGCTGCTGGTGGGCACCGCGCCTGATGGGCAACGTGGGTCACTCGCGCGCGTTTGCCGCTTTCACGGCCAGCGGTTCCATCGGATTGATGGCACATATGATGGTGCTGGATCCCTACGCGTGGGCCTTGATGCGCGTGGCCTCGGGGCTTTGTGTGGCGGGATGCTATACCGTGATCGAAGCGTGGTTGCAGGCGCGAGTCACCAATGAAACACGCGGCCGCACGATGGGGGTATACCGCGTCGTGGACATGACGGGATCGCTGGCCGCGCAAATGATTATCGGAATCCTGTCCCCCGCGTCATACATATCCTACAACCTGCTTGCTATCCTCTGTTGTGCGGCGCTTTTGCCCCTGATGCTGACGCGCACGGCAGAACCTGAAACCCCCAGCCGCGCCCGTTTACGTCCACGTCTGGCGATTGATTGCTCGCCTTTGGCGGCGGCGGCGGTTGTGGTCGCGGCGCTTTCAAGCGCGTCCTTTCGTATGGTCGGCCCGATTTATGGTCAGGAAGTCGGCTTGAGCGCAGGCCAGATCGCTTGGTTTTTGTCGGCCTTCGTGCTCGGCGGGGCACTGGCACAACTCCCCGTGGGGTGGTTGGCGGATAAATACGACCGCCGCTGGGTGTTGGTTTGGCTATCCTTCGCCGCGATGCTCAGTTGCGGCATTACGATTATGGCCTCGGGTTTGGGGACGACGGGGATCATGCTGTCCGCGGGGCTTTTTGGCCTCACGACCTTTCCGATTTATTCCGTCGCGGCGGCCCACGCGCATGATTTTGCCACCTCCGAGGAGCGCGTCGAACTCTCGGCCGCACTGATGTTTTTCTTCGCGCTTGGGGCTATCTTTGCGCCCTACCTCGCCTCGGTGCTTATTGACGATTTCGGCCCCAAAGCCCTGTTCCTGATGATATCGGTCGGGCACGGCGTTCTGATTGTCTTTGGCCTCGCACGCATGCAAGTGCGTCCCACCAAGGGCGCGCGCACGCCTTATATCTATACGCCGCGCACCTCTTTCACGGTTGGACGGTTGTTTCGCCGCCAACGCGACGGCAGCCTAGAAAACCGCGATCCGGGTGAGTAAACATCCCAATCCAATCAACGCATGCGTAAAAGATGTTTCGCCAAGATAAAGCTCAGTGCAAGCGTGGGGAGGAGCAAGGCGAAGGCGACATTAAGCGAGGTTGCCTCTGCGACGAAACCAATCATGGGCGGTCCAACAAGGAAACCGCTTAACGCGCCAAAGGTCATCACCGATACGTTTCTCGCCTCTCCCTCATCCCCAAGAGCTGCGCTGGCGCTTATGCCCAGAGGAAAGATCGTGGACACGCCTAGCCCGACAAAAGCGAAGCCCAAAAATGACGCGTCCGGTCCCAAGTTGAGCGTCAAAATGACAAGTCCCAAAATGGCGGAACCAATGCACATGCGCGCCAGCAGCATCGCTCCATATCGGTTATTTACTGCGTCGCCAATAAACCTCCCTGCCGTCACGAAACCGGCGAAAATGGTCACCGCCCAGCCCTCTTTGCCAGCAATGATCTCAGCAACATCGCGCATATAGACGGTCGACCAGTCAATCATTGCGCCTTCGACAATTGTTGCCCCAAAAACAATGGCAACAATCGGTAGAAGCGCTTTTGGAAGCGGTGGTTTGGCCTGCGCGATTTCTGTGGTCTCTTGTTTCGGCGCAATCCGTGGCAAAATATAGGCAACGACCATCAATAATGGCAAAAGCAGCAAGCCCCCCCATTGCAAGCTTTCGGCCACCGTGAAGCCAAGCCCTGCCATCTGAACACCAATAAAACTGCCCGCCATAACGCCGAGGCTCCAAAAACCATGCGCTCGGTTCATGATGGATGTCCCAAGCGTTTTCTCCACCCGCGCGGCAAAGACATTCAAGGCGACCTCAGTAAACGCAATGAGCGCCCCGAGCACGAAAAGCGCCATGAACAACGATCCCACACCCGTCGCGAAACCTGGGAGAACACCTGCGATCAGCATGAGGGGAAATAACCACAAAAGGGTGTGTCTTGGGCCGATTCGATCAACGACGTGGCTGGCAAAATAGAGAGAGGGCAGAAGCCCGATGGGCATGCCCAACAAACCAAGCGCCAAATCCGAGTTGCTTAGACCCAAGCCTATCTTTATTTCGGCGACATTTGATAGCCAAATGCCAAACTGGATTGGCTGAACAAAAAATACAGCCATGCATAACCAGACCATCTGTCTAGGGGTTACTTTTAGCAATGGACATCTCCTTGGGCGGTCGCCGAAATTCAATCAGTAGAAAGAGCAGAAATCTGCCCGCGAGCGTTACCACATGCGTTTCTGAAACAGTAGGGTTTCTCAACATAAGATTGAGGTGGAAACCGTTCTGTCCTGATTTTAGGGAAAGTTGGTGTCGAGGTTGAAACGCGAGGTGCTTGTTATTAGTTATAATACTATAACCAATAGTAGGGTATCCAATGAATAGCCATCTAACAGTTCCCACTTCACCTTTTCGCGGGCAAAAGTTCATAGCTATAGTCGCCATGTTATTTGGCGCGTTAACCCTGTTTTCCGCAGGCAATGTCTTGTTTGGTTCCATGGCCTCACAGGCGTGGGCGGGCAATTATGTCGGGTTTGTCGTTTGGTTCAATTTCCTAGCAGGGGCGGCCTATATTCTGGCCGCGATCGGCCTGTGGCAGGGCACACTTTGGGCGGCGCGTCTGTCAGGCTTAATTGCAATCGCAACAGCAGGGGTTGCCTTGGGATTTGCGTTTGTGGTCTTGCTCGGCACCCCGTTTGAGATGCGCACAATCGGCGCGCTGGTCTTGAGATTTACCTTTTGGGCTGTGATCGCCGTCATCGCGACGCGGGCCGTGAAACGGGGATGAGTACACGCAAATCCTCCGAAGATCGCAAGATGCAAATTCTGACGACGACCTTGGATCTTGCGTTCGAAGTTGGTCCGGATCATGTGACAACCGGTATGATCGCCAAGCGGCTTGGCCTGACACAGCCTGCGGTTTATAAGCACTACCCCAAGAAGGAAGACATCTGGTGGGCTGCCACCCAAACGCTATGTGCGCAAATCCGCGAAAATACCCTTGAGGGACAGCAGTCAGAGCGGTCCCCTGTAGACAATCTGCGACATCTAATTTTGGGGCATCTGCAACTGGTGACCCAAACTCCGGCGTTGCCGGAAATCATGGTGACCCGCGACCCAACTGGCATTTTAACCCAAGCACGGCGCGCCATCCAATCAGAGGTTGTCGCGTTTCGTGCCGCCTTGATCCGCTCCTTTGAAGTGGCTCAAACTCAAGGGCATTTGGGCGGTACATTGCGCGCAGAGGACGGTGTGATGCTACTATTCGGGATCATCCAAAGCCTTGTGTTGCGCCTCATCTTAACCCGAGACGCCACCCACCTTGTGCAAGACGGTGCGCGTCTGCTTGATCTGCAACTAAGCCTCTTCGCGGACAAGGGGATTACAACATGAAACCGTTTTTATACTGGCCTTTGTTACCCACCCAAGCGCCGCGATAGGTGCGGAACATGATGTTTGTGCCGATCCAGAGTTAAGGGGCCCGCCCAACAAAAATCCGAAAACGGATTGGATTGTGACGGATACTCTGGACATTCAACAAGGGCCGACCCAACATGTGGCGAACGGAAAAGCCGTGCGTATTTGAGACATGGAGAGTCACTATTAGTGTAGAAAGTTGGATATCCAATTACGGTCTTTTTGCCGTCTTTTTGGGCAGTATTGTCGAGGGTGAAACCGTCGCCATTACAGGGGGCATCATGGCGCATCACCATCTCCTATTACCTTGGCAGGTGGCGTCGGTGGCCATCTGCGGTGCCTACTTGTCGAATCTATCGGTGTTTTTTCTGGGGCGGCGCTATCGCGGGCAGTCGCGCGTTCAGTCGATCCTAGCGAACAAACGACTCTCGGGGATGTTGCAGAAACTCAATAAGAAGCCCGCCCGCTATGCGTCCATTTTTCAGTTCATACCGGGCATGCGGATTGTCGGCCCCATCGCGTTGGCCCAATCGGAAATCAGAACCGTGCAGTTTGCCTTGCGCGCTGGCATTTCTGCGTTGATTTGGGGGGTGGTATACACTGTCCTCGGTAGCGCCGTTGGCCAACTTCTGGGGCGTGTTTTTGGGCATGTGTTGCATACCAAATATGTGCTGATTGCGGCGGGTCTTGTCCTGTCCGTTATTTTTCTACGGGCGATTTGGAATCATTTTCGCAGCGCAAGCGACCACTAAACTCGCAACGGAATGCGTTAAGACCAGCGTCTATTCTTCGACACGGTCCGCCAGTAGCACTGCAATAAAGCGGGTAGACGCAAAGCTGGCAAAAATAATTGCGATCACCGAAGTCAGCGGGACCGCTAAAATTGCGCCAGGAATCCCCCAAAGCCCTGTCCAAACCGATAAGGCAATCAACACAATTACCGGACTCAGATTGACTTGCCGCCCAATAAAGCGCGGCTCAATGACATTGCCCATGATAAATTGGGTCGCGGTCAGGAAAAACGTCAGGGACAACGTATGGGAAAGGGAGGCAAACTGTGCAAACGACAGGATAACGGGAAAAAGAACGCCGATATAGGAGCCAACATAGGGGATATAGTTTAGCAATCCGATCATCACCGCCCAAAATAGGGCGAAATCTGTGCCATGCGCCCAGAGGATAAGAAAGGAGATCACCCCTAGCACGACATTGATCAGTGTTTTCACCGCCAAATAGTCGCTGATTTTAGTATTAATTTCGCGAATGACGCGTTTGGCCATTTGGGCCTGATTAGGGGTGGAGAAGACGGCCGCGAGTTTCTTTTCAAAGTTGGAACGTTCGCTCATTAAAAATGCGGCATAAATCACAATCAAGAAGACAGTGAGCCCAACATTAGTAAATCCCCCCAATAGGCTCAAAAAGACGACGCGCAGATCAAAGGCATCGATCGTAACGGTGCGAATTCCCAGCCAAAGCTCCTGATGATCCAACTCAAATCGCGCCGCAATGCTCTCAAGGAATGCGTCCATGTTGGCTTCATAGATAGGGGCAACGGCGGCGATTTCGCGGATTGTGGCGGCAGCAACGATGGCAAGCGTAATGACGGCAGCGGCAAAAACCGACAGCACGCAAAATCGTAGGAAAGGTAGCGGCAAATGGCGCAGCAAAAGCTGGCGGTGCAGCGCATTGGAGGTCGAGATCATCACGTAAACCGCAAAGAGTCCCGTCACGACGGGCAATAAAATTGGCCGCCCTATGAACAGAAGCCAGCCAATGGAAAGGGTGAGAAACATCGCAAGAGCCAGATTTAGGAGGGGCGCGTCTTTCATGAAAAGGTATGTCTCCTGACAGTCGTCACATAATTTTCAACGTTATGACGTTCACGGCCCAAAAGGTATCCTTTATGCGAAAAATTAGAAAATGCCCCCCCAGCGCAGAATTAAGCGCGGCGCAAAACGATTTCAGCGGTGATTGAAATTGGTGCATCGCCGCTTTTCACTGTACCGCTGAAGATATCTTTCTGAATGTCCACGGCGGAGAGGTTGACGCTGGCCTTGCCGTTAACCAACTTACCCGAGCTTATAATGAACTCGGTTATGGCACTGTGCATGGACGGTGCGTCTTGGAACCGCGCGCCGTTGGCACTGCCGAGGCCCATGATTTCACCGTCCGAAATCCCGAAGGCACGGGCGGTTTCTTCAATGGCACCGCAAAGGTCTGTGTTGGGGCGCAGGGTCAGAATGACGGCATCTGGGGTTTGCACGGACGTGCCCGTCGCACATGCGCGGAACAATTCGAAACAGGTTTCGCCGTCTTGTAGCCGCTCAAACCGTCCGCCTTTGAAGCCGATAGCCTTGAGTGTCACAGGGCGCGAAACGGTGCAAATTGGGGCCAGCATATGCCCTAAAGTTGTTCCGTCAACCGAGGTCCAAACGCCGTGGCAATGGGTAAACGATCCGTCGCCGTAATGCCCAACCGACATTCCGCCCATATCCACGCGAGTCTCGCCCTTTGGCTCATAGGTTTCGCTGTACCAAGCGACGCGCGTACCGTCGGGGGATTTGTCCGGCATAACAAAGGCGTAGGGATCGGAAAACAAACCGCTCACATCGACCCAAGCTCCGTCACATCCCGCCGCCGCAACCGCCGAGCAAATGGCGGCTTCGACTTGCTGCCCCGCCTCTAGTTGAATTTCCAGATCATAGGCCTGTACGCCAACAGCTTCGATCCGTTTGGGATTCACAGGACCAGGGTGGACCATGGGTGGATTTAGCGCAGTAGTTTTCATGCGCAGGTCACCTCACCCATCAAACCGCGCTGTATCAATGTTTCAAGAATAATTTTCTTGGTGATTTTGCCATAGGCAGATTTGGGCATTTCCTCGATGAGGATAAAACGCTTGGGCATTTTATAGCTCGAAATTTTTGGTTTGAGCCATGCGTGCAATTCTTCTGCTGTGGCTTCGGAGCCTTTGCGCAAAACGCAAACGGCGATGCCAACTTCGCCCCAGACCGGATCAGGTACGCCTAGGACTGCAACTTCGCTAACGGCGTCATGAGTGAGGATTTTTTCCTCGATCTCGCGGGGGTAAATATTGGACCCGCCTGAGATATACATGTCGGATTCCCGACCTGTGATGAAAAGATAGCCGCCAGCATCGACATAGCCCAAATCCCCCGTGCGGAACCATCCATCACGGAAGGCTTTGGCGTTGGCTTCGGGGTTGTTGTAATAGCCAGCAAAAACCGCAGGTCCGATCACGCAAATCTCGCCTTGTTGCCCAACAGGCATTTCACTGCCGTCGCTGGCTTGGATGGAGATTTCTATGCCCGTGCGGGGGTAGCCACAACTCCCGATCCGCATCTCTGCATCGTCTTCGAAATGTTCCGACGGAGGGAGGACCGTAATGTTTCCAGTGACTTCGCCAAGTCCGAAATATTGCACCAGCACTTTTCCCAGAATCGACAAAGCATATTTTTGATCGGAGCGGTACATCGGTGCGCCCGCGTAAATCATCTGTTTTAGCGAGGAAATATCATATTGGGTCACACTGTCGTGTTCGACCAGCATCTTAACGATTGTGGGCACGGTAAACATATTGCTGATCTTGTGATCCTGCACGATTTTCCACGCGATTTCGGGATCAAAACGACCGGCGGGAAACAACACGGTTGCCGCCCCTGCGGCGACTTGGGTCATCTGGTGAATACCTGCGCCGTGACTAAGGGGCGCAAGGCATAGGGACCTCGCCTCATGTGTGGTCCCTGGCATGAGGTCATTCAGGTGATTGAGCAGAACAAACGCCATCTGTCCATGCGTCAGCACCGAGGCCTTGGGCGGCCCCGTTGTGCCCGAAGTAAAGAAAAACCAACAAGGATCATCGCGGTCGACGGCCGTATTTGCAACCGTTTGGCCCATATAGGAATCTACCAGCGTATCAAAATCACTGTCGCCCTTGGGGCCACCGATCACCAGCATGAACCCACGCTCAGGCGCGTCACAGGCGGCGGCGTGCTCAGGGAATTCCACGCCGCAAATCATGCCAGTCGCGCCCGAGGATTGTGCCAGCCACGACACTTCTTCGGGGGTTTGGCGGAAATTCGCAGGCACCCAGACCGCACCCAATCGAAAACAAGCGAGCATGGATTCAAACATCTGGTTACAGTTTTGGGACTGGATTAGGATGCGATCGCCCTTGCTCACGCCAAATCGGTCGCGCAATCCAAACGCCAGCGCATTCACGCGAGCCTCCATCTGCTCCCACGTCCATTGCTCCTCGCCCCAAACCAGCGCCACCTTGTCGCCCAAACGCCGCGCGTTGCGGGTAAGGTGGTTGGCAAGGTTTGAAACACGGGTGGTTGAGGGGGCAATCCCACCCTTTGGATCGCTGTTAACTGACACCCAAGAGCTCATCTTACGCGCTCCAAAACCGACATATAGTTGGCAACCGCCGCGCCGCCCATATTGAACACGCCCGCCAGTTGCGGGGATTTGGCCTGAATGCCTTCAGGCGCTTCGCCCGCCAGTTGCATCGCCGCCATGATGTGCATGGATACGCCCGTCGCCCCGATGGGATGCCCCTTGGATTTCAATCCGCCCGACAGGTTTACCGGAAGGCGGCCATCCTTGCGGGTGATGCCTTCACGGATCACATTTGCGCCTTTGCCCGTTTCGGCAAGGCCCATGGCCTCATATTCCAGCAACTCGGCGATGGTGAAACAATCGTGAGTTTCGACCAAATCCAAATCATAAAGGTTGAGATCCGCAGCCTCCAAAGAGGCAGCCCAAGCCCGACGTGCCCCATCAAAATTGGTGATCTCACGGCGCGATAGGGCCAGTATGTCGTTGGTATGGGTGCGCGCGCGGAAGGCAATGGCGCGTTTGAGGTCGGCGGCCACATCCGCAGAGGCGACAATCATCGCGGCAGCGCCATCCGACACAAGCGAGCAATCGGTGCGGCGCAGCGGGGGGGCCACATAGGGGTTGCGATCAGAAACGTCGTTACATTGCGCAAAGGTTAACGCTTTTTGCATATGAGCGTAGGGGTTATGCGCGCCATTCTGGTGGTTTTTGGAGGCAATCATTGCCAGCGCATCGGAACAATCGCCGTATTTCTGAAAATACTGTTGGGCAATCCGGCCAAACAGTCCCGCAAATCCACCCGCAACATCCGCCTCTTCGCTGCGATAACTCGCCCCTAAAAGGATATCGCCCACCTCAACTGTGGGCAGGGCCGTCATCTTTTCGGCTCCAACCACCAGTGCAATTTTGCCGCGACCAGATTCGATAAAATCAAGCGCAGAGTAAAGCGCCGCAGACCCAGTGGCACAGGCATTTTCCATCCGCACAGCTGGCGTCATGCCCAGTTCTGGCATGGCCATCCCAACCAATGCGCCTTGAAAATCCTGCTTGGAAAAGCCGTTGTTCATGACGCCTACAAAAATGCCGTCAATGTCCGCTGCGCCAACACCTGCATGTTCAAGCGCGGGGGCGATGACTTCTGCCATCAGGGTTTCAGTATCTGGCGCGGTGGATTTCCCAAAATGGCTATGTGCCCAACCAACGATCTGTGCTTTGTTCACGTATCTTATCCTCCGTTTTATACTAAGTGCCGACTACCCTTTGGCCGCCGCGCTGAATTGTGTGCGATGGCGTGGCAGGTCGGTCGATTTTGACAGCGCGAAGGTCTTGGCCATGCGCGCTTCTATTTTCGCGGTTTCAAGCAGCAAAGCCGCGCCCAATTCGGCCTGCCGTTCAGGCCCCATGCGGCTATCGATGGCGGCAATACTAATGGCGCCCACAACCCGACCACCGGGTATTTTGAAAGCGGCACCCACGGCCCATGAACTGGTCAAAACCAATCCCGGATTGAGGGAGTAGCCGCGCTCGATTGCTTGAATGATCAGGGGTTTCAGGGCTTCGGGGCTACAATCAGGAAAGTTCTGAGCCAGTATATCTATGTTTCGGGTCAGGATTTCGACGCGTTCTTCGGCGGGAAGGGCGGCAAGGATGGCCAGCGAACCAGCCCCCACGCCTAACGGATGGCGATATCCCACTTGCAGCGCATGGGTGCGGATCGGAAATGCACCTTCTTCCTTTTGCAGGCAAACAGAAAAGGAATCGCGGCGCACAGAGAGAAAAACGGAATCTCCGCTCAGGGCGGCCAGATCCACCAAACTGTTGCGCGTCAGGTCCATCAAATCGAATCTCTGTGCCGCCAACACGCCAAGTACATAGGTTTCTTCGCCGAGAAAATAATGCCGACTTGCCGTGTCTTGTTCCACCATTCGCGCCCGCATGAGGGCAAGCAGTAAGCGCCGCGCAGTTGGGCGACTTAACCCCGTGTCCTGTACGATTGTAGACAGACCAACCCCCTCAACCGCGCTGCGCCCGATTAAGGACAGCAAGGCTAAAGCCCGGTCAACGCTTTGCGCGCCGATGTTTTCCACAGGGAAATTCTCGTCTGTCATCTTCCAAGCACCCCCATGCATCCACAATGTGGACACTTGTTTTGTAGCCATTTTCTATCCGTACAGGCTAAACATTGATTGTTGAGCAATATTGGGCATGTTTCAAGGTAAAATTTAGAATTTCAAAACGACAATAAAATTTTCCCTTGCAACACCATCCAAAATATGGACGTTCTGTTGCCGGAGACCTCCACTGGGAGGGGACTTGTTAAATAGGAGGATACAATATGTCCAAAATGAATCTCATTTTTGCGGCGGCAATTTCGGCCGCCACTGCTTTTGGGTCTGTGGCGAAAGCTGAAACACTGCGTCTGTCGCACAATACGAGCGACACGACGTCTTGGCATCAAGGGTCCGAAAAATTCTCGGAACTGTTGAACGAAGCCACGGGCGGGGATCTGGACGTGCGTGTTTTTCCAAACGCGCAACTGTCCGGTGGCGACCAAATGAAACAGGCTGAAATGGTTGGCCGCGGCGCGTTGGACTTTGTTGTCACCTCCGCAATCAACGTGACGCCCATCGTTCCTGAGATGGCCGTTTTCTCATTGCCGTATCTGTACTCTGGCTATGACGCCGTCGACGCCACGACATCCGGTGCGCCGGGCGACAAAATGAAAGAGATCATGGCGGAGCACGGTATCATCGTGTTGGCATGGGGCGAAAATGGCTTCCGCGAAGTCACAAACAACGTGCACCCGATCAAATCGCCAGAAGACCTCAAAGGTCTAAAAATGCGTGTTGCGGGTCCGATGTATATCGACGTGATGACCGCACTTGGGGCGAACCCACAACAGATGCAATGGGCGGAAACCTTCAGTGCGCTGCAACAGGGTGTCGTTGACGGCCAAGAAAACCCAATCGGCGCGGTGATTGTGCCCCAACGTGTGTATGAAGTTCAAAAATACATCACCCCTTGGCACTATTCTTACGACCCAATTTTCCTTGGTGTAAGCAAAGAGAAATGGGATGGCTGGGACGCGGAAACACAAGCTAAGGTTCAGGCCGCTGCGATCGAAGCGATGGATTTCCAAATCAAAGTGACCCGTGAAGGAACGGCTGCTGGTCTAGACAAGTTGCGCGCAGAAGGCATGGAGGTTTACGAACCAACGGCTGACGAGTTGCAGGCATTCCGCGATGCCACAAAAGAGCCTTTTGATAAATGGTCCGCCAAGGTTGGCCCTGAACTGGTTGAACTTTTTCAGACTTCCATTAACGGCTCGAATTAATTAGGTAAAAAACAACGCGTCCCGCCACAAGTGGGGCGCGTTGTCCGCCTGCCGCGCAGATGCATGTGCGTCGATGTCAGGTATGATCTTCATGACAAAGGTGGCCCCCTTGAAAAACCAGATACTTAAAATTGCCGATCGGCTGGAAGAATATGTCTGCAGTTTGATTTTTCTAGTGATGACATTTATCGGTTTTGCCAATGTGCTGGTGCGCTATCTTTCCAATTATTCTTTTGCGGCCACGCAAGAAATCCTGTTGAACGGGTTTTTGCTGCTGACCGTTTTTGGCGCGGCAATTGCGGCGCGACGCGGCCAACACCTCGCGGTGACACTGTTCGCGGATATGCTGCCCACTGCCTTACAGCCCTTCGTACGCTGGTTTTCTGTCTCTCTGGGCGTTCTGCTGCTGGCGTTGTCGGCGTGGTATTGCGGCGAGATGGTGATAAACCAACGCGCCAGTGGAATCGTTTCAGCAGGGCTTCAGGTTCCGTCGTGGTATTATTCGCTGGCCCTCCCTTTGGGGTTCCTGATGATCGCCGTGCGGTTGGTGCAAGGCGCGATTATTGAGCACAAGGCGGTGGCCTATGTTTGATTTCGATACTGGCACCCAGATGCTCATCCTTTTTGGGATCCTCTTGGTCATCCGCGTTCCTGTGGCGTTTTCGCTCGGCCTTTCGTCCCTGTTTGCCATGTGGCAGATGGGTTTTGGGCTGGATTTGGTCGGCGATTTGCTGGCCAGTGGCATCACCAAATTCTCGCTTCTGGCGATCCCGTTCTTTATACTCGCGGGCATCCTGATGGGAACTGCGGGTATGGCCGATCGGATGATCCGGTTTTTCCGTGTGCTAATGGGCAGCCTTCCTGGTGGCATGGGCCTTGTTGGCGTGGTTGTTAGTTTGTTTTGGGGCGCGGTTTCCGGTTCTGGCCCCGCGTCGGTGGCGGCGATTGGCCCGATGGTCATTCGCGGCATGGAAGAAGATGGCTACCCCAAGGCGTTTGCCGCGGCGATGGTCTGTACGGGCGCGGCCCTGTCCATTGTGATCCCGCCCTCTATCGGCTTGGTGATCTATGGCGTGATTGCCGAGGTTTCCATCGGCGATCTGTTTATCGCCGCAATCTTACCCGGTGTCGTTATGGGCGCCTTGATGCTGGCCGCCCTGCCTTTTGTCAGGGTACAGCGGGCCGCGAACAAATCCTCTAAACTCGCGGAACTCGCGCCGATGCCATATGGAGAATTCGCTTTTCCCAAACGCGTCTGGCTGAGTTTTCGGGACGCAATCTGGGGCTTAATGACTCCCGTTGTGATCCTTGGCGGGATTTACACGGGTATTTTTACACCCACAGAGGCGGCCGTTGTTGCCGTGGTTTATGCGCTGTTCGTGGGGTTCTTTGTTTATCGCAGCCTGACGATTTCGACCCTGTTTGACGCCCTGACCGATGCCGCCGCTTCCTCGGCGGTTGTGATGTTGGTTGTGACCTTCGCCAGCCTGTTTGGCTGGGTTGTCACCGTAGATGATGTGGTCGGCCGCTATTCGGAAGGCCTGCTTGCCCTGAGCGATTCTCAGTGGACCATTATGCTGGTGATGGCAGTGATCCTGCTGATTGCAGGTATGTTTATGGACGCGGTAACCATCATGTTTATCTCGCTACCAATCTTTCTACCTGTGGTACGGGCGCTTGAATGGGATCCCGTCTGGTTCGGCGTGTTCCTCATGATTAATCTCGCTATTGGCCTGTTTACGCCGCCCGTTGGGATCAACCTATTTGTGGCGGCGAATGTGGCCAAACTCTCGCTGGAGAAGATTGCGGTTGCGGCGGTGCCATTCCTTATCACCAGCACCCTCGGCCTTGCCATCATCGCGCTTTGGCCTGAGTTGACGACCTATTTGTTGGTGTGGATGAAGTAATTTAAGTTTTCTAAGATCGGGAGTGAGGAACATGACACAGAAAGTAGCACTGGTGACGGGCGCGGCGCGCGGGATCGGGCTGGCGACGAGTAAACTTTTGATCGAGCAGGGTTGGAAAGTCGCGATGATTGACCGTGACGCGAGCGAACTGGTTATCGCGGCCGAGCCGTTAGAACAGGGTTTTCCGTTTGAATACGACGTCTCTCTCCCCGACGATGTGGATAAAATGGCCGAGGCCGTGCTCTCCACTTTTGGGCGCATTGATGCGGTTGTGAATAACGCAGGCGTTGCCGATTTCCGCCCGCTCGCCGAGACCACTTTTGCCGATTGGCGGCGCATCATGGACACCAATCTGGATGGGTTGTTTCTGGTGTCACAGGCGACGATTCCGGCGCTGAAGAGAACCAAAGGGGCGTTGGTGAATATCGCGTCGATCAGCGGTTTACGCGCCTCGACCCTCAGGGTGGCCTATGGCACGTCCAAAGCGGCGGTGATCCATTTAACCAAACAACAGGCTGCGGAACTGGGCGAATTCGGCGTCCGGGCGAATTGTGTCTGCCCCGGGCCGGTGCGCACCAAATTGGCAATGGCGGTCCATACGCCCGAAATTATCGCAGCTTACCACGATGCTATTCCGCTCAATCGGTACGGTACTGAGTTGGAACTGGCCGATCTGATTACGTATTTATGCTCGGAACGGGCCAGTTATGTGACTGGGCAAGTGATCGCAGCCGATGGTGGTTTTGAAAGCACAGGCGTCGGCCTTCCCGCTCTGCGCGGATGACCCCAAACGGCATCACCCCTCTTCTGGGGTGATGACCTCTGGTAAGGACGACCAGCTTTTATCCCCCCCCGGATCGGGCAATTCATCAGATTTCATATTCCGGTGAATATGCGCCTTGGCGATGAAATGCGCGGTGATCGGGGCCGTAAGGAACAAAAACAACGTGATTAGCAACTCATGCAACGAGAGGTGCCCTTCGATCAAAACCGAATGCAAGATAGACGCCAGAAGCACGCCGCCAACACCCAATGTTGTGGCCTTGGTGGGCGCATGAAGGCGCGACATTGGATCGGGCAATTTGACCAGACCAATCGAGCCAACAAGGCCAAAGACGCCGCTCACAATCAGAAAGAACGTGATTAGGATTTCGTAAAATAAGTCCATCATGCCCTCTACTCGATAATGTTTCCGCGCAACATAAAGCGCGTATAGGCGACCGTCGAAACGAAACCCAACATGGAAATAATGAGCGCGCTTTCAAAGACCATCTCGGTTTTGAACTTCATCCCGAAAAGAACAATCAGCGCGATGACATTGATGACCATCGTATCGAGGGCAAGCACACGATCTCCAACCCCCGGCGCACGTATAATCCGCCATAAGTTCAACAAAAGCGCCGCACCAAAGCAGCCAAAAGCAAAGTTGATTGCAATCCCAATCATTCGAAAATCTCCTTTAGGCGACGCTCGTACCGCATTTTTATTTCATCACAGACCGCCTGTGGGTCGGGGGCATTCAGGCAATGCACCAAAATTGCATGGCCTTCGTCGGAAATATCGCTTGAGACGGTGCCAGGCGTAAGGGTGATTGTTCCCGCCAAAACAGTAATGGCTTCGGGTGTGCGCAGATCCAAGGGAACGGTGACCCATGCCGGCTTTAAGTCCGCATTGCGGCGAAACAGAATGAGGTTCGCCACAACGAAATTGGCGACGACGATATCCCACAGGACAATAAAAAAGTACTCGATGATTTTGAGCGGGTGTCTGACACGCGGCATATTTGGCCAATAGGGGCTGGTGATAAAGGGAATGAGTACGCCAAGAAACGCGCCGAATAACAGCGAGTTGATGGAATAGGCATTTACCAGAAGCAGCCAAACGATCGTTAAAAGGACGGTGAGAACGGGGTGTGGGAATGCTTTGCGTAGTAGTCTCATTTCGCAGTCTCCCCAAGTACGGCGTCAATATAGGCGGATGTATCAAACAATTGCTCGGCCGTGGCATTGGCGTATTCTATTGCGGGTTCCGCGAAAATCGTAAGCGCGACAAGGCCAAAGAGCAGGGCAAAAATTGGCACAAAAACCATAATAGTGCCCTGTGTTTGGAGCGGTGCGACTTGCACTTCTTCCAGATCGAGGTCCTCCATAGGGTCGGTGGTTTTCCAGAAGATCAAGCTGCCCGCACGCGCAAAGCCGATGATTGCGACCAGCGAGAAAATAAGGATCACGCTCCAGATCAGGGTTTGGTGGGGCGTTCCCGTGGAGGCCTGAAGAACCATCAGCTTGCCCAAGAACCCCGAAAGGGGCGGCATCCCAGCCAAGGCAATGGCGGCCACAAAAAAGAGGGCCGAGATCAAACCGTTCTGTGCCATACGGGGGGCGGGTTTGATCTCTTTTCCCCGTCGCTCAATGATCAGATCGGACACAAGGAAGATCATCGCCGTCGCCAGCGTAGAGTGCACAATATAGTAAATTGCGGCCCCTGTGGCGAGTGGCGTAAAGAGCGCGATCGCGATCAGCAACGTCCCCATAGAGCCGATGGCGGCAAAGACTGCGAGTTTAGAAATGTCGCGCGAACCGAGGATACCAACCATGCCTACCGCGAGGGTTAGCAGCGCCGCTGGCAACAGCCATTGCCCAACCAATCCAGCACTAAGGGCGAGCTCCGGTCCGAACACCAGCGTGTACATGCGCAAGATTGAATAGGCGCCAACTTTGGTCATAATGGCGAACAAGGCAGCCACAGGCGCAGGCGCATTTGCATAGCTTCCGGGAAGCCAAAAATGCAATGGCAGCACGGCGGCCTTGATGCAGAACACAAGCAACAACAGGACTGCACCGACACGAATAAGGGCCGTGTCGTCGGCGGGGAGTTCGGCAATGCGCACCGCCAGGTCGGCCATATTGAGTGTACCAGTGACGGCATAAATTGTCCCAAGCGCAAACAGAAAGAGCGTCGACCCGAGAAGGTTGTAAACCACATATTGCATGCCCGCACGAAGGCGGTCAGCGCCCCCGCCATGAATCATAAGGCCGTATGAAGCAATGAGCAGCACCTCAAAGAACACGAAGAGGTTAAACGCATCACCCGTAAGGAATGCGCCGCAAACGCCCATGAGTTGGAACTGAAAAAGCGGGTGGAAATGCTCGCCGCGTTTATCCCAATCCGTGCTGATAACATAGAGGTTCACGCATAGGCCAAGGACGGATGTGAGCAAAACCATCAGGGCAGAAAGGCGGTCGAGCACGAGAACAATGCCAAAGGGCGCGGGCCAATCGCCCAATTCATAGACCTGAATTTCGCCGCCAGACGCTTGGTGGGTGAGGACCAGCGAAATGCAAACCAGCGCAATCGATCCTGCCATCGAGAAAATGCGTTGCAGGTCGAGATGATGCCGGATCACCATCAGAATGAACGGTGCGAGAACCGCAGGTAGAACGACGGGGGCTATGATCAAATTGCTCACGCGCTGTCTCCTTCGTCGGTGGTCTCGGTCATATCAATCTCGTCCGTCTCCGACGTCAAATAAGCGCTGAGGGCGATCATCACCACCAAGGCTGTCATCCCGAAAGAAATAACAATCGCCGTCAAAACGAGGGCTTGCGGGAGCGGGTCAGTATAGATGCCTTCGCCATATTTGTCCAAAATAGCAGGAAGGTTTTGCACAAGGCGTCCCGTTGAAAAGAGGAAAATATTCACCGCATAGGACAGAAGAGAAAGCCCCAGAATAACAGGGAATGTGCGTTGGCGCAGGATCAGATAGACACCACAGGATGTGAGGACAGCAACGGCGCTAGAGACAAGAAATTCCATTTTATACCTCCTCTCCATTTGGCTGAATATAATCACGGTCCGGGTTAATATTCATAGGATCATCACTTTCAATACCCGGTTGCCATGCGAAGCGCGCGAAGCTTTCCAAGGCCAACATAATCGCCCCGAAAACGGCGAGGAAAACGCCCAAGTCAAAGAACATCGCGGTGGCCAGTTCGAATTCCTCAAGGCCCGGAATATGAACATATGCGAAGGCACTCGTCAGGAAGGGCAGCCCGTTAAACCAAGCGCCCATACCCGTGACAGCCGCGACCAGAACCCCACAGCCAATGACGGCATGATAGGGGAATTTCTGCCGTGCGGCGGCCCAAGAAAAGCCTGACGCCATATATTGCATCACAAAGGCAATCGCGACGACAAGCCCCGCAATGAACCCGCCGCCAGGCATGTTGTGGCCCCGCAGGAAGATGTACACGCCAACCATCAAAGCGATCGGCATCATCACGCGTGTTGCGACAACCATCATCATCGGGTGGACGTCTTTTGAGAGCGGCTTGTCGGGTGTCCGGTTCAAAAGTTTGGCCCGCACATTGGACGCCAAGACAGATTCCGTGAGGGCGAAAATAACGACGGCGGCGATTCCCAAAACGATGATTTCGCCAAAGGTATCAAAGCCACGGAAATCGACGAGAATAACATTGACGACATTCGTGCCGCCGCCGCCCGAATAGGAGTTTTCGAGATGGAATTCCGAGATCGAAGGCTGTGCAAAACTGCTGAGCAAAATGGCGTAGACTAGTCCACCAACGCCCAAGCCCGCTACAACCGAGATAATAATATCGCGTGCGCGGCGCCCAAATGTACTCTCGATGGGGGAGGTTTTGGGCATAAAGTTGAGCGAGAGCAGCAACAGAATGATCGTTACCACTTCGACAGAAATCTGCGTGAGCGCGAGGTCAGGGGCAGAATAGTAGTTAAACAGAAGCGAAACCATAAGCCCCGTCATACCGATAATCACAAGAGAAAGAAGGCGGTTACGATGAAAAATAACGACGCAAAGCGCGGAAACGACCATGCAAATCCAGCCAATGGCCCCAAGAAACTCAACATCGCTTGCGGCATTCAACGGCACCGAATGTGTGCCTGAAACATAGGCATACAAAGCAAGCGACATGGTGAAAATCAGGAAAATTGCGGAATAACGACTCAAAGCGCCATCATGCAAAACGGCTGTGAAGGACCGGCTTGCACGCTCTAGGGCACCCATCAGGCGATCAAAAATAACTTTGGCTTCTGGGCGCGGCATAGCATTCCAAATTCTGTCCAAAAACCCGTAAGACCAGAGTAAAAACAGCCCACCAATCGAAGCAACGCCCGACATGTACAGCGCAGGTGTGAAGCCATGCCAGATTTTTAGGGAGTAATAAGGCAGCTCTGTGCCCCCAATTACTGCGCGCGCCGAAACCGCAACAATCGGCCCCACGATCGCCGACGAGAAAAGCCCGATTGCAACAACGAGAAAAACCAGAATACCCGGTGAAATCAACAAACCGGAAGGAGGATCATGTGGCGCGGCGGGGTAGTCATTGCGGACAGGTCCAAGAAACACATGTGCAATCAAGCGGAAGGAATATGCCGCGGAAAACAGCGCGCCCAAAACGACCACTGCAGGCAGCAAATACGGATAGCTCGCCCAAACGGTATGTGCGGCTTCTTCGAGCATCATTTCCTTAGAAAGGAAGCCATTGAGAGGCGGCAAACCAGCCATGGACAGGCTTGCCAGCGTCACCAGAATGAAAGTGATTGGCATCAATGTGCGCAACCCGCCAAGACGTTTGATATCGCGGGTATGGGTTTCGTGATCGATAATACCCGCCGACATAAAGAGGGCGGCCTTGAAAGTTGCGTGATTGATGATGTGAAAAACGGCCGTGACAGCGGCGATTTTGGTGCCAAATCCAAGCAACATGGTGATGAGGCCAAGGTGACTCACAGTTGAAAACGCAAGGAGCGATTTAAGGTCGTCTTTGAACAAAGCAATGACCGCGCCCAGAACCATCGTGATCAGGCCCGTGGTTGCGACGATGTAAAACCATTCTTCTGTGCCTGCCAAAACCGGCCAGAGCCGTGCCATCAAGAAAATACCCGCCTTCACCATAGTTGCCGAGTGCAGATAGGCAGACACGGGTGTCGGCGCGGCCATCGCATGGGGCAACCAAAAGTGGAATGGGAATTGGGCGGATTTTGTGAACGCCCCGATGAGAATAAGGATCAGCGCAGGTAAATAGAGCGGCGAAGCTTGGATCAGGTCTTTTTGCGTCAAAATGATGCTCAGGTCATAGCTGCCAACAATATTCCCAAGAATAAGCAGCCCAGCAATCATCGAAAGCCCGCCCATCCCCGTCACAGTCAAAGCCATTCGCGCGCCTTGGCGCCCTGCGGGTAGATGTTTCCAATAGCCAATCAAAAGGAAAGACGACAGCGAGGTCAGCTCCCAGAAAACCAGCAATAGCAGTATGTTGTCAGACAAAACAATGCCAACCATAGCACCTTGGAACAGCAGTAAATACGCGTAAAACTGACCCATCGGATCGTTGCGCGACAGATAAAATCTTGCGTAAAGGATGATGAGCAGGCCGATGCCAAGGATCAGGCCCGCAAACAAAAGCCCCAACCCGTCGAGGAAAAAGTTTGCGTTCAAACCAATCGAGGGTGCCCAATCAAGGCGTGCGGTTACGACTTCGCCGCGCATAACTTTTGGGGCATTCCAAAGGAGGCCGATCAACGCCAGAAGGGTTGTCCCGCCTGCGGACCAAGCCGCCGCATTTCGACCAGCACGAATAAGGAGGGGTGGGAATATTGCGCCCAAAAACGGTAGTAGGGCGATAAACATCAATGACACTATGTTGCCTCCGTCGAAATGCCTCTGCGAAGCAAATTATCTATAGCTGGCTTGCATCGTCGTATATGAGCAAGGTAATCAATTGAAAACAAGGGTGACTTAACCGTATATCCCACAAAACGCTATGCGCGATCTCTAAAGTGCGACACTTTTCTGATATAGGGTGGCTGATGGTATCACATTTTCCCCCACATCTTTTCGCGGAAGCCGAGGTCCAGCCCTCCGATTGGTGTTTTCGGGGTCCTGCAACCTTGACTAGAGATAGAAGAGGAATTGCAACGTACCTGCAATGTCAGCGACAGCACCTCGATGGTTCCGCTTTCAAAGACGAATTTTAGAAAATGAATTGGACCAAACTAAAGAGCTGACAGTTATAAGGTATGACAAGTCTTCGGAAATCAACACAATATTTGTGATCAACCTTTGCCATTCAATCCCCCGTGGCCAAGGGGGGCTTCTGTTTAAGCGCCCATAACATTGAACGCAAAGGCCGCATTGAGCATGAATGTCCTCAATCGGCCGAGGCTGTGCGGCTTAAGATGGCAATTTCAACAGGCCGACAGATGCCAACCGGCTTTCCGATGGCGGCTTCATTGCTGAAATCAATATCGACCAAATCAACCAATGCGTCCGCGGCACGAACCGGACTATCTTCGCCCACACAGTCTTCAAGATGATTAGCGACTGTATGCGTTTCCACACAGCCTCGGCAGTTTAGACTCCAAGTGAGAACAAAACGTGAATATACTGCGAATCGCCATGGTCGCAGAACTCAATATAACCTCCAATTTCACCTTTCTCACAGGGGCTTCACACCCTGAGGAATACGTGCGCCGTGCCGCGTATTTGGGTATCCCTGCCCTTGCCATAACGGACGAAAATTCCGTCGCGGGCATCGTGCGCGCCCATGTGGAATGCCGCGAAGTGGCCCGTCACGTCGGATTGCGCCGCGATTTTGACGCTGCCCATGGCCTCATCGGGCCACCGCGCCCCACGCAGATTCCCGCGCCTCCATCCGCCGACATCTACACCATCCCGCGCCTATTACCCGCGGCGTTTATTGTGCTTCAGGAAGGTTTCGACGTCACAGTTTTTCCGCGGGATCGCGCGGCATGGGGGCGCCTTTCACGCTTGTTATCCCTTGGGCGCTTGCGGGCTAAGAAAGGCACATGTGTTCTGCGGTTTGACGATCTTATGGCATGGGGCGCGGGCTGTGAAATGCTCCTACACCCTGTGCGCCAACCGCTCACGCCCTTTCGCGGCGCGCATAATTGGCAGCCGCTGGCGCGCCGCCTGACGCGCCACTTCCCCGGCCAAGTGTCGCTGCTCGCCTCTCCGAAATACGACGGCCAAGACCACGCGCGGTTCCATCATCTCGCCCACCTCGCAGAAGACCTCGCCATCCCCATGGTCGCCTCCGCCGGCCCGATGATGCACCACGGCAAGCGCCGCCGTCTCGCCGATGTCCTCTCGGCCGTTCGGCTCGGGGTGCGTGTCGAAAATCTTGGCCACGCGGCTCTGCGCAATGCCGAGCAGCGGTTGCGCGCGCCCGTCGAAATGGCGCACCTCTTTCGCGACCACCCAGAGGCGCTCCTTAACGCCGAAGCCGTGGCCACCCGCTGCACCTTTTCTCTTGATGAGTTGCGCTATGAATATCCCAGTGAACTCACACAGGGAGAAACGCCCCGCCAACGTCTCGCGCGGCTCGCTTATGAGGGGCTCAAATGGCGCTATCCCGGCGGTGCCCCCCAGCGGGTGCACGACCTTTTGGAGCACGAGTTAACCCTGATCTCCAAACTCAAATACGAGCCCTATTTCCTCACCGTGCGCGACATTGTGCATTTTGCACGCGAGCGCAATATCCTGTGTCAGGGCCGCGGTTCGGCTGCCAATTCCGTTGTTTGTTTTTGCCTCGGCGTCACCTCGGTTTCCCCTGAAATCGGCACCATGGTGTTTGAACGCTTTGTCTCCGAGGCCCGCGACGAGCCCCCCGACATCGACGTTGATTTTGAGCATGAGCGTCGCGAGGAAGTCATCCAACATATCTACGAACGCTATGGCCGTCACCGCGCGGGCCTTTGCGCCACGGTCATCCATTATCGCGGCAAGCGTGCCATTCGTGAGGTCGGCAAAGTCATGGGGCTTTCTGAGGATACGATCAGCGCCCTCTCCAGCCAGATGTGGGGCTGGGGCGGTGGTGGTTTGCGCGCGGAGCGTCTGCGCGAAATCGGTCTCGACATCAGCGATCCCCACCTCGCCCAAACGCTTGATCTTTGCGATCAAATTCAGGGCTTTCCACGCCACCTGTCACAACATGTGGGCGGATTCATCATCACGGAGGGGCGGCTTGACGAGCTTGTTCCCATCGAGAACGCCTCCATGGAGGATCGCACCGTTATTTGTTGGGACAAAGACGATATCGACGCGCTTGGCATTCTCAAGGTCGACGTTCTCAGCCTTGGAATGCTGACCTGCATTCGCAAAGCATTTGATTTGATGGGGCAGCACCACGGGTTGGATTTCAACCTCGCGACCCTCCCCGCCGAAGACCCCGCCGTGTACGATATGCTGTGCAAAGCCGACAGTATTGGCGTGTTTCAGGTCGAGAGTCGCGCCCAGATGAACTTCCTGCCGCGCATGCGACCGCGCAATTTCTATGACCTTGTGATTGAGGTGGCGATCATCCGCCCCGGCCCCATTCAGGGCGATATGGTGCATCCGTTCATTCGACGGCGCAATGGCGAGGAGGAGGTGAGTTTTCCGTCGGACGCGCTGGGAGATGTGCTTGGGAAAACCCTCGGCGTGCCTTTGTTTCAAGAGCAAGCGATGCAAATTTCGATCATCGGCGCGGGCTTCACCCCCGATGAGGCCGATCGTCTGCGCCGCGCCCTCGCGACCTTCAAAAAGCTCGGGAACATCAGCAATTTTCGCACGCGGTTCCTTAAGGGCATGGCAAAAAACGGTTATGATACCGAATTTTCCGAACGGTGTTTCTCGCAAATCGAAGGCTTCGGCAGCTATGGGTTCCCCGAAAGCCACGCCGCGAGTTTTGCCCTGTTGGTCTATGCTTCGGCTTGGATCAAATGCCACCACCCCGGTATTTTTGCCTGCGCCCTGCTCAACTCCCAGCCCATGGGGTTTTATGCCCCTGCGCAAATTGTCCGCGACGCCCGCGCCCATAATGTGGCCGTGCTCCCCGTCTGTATCAACGCCAGTTTTTGGGACAATGTGATGGAACCAGACGGGCGCGGCGGCCTTGCGTTGCGGCTGGGATTTCGCCAGATCAAATCCATGCGCGAAGAGGAAGCCAGTTGGATCACCGCCGCGCGGGGCAACGGCTATTTGGATGTCGACGACTTGTGGCGACGGGCGGGCACGCCGCCGCGCCTTATCCAAATCCTCGCAGAAGCCGACGCCTTTGCCTCCCTCGGCCTCAATCGCCGCGAGGCCCTGTGGCAAGCCAAAGCCGTCAAGGGCGACGCGCCTCTGCCCCTTTTCGCTGGGGATTTGGACGGCGAAGGCATTGTTGAGCCTGCCGTGCATCTGCGCAAAATGAGCGAAGGCGAAGAGGTGGTTGAGGATTACGTTTCGATGCGCCTGACGCTGCGGGCGCATCCAATGGCGCTCATTCGCCCTCGCCTAACCCCACCAAAAAGTGCGCGCTAAACGCCTTCGCGGGCCTTAACCTCGCGCGTGTGTTTGGGCGATTTTGGATGTGCTCTGTAAAGGGCAACCCCGAGGGTGATTGTGACAGCAAGCCCCGTCACAACCCCAATTGTATTCCCCAAAAAGCTCGCCACTTCTTCAATATGTGCTGCGAAAACAAACCCAAGGCCCACATAGAGCGTCACCCAAACAATCTCGCCCAGCGCCGCCCAAATCGTAAACCTAAGCCACGGCATTTCCACGATGCCGCCCGCAAAATTCACATAGGGGCCAAGAGGGCTCAAAAGCCAACGACTCAAGAAAACACCCGGTCCGCCCCAATTCTCCGTAAAGCTCCGCGCCTTGGAAAAAACCTCCGCTCGTTTTGGGTGCGGTTGGATTTTGGACTGAAGCCACTCTCGCCCGCGCTTGCCAACGGCATACCCCGCCTGATCGCCAACGACCGCCCCCCCATAGGCCGCGAAAGCAACCGTTGTGATGGAAAAATCTCCGGATGCGGCAAAGGCACCGCCCGAAAGCATCATCAAAGAGGAGGGCACCGGCATCGCGAGGCAGCTTAAAAACGTCGTGACAAAAACGATTAAAATACCGTAGCTCAAAACCCATTGGAAGACGAGATCGGTCATGGATGGGACGCGCGGAACTTGGTGGCGGCATCTTCGACCGCAGCTTCCAGGCCCTTAATATCAACACCCGTATGCTCAGAAATTCGGCGCAGCGTCGTGGGGCGTTTCAGTTCCCCCTCTTTGATCCCAAGTGCATCAAGAACTTCTTCACGCGGCAGGTCAAACGACATGGAAATATAGCGGGGAGTCATCCACATTTCTAAGGGACGGTCCTGATGCATCGGGTCGGCCCAATACACCATGCCAACAATAATGCGGAACAGGAAAACCGTTGTCAGCGCAAGGGCCATGACGAACGCGAGGCTCAAAACACGATGTTCGCGCCAAAGATAAGACAATCGACGCACAGCGTCTCCCTTGTTGAGCCAATCAACATTTAAGACAGTGTTTCAGTTTTTCTAGGGGGGGTAAAGCCACGAACGCGTCAACTTGAGGGCCTGCCCTTCACATCAAGGCCGGAATGCGCAACCATGCAAAGATATAACCGCGCGTCTCGCGCCCAAAAAGTGAGCCCTCGCATGACAAAACTCGCGTATAAAATTCGCGGCCTGACGAAAGTCTACGGAGAAGGACATTCGGCGGTTCACGCGTTGCGCGGGGTTGATTTGGACATCCCTCAAGGGGAAATCATCGTCCTTTTGGGACCATCGGGGAGCGGAAAATCGACCTTGCTCAACATCATCGGCGGCCTTGATAGCGCGACAGATGGCGAAGCGTTTTTCCAAGACCAGAACCTGACCACAATGACCGAAAAACAACTCACACAGTATCGCCGACGGCAAATCGGTTTTGTCTTTCAGTTTTACAATCTGATGCCAAGCCTCACCGCCCGCGAGAATGTAGAACTGGTCACTGAAATTTCCGACACCCCGATGGAAGCCGCAAAAGCTTTGGAGCTTGTGGGGCTCAAAGAGCGGGCAGACCACTTCCCGTCACAGCTTTCCGGCGGCGAGCAGCAACGGGTGGCCATTGCGCGGGCGATCGCAAAACAGCCGTCCGTTTTGTTTTGTGATGAGCCAACTGGCGCGCTTGATAGCGTGACGGGGCGGGCCGTTTTGCGTGTCCTCAAAGATGTAAACCAAAACCTCGGTGCCACGATTTTTATCGTCACACACGCGGCGGCCACGGGGCAGATGGCGGATCGCATCATTCATTTTGCCGATGGCGGCGTGCGCAAAATTATTGAAAACAAAACGAAACTGGAGCCCGAGGACATTCACTGGTGACCCCCCTTGATCACAAACTCATCCGCGACTTGGGGCGCATAAAGGCACAGGCGGCCGCCATTGCAGTTGTGATTGCGCTTGGGGTGATGATGCTCGTGATGATGAGTGGCCTTGTGTTGTCCCTCGATGAAACCCGCCGAGCTTATTACGAGCGTTATCGCCTTGCCGACATCTTTGCCCAAGTGACACGTGCGCCCGAACGCTTGGTGAAAAAACTCGAGGAAATTCAGGGTGTGTCCAATGTGCAAAGCCGCGTTTTTGGCAGTGCGCTTATCGCTCTTCCCGACCAGGACCTCCCCCTTCAGGCGATAGCGATTTCGCTTCCCGACACCGGAAAACCGCTCCTGAATGATGTCTACCTCACGGGCGGGCGGTATTTAAGCACGGGACATCAGGACGAAATTATCCTGCTTGAGAGCTTTGCAAAGGCCCATGATTTAGTTCCGGGAGACACGCTGAGCGCGACCATGAATGGAGCACGAAGGCAGTTTCAAATCGTCGGCGTGGCGCAATCGCCAGAGTTTCTGTACACAACGCCGCCGGGCGAGTTGATGCCAGATGATAGTCGTTTTGGGGTCATCTGGATCGGGCAAAAGGCCCTCGCTACAGCCTATGATCTGGAGGGAGCCTTCAACGAAGTCCTGCTCTCCCTTGGCCACAGGGCGAATCTTCCCCAAGTTCTCGCAAGCATTGACCGGATACTGGAACCCTACGGCGGTGCAGGCGCCTATGGGATCGAAGACCAGCTTTCCAACCGATTTGTCAGCGAGGAAATTGCAAATCTGCGCAACTCCGCCAAAGTGGTGCCGCCAATTTTTCTTGCGGTCGCCGCGTTCCTTTTAAACATCGTCGTCAGTCGTATCGTACAGTCAGAGCGCGAGCAAATCGGCCTATTGAAGGCCTTTGGCTATTCCAATATCGAAGTCGGTAGTCACTATTTCAAACTGGTTCTCCTGATTGCGATTGGAGGTGCTACTTTTGGGAGCCTTTTGGGGATCTTCACGGGGCGCTGGCTTATCCAAATTTACACCCTGTATTTCAAATTCCCGTTTCTTGTGTTCCAGCTCGAGGCCAGCACGTTTTTCACGGGTTACCTTGTCAGCGTTGCCGCCTCGTCGGCTGGGGGGTTGTGGGTCCTGCGGCACGTTTTCGCCCTAACACCCGCCGTTGCAATGCGCCCCCCCGCGCCGCCGAACTACAGTCGCAGCAGCCGTATTTCCGGCGTTCTCAATCGCCTGCTGGATCAACCTTCGCGAATGGTGTTGCGGCGTCTGACGCGACAACCTATCCGCATGGCGGGCGCGATCATCGGGGTTGCATCCGGCATGGCGCTTTCGTCGGCGATGCTCACGATCTATGGTGGGTTTGATCGCACAATCGACCTGACGTTCAACGTAGTAGATCGCAGCGATGTAACCGTCACCTTCACACGCCCCCTCGATATAAAAAGCGCCTTTGCGCTTAAGCAAATGCACGGAATCGTTTGGGTCGAACCCACGCGCATTGTCCCCGCGATCCTGCGCAATGGGTTGAGAACCTATCGGGGGGCGGTGAATGGGCTGGAGCCCGATGCACGCCTGAATCGTGCCATTAGCAAGGATCTCAGCGCCATTGATTTAACGGGCGATGGAATTGTTTTGTCGAGTGGGCTGGCGAATATCTTGGATATTGGTGTGGGGGAAATATTGACGGTGGATGTGCGCGAAGGGCGCCAACCACAGCTTGAAATTCCCGTAGTCGCGATTTCCGAAACCCTGCTTGGATCGCCCGCCTATATGAATCGCGAGGCGCTCAACCGCGCGATGCGAGAGCCCAACCGGATTTCCGGCGCCTATCTTTCGATCGATAAGGCCAAAGCCGCCCCCATTTACCGCGCCCTAAAAGACATGCCAACCGTGGCAGGTGTCAGCCTCAAAGAGGACACCCGAAAAGCTATGGTTAAAATGATGGACACGGGGGCGGGGGCTATGCGGTATGTCATGGGCATTATCGCGTTTACGATTACCTTCGGAATTATCTATAACGCCGCGCGGATTGCCTATGCGGAACGGGCCCGCGATCTTGCGGGGCTGCGGGTTATTGGCTTCACAAGAGGCGAGGCCGCGTTTGTTTTGCTCGGCGAACTTGTGGTCGTCGTTTTGATAGCTATGCCTTTGGGGGGAGCGATAAGCTATTATCTGGCGCGCGCCTTGGCTGAAGGTTTTTCCACGGAACTCTATCAAATTACGACCGTTTTCTCACCTGAGGCTTATGGCTCTGCGGCAATGTTTGTCTTGCTTGCAACCTTGGCTTCGGGCCTTTTGGTGAAACGAGACCTTGATCGCGCGGATCTGGTTGCTGTTCTAAAGTCTCAGGAGTAAAACATGGCGAACAAGAAACGGTCCCGCAGCTTATTGACCATCGGCGTCACGATCATCATCGTCGGAGCCGTTGCAGCCGCGTTTTGGCCCCGCCCCACCAAAGTCGATATGGCCCAAGTCACACGCGATACCTTAACGGTCACAATCAACGAAGAAGGCCGCACGCGCGTGCACGAACCCTATATCGTCGCGACCCCTGTTGCGGGTCGTTTGATGCGCGTCGAATTGGACCCGGGAGATATCGTTGAGCGCGGCAAAACAGTTGTCGCACGAATGCGCCCCATTAGCCCCTCTGCATTAGACGTTCGCACCCGCGAACAAGCCCGCGCCCTCGTGAGCGCCGCCGAGGCCTCCCTGCGTGTGGCACAGGCAAATTTAAACGCGGTTCTTGCTGAGAAATCCATCGTCGATTCCGATTTGAACCGCGCCCAAAAACTAGCCACCTCGGGTACTGTCAGCGCTGCGGTGCTTGAGCGCGCCGAAGGTGAAGCGCGGGCGAGTGAAGCGCGCATGGAAACCGCCAGAGCCGCCATATCCATGCGCGAAGCGGAAGTCGCCAATGCCCGCAGTCAATTGATTGAGTTCGACGGCCCGAACCTTTCACAATCCGTCGCCGATACGCAGGCGACGACAATCCCGCTCTACGCGCCGATTGATGGCCGAATATTACAGGTCATACAAAAGTCCGAAACGACCCTCCCCGCCGGAACCCCCATACTTGAAATCGGCGACGTCCAAAGCGACTTGGAAGTGGTGGTTGAACTGATTTCCACCGAAGCCGTCCGCGTTACAAAGGGCGATCGCGTCATCATCGAAGACTGGGGATTTCCGGAGGCCTTGGTAGGGAGCATCATCCGAATTGAGCCCTATGGATTCACCAAGTTCTCGGCCCTCGGTGTCGAAGAACAACGCGTGCTTGTGATCATTGGCTTTGATGAAAACCAAAACGCCAACGGAAAACTCGGCCACGGCTATCGCGTCGAAGTGCGCATCATCGTTTGGGAAGAGGAAGATGTCCTGACCGTCCCTGCCAGCGCCCTTTTTAGAGTTCAAGACAAGTGGGCCACCTATGTAGTTGTCGACGGAGTCATTGAAACTCGCATCCTTCGGATTGGCCAAAACAACGGCTTGTCCGCTCAAGTCTTGGATGGATTGGCAGAGGGAGGCACTGTGGTACTCTATCCCTCAACGGGTTTAACGGACGGCACAAAAGTCACGCAAAGAGTCGTTGAGTAAGCGGGCTGAGGTTCAGACGATCTTGAGTTCTTGCCGCGAAAGATTTGTCCGTACAAGCCGCCCCATGAAGGACAGTAAAACGTCCACACGCTCGCCTTTTTTACTGGCTTCAACCTCGGCGACCCACTGTGTGAAAGGCCCCGCAGATATTGTGACTTTCGTGCCGATGGGCAATTGATCGACTGGCTGCATGATGTTTTCTTCATTCGCACGCGCAAGCAGTTGCGCTATAAGTTCGCGGGGAAGTTCCGCCGGAAGCCCATTGATGCCACTGACAAGTCGCCCAACCCCTAAGGTGCAGTTGATTTTGTTCCAAGGCAAACTGTCGGGATCGACGCCAACAAAAATATACCCCGGAAAAAGTGGTTCCATCCGGTCAACAAACTGGTTTCGCACCCGCTGGCTGACTGAAAGCCGTGGCATAAATGCGTAAAAACCCTGCCGCTCCAAGTTTTTTTGTGCCGTTTTCAACCCGTTTGGCTTTAGCTGCGCCGCAAACCATTGAAGACATTCATTTCTATCGTCGGTTTCCACACATTGCTTCAACTTGTCAAATTCACTTCCCACAGACAACACACACCTATATTGCAATACAAACTTTTTTAGATTGAGACCGTATATCAGTAATTTTCTAACAATTTAAGACCGATGTGCCAAGTTTATTTGCCTGCGAAAAACGCTTCAGTCTCCCAACTCCAATTCTCCACAAAAATTCAGAATTTCCAAGTCTCAGATCCCTACCATCCTGCTGCGTTTAATAAGACTCACAGAGAGAAAGCCCCCCTATACTTGATAATAGTTTTGGCTTATGCGTTCCACAATGAGCGGGCGAATAACTTCGTTAAAATGCGCAACGGACTCCTTCGAGTTCCGGTGCGGTAGCTATTGATTACCAACCCTAAATTCATGATGCATTCCGCAAACGAAGGTATTCAGTTCCTTGTGCTGCGGCACTTGGAGCAAGAACGACAATCAAGCCAAAGAGAAATTGCTGCCGTCTTGGGGTATTCGCAGGGTGTTTTGAATTATTGCCTCAAGGCTTTGGCGGAACAGGACGAAAAAAAATCGGGTGTTTGAAGAACAAAATTCGCCCTTCATTTGTTCTACCGCCTAAGAACCTCGTAAAAAGCAGTGCTGACAAGTCGATTTCTGAAGCGAGAACTGGATCAGTACAAAGACTTCGAATTCGAAATTTGCGGACACAAATTCAATGTCGAAAACGCGGACGACCCTAGAGTAGGAATTAAAGCTTGGACCCTCGGGGGCTTTTTTTGAAATATTATTCTTGCGTAAGATTTTACGTTATCGGCCATTTAGGGGTATTTCCCGTCTATAAAAAGGAACGGGAGACCAGTTTTACGTTATCGGGCGTTTAATACAATAGAACCATTAATGCAGCTTTGGCGACTGATTGGGAAAGGGGTACTGCAGCAAAGGCACCCAAATCATGTGGTTGCCAGCTCCTTGTATTAGGCGTCAAGTTGAGTGGGCTGATCTTGAACCGGTTAACGCTAGCGCAATATAAAATTTTATACGGCCTAAGGCAATTAGAATTCACCCATCAAATCCAGCAAGGAGTAGTTCTTAGCGTGAATATCAAAAATTTAGTCTCCACAGTCATGTCGCGTGCTGGAATACATGTCTCGAGGTCGTCCAGTAGCCAAGACCTGAAGGCGCTACTGGGTCGTTACTGGCCCGTCGATCCGGGCTTCCCACTGCGTAGAATTGGCGGCATGAACGATGGAGGTTATTTGATACCCGATTGCCTAGACGGAATATCAGTGTGTCTATCTCCTGGTGTGGACCGTACTGCCGACTTCGAGCGGGAACTGGCCGATATGGGAATTAGAAGCCATCTGATCGACAAGACCGTGGACGCACCTCCGGACGGCTTCACACCACTCTCCTTCACAAAAAAATTCGTAGGGCCCGTCACCTGCGCCAAAACGGACCTGATATCGATACAAGACTGGCTCGATGAAGTGGGCGAAACGGCGCGGGAGGACATGATTTTGCAGATGGACATCGAAGGGGCAGAATATGCCACTTTGCTTGCCACACCCCGCAACATCCGGCGCCAGTTCCGCATAATCGTATTGGAACTTCACAATCTAAATGCGTTAGGTAATCGGGCATTCCTACAAGTGTTCCGTGACTTCTCCGACATGCTGCTGCAAGATCATGTGGTGGTGCATGCGCATCCCAATAACATCCGTTCACCCGTCCGCTTGGGCGAGGTCGTGTTGCATCCATTTCTGGAACTGACCCTGCTTAGGCGCGATGTGCTTCGGGACGCGATTGAAGAACATCGTCACGATCTGCCACATCCACTAGATCACCCCTGCGTGCCGGAACTGCCCGACGCGCCGCTCGCCACCGGCTGGTTCGCCGGACGACGCTGACCCCAATGAATTACTGGACATCGCAAAGCCTCAATGCTCTTCGCTGAAACTAATGGTCACCTGTTCGCGGGGCTGTGGCGAGCCCCTTGTACCCAAGACTCGATAGAGCGAGGGCGTCTTTCTCGTCTAATAGCTTCCTATAACATGCATAGATTTGCTCCTCGCGAGCTTTCTGTCGGGTCGGGATCGTTCTTTTGACGCCAGTGCCGAAGCAAAATAGCATTCGTTTGCGTCTGAACGTCATAGTTGCTGTTGCTGCCTTCATCGTCAATGCTGCGCTGGCCTTGGAGTCCTACCGGCTCATCATGCAAGTTGGTGGCCTCGAACTGATCGGCCTCTGGTCTGCCCAGATCTCAGCAACGTTCCTTATCCGGATCGGATTCCACAACTTAGACAGGTTTTCGCTCCCATGCCCTTGAGGCTTATTCGCACCACCTTTCTGAAACTGCTCCGCACCCATCACACTGTTGATGTCCACCCGAACAACGTGGCTCGCATTAGGGATCGGAGCGAAATCGCTTTCCCACCGGTGATGGAGTTCACCTGCTATCGAAAGGATAGAGCGAAACTCGAGACTGTCCAAAATTTTCAGTTTCCGCATGCTCTGAGCACCTTCACTCAACAAATTTTTAGAGGGGACCTCGATTTTTTTCCTGTTTTTATCAAAATAGGGGTTATGCAGACGTCTCGAGGTGTACCGATTTGAAAAAAATATTAAATAGTCGACTAAAACGGAACGCCATATTTTCAGGCGGGCAAGCGTTGATATCGATCGCCAGTATGTTTTGGGCGTATAGAGTATTACTCCAAGAGGTAGGAATTGAGCGACTGGGATTGTGGTCACTCATGATTGCAAGTGCGTCGATTGCAAGGGCCGCTGATTTAACTGGTGCAGGCGGGCTTTCGCGCTTTGTTGCCGAAGCAAAGAGCGATCGCCGAGATGCTGCATCATACGTTCACACCGTAGTATTGTCGACGCTCGCCCTGTACACAGCCTTACTACTTATATTTCTTGCTTCCGGCGAGTATGCCCTTATCCGCTTTATCGACCCACAGTTGCTGGACGAAGCTAAATCACTACTACCACTAGCCCTAATCGTAGGCCTCCTGATGACGCCTCTTTCCTCAACTTTGACATCCGGAATTGATGGAGTAGGTCGTGCGGACCAGCGAGCGATTTTGGTAATCATATCAAATTTACTCTTTCTTGGTGCGGTACTTATATTTGTCCCATATTTCGGGGTTTGGGCTTGGGGATACGCCATTGTCTTTCAACAAGCGTTCAAAATTTTTGGTGCATGGGCCATCCTGACTAAGCATATAACTGGCCTAGGATTTTTGCCAACGAAATGGTCAAATAAAGTGTTGCGCGAAACTGTAGCCTACGGACTGAAAATACAGGCAAATTCAATAGCAATGATGCTGTCTGATCCCGTCGTCAAATTTATTCTCAACAGCTATGCTGGTTTAGAGGCTGTCGGCTTATACGATCTTGGTGCTAAATTGGTAGAGGCATTGCGTTCGGTTGTCGTACAGATGGCGACGCCTTTGGTGCCCGAGTTCGCGTCGCTCAGAATGGACGGAAACCGGATTCGTATCTTGTTGAGAAAATCACTACAATCTGTTGCCACGTACGCGATGGTCATGCTCGTCAGTCTTGTGCCCATTGCACCGAGCTACAGCGTTATAATGTTTGGAGAAATCAACCTAGAGCTTTTAATGATAATAGCTGCTCTGAGTACGGGTTATGCCGTCAATATTATCGCCATCCCCTATTACTTTGCCGGTGTAGGACTGAATTATATGCGTTGGAATATTGGCGCGCATATTTTGATGGCGGCGAGCATTTTAACTATTGGCATTCCCCTTGGGGCCAAATTCGGCAGCGGGGGTATATTAGTTGCTATATTTCTAGGTACTGTTGGCGGTGCAGTAATGGTTGTTTTCGGGAATGGTCAGTTTCTAAGACGGCGTGAGTGAAGTGAATTTTTGAGCCCGGCGCTATGAGTAACTTCGCACAAAAGTAGGCAATATCATGAATTTATGCGCTCAACTGTACCGTTCGTTTGTTGCCATTTATCGTAGGGATGGGGATATCGAGGACGACTCGCTGACCACAGACGTTGCTGCTACAATTGTCCATATATCCGTGACTGACGGCCATCACATGTCCTATCGCGATCTATTTTTGCGGTTGCTAGATGGTAAGCCCTCCACTGGCCCTATCAGGGGGCGTCGGTTTTGGAAACTTGTATTCGCCCGCCGTATATTCTTCGCCACGATCGACACTGACTACGCTGGCTTCATTGCTGTCGCCCTGATGCGCGCTGTACTTCTTAAGCCGACAGTCGGCCTCTTCCTGCGCCCTCTTCAGTGCTTTCGAACGGAACGCACCATTATCTATCCGATGAAGCGGCGAGTGTTCCGCTGGCTGTGCCGACTGCCAAAACTGCGGCTATTTTCCATTATTCCCCACGACATCCATCCCGAATTGCACGAAATCAGCCACGACTGGATCCATGACCCGCAAATGTGGGACCTTTGGATAGACGGCCAACCCGACTTGCCTGAAACCGACTTGTCGCGCCGTGTTGAAATGGAACGCGGTGACCGCGAAGTCATGATTTACATCGGCGCTGCGAACGGGATCAAAGGCTTTCCGGAATTGGTCGAGACCGCGAAAACCGATTCTAGAAAACTTCTAGTCGTTGTGGCTGGTAGCGTGCCCCCCAATTTTAGGGCAACTGCCAGCGACCTTCGGGCCATGGGCATGATCGTTGAGGATAGGTACGTCTCTGATGACGAGATTCTAAGCCTTTATCGTATAGCTGACTTCGCTTGGTGCCGTTATGCGCCCGATTATGATCAGGCGTCAGGAGTATTCGGACGCGCATTTCAGACAGGCGTGATGCCAGTTATGCGCAAAGGAAGCTTTATCGAAAAGCTATTTGTCAGCCGAAACGCCACCTCCATCCCAGATATTCTCGAGTCCGACATTACAAAGATTCGCGGATCATTGGGTAATAATCAGTCTTGAAGTCGGCTCTCAAGCACTTCACTAATACCGTACACTCGGTTTTGCCCAAAAAATTTAGTCAGCAGGGGTGGATTTGGCACCTCATGGCGCGTGCAACGGATAAAACTAAAATTTTAGGCGAATGCGGGTATAGTTATTAGGGACTAGGGCCTGTTGATATTCAGGATTCCCAAATTGCATGATTTCTGTTTCAAGCTTTGAAACAATGATCCACATCGGGGCGACTGTCATTCGCACGCGATGAATATCAACACGTCCTAAATTAAGCCCGATAATGTGGACACAAAGCACGACGACTAAAGTTGATCGTTAGGTTTCGTTAAAACCCACTTTAACCGAAGCGGCTTCGTTAAGGCTAGGGCTGTTGTTTGATGAAGCGGCTTCCGCATGATTTAGAGTCCAGGGAGTACTATTTATGTATGAGCTTGATGAATTTCAGATGTTTGGTTTGACCGCTCTCATCTTATTCTCCCTTTTCATTTTGAAAGACAGAACTGATCGAAACAATGCCATAGTCATCTACTTCTTTCTCATGTGGACCTTCTTGCAGTATTTCCTGGCGCCGTTCATATCCTTTTTCTCTGGCGGCTGGAGCACTTTAATGCTCAAGCCTTTGTCTGTAGATAGATCCATTGTTGTGGCCGGCGCTTTTGTTCTTTCAGTTGTTGGGGGGTATGTATTTTGCAGGTCATTTGAAACTGGCACGAAAAAGCAAGCACATCCATTGTCCGTACTGAATGAAATGGTGGAGAAAAAACCATCGTCCAAGCTGGTGCTCTACGCACTAATAATGTCCGTGTCCCTCATTGCGTTAAGCTATTTCCTCACTTTTGGTAGCTTAGAAAACCTTTTTGTGTCCACGATCGACCGCGGTTACGGACAGTTCAACGAACGTACGCTGACGGGCGACCTCAGCAGATTTCTCCGCACCGCGTCGACTGGAATCGGCGGACTTGCAGCCTTCATAATTGGCTTGAGGATTGGGCATAAAAAGAATCCTTCTATTCTGGACCTCGTGAAAGCAATTGCATTAGTCAGCATTTGCAGCATTAGTTTTTTTGCAAGTTTCAGCAGAGGTTCTGGCTTGTTTATGATCGTTGCCGCGACCGCAATTCAACTTCCTAAAAAAATGGGGCTCACTCACAAAGTTATTTCAATACTTTTATTCGCTGTGGGTTTTTATCTATGCTTCGTTGGATTCACCCAAAGAGATGCCGAGATGGGTGTGAGTTCGTTCGTTTTGGCAGCACTATATCCAAACTTTGGCTTTCTTGATACTCTATCGACATCAGGCATTGGAGAAATATCGAACTACGCTATTCTTAATTTCTTTGACGCCTTAGCACCAATCAGCGCCCATATTCACTTCTCTGACAGATCAGACCAGGATATTCTAACGGCTATGAAAAGTCTTTTTTTCGCACTTCAACCGCTTCCTTCATCGCTATTTTCAAATCCAGTCCAGTTTGGACCTAACCTGAGGGAGTCGTTTGGCATAACAGGGTCGACCAACCTCACCTCCCCGGCCTTGGCTGAGCTGTATTTCCTTTTCGGATGGCCTTTGATATTTTTGGGTGCGGCATATGGATGGTTGCTCAGACGCGTTGATGTTTTGCAGTCAACTCATCGAGGCAAAGTCAAATATTTGATCTTTCTTCTAATTATTGGTGGTATCGTAATTAGCGGCCATTCTGGGTTGAGGGCCTTCGCACGACCGACAATCATAGCTTTGACTCTCATGTGGCTATCAAAACGCACCTATGTTTTTGGTAAATTTAGAATGTCTATTTAGAAATTATGAAAGTTATCGTAATCTTCGACAGCCTTGGGCCTTATCACGTCGCGCGGCTTCAAGCCCTTGCTCCACTCTGCAACCTTCTTGCCATCGAGGTTTATATGGCGAGCCATGACTATGCTTGGTTGTCGGCGGGGTCAGTTCCCTTTCAGAAAATCACTTTAGACGATGTTGCGGAAGTAGGCGTTGATCCACTCAGAGCACTCCGGAAAACCCTGTCAACTGAGCAACCTGACATAATTTTTGTTCCTGGATGGAGCAGCCGGTTTGCTTTGGAGGCGCTGGCCTGGGCCCGCTTACGTGGCGTGCCAGCGGTTGTGATGTCAGACTCTCAAATGCATGATAATCGTCGATCCACGTGGTCAGAAACGCTCAAGAGCTGGATTGTCAAACGATTTTCGGGAGCATTGGTCGCAGGCTCGCCCCACGTCAAATATGCACGCGCACTAGGGGTCCCGAGCCAATTGATACGAACTGGCTATGATGTAGTTGATAACGACCATTTTGCCGCAGGAGCCGCACGAGCGCGCGCCGAACCAGCGCGGTACTGGCAGGAGTTTAACTTGCCTAAGCGCTATTTCTTGGTGTCTGCTCGTTTCATCCAGAAGAAAAATTTGCCTTGGCTTCTTCGGACCTTTCAGAGCTATCGGCAATCCTGCCCAAACGCTGCCCCCTGGGATCTCGTTCTTATGGGGGATGGCCCAATGCGACCTGATTTGGAGCGGCAAATATTGGACAGCGGACTGCAAGGAGCAGTTCATTTACTCGGCTTTCGTCAATACGAAGAGACCCCGATTGTCTTCGGTTTGGCCGACGCCTTGATTTTGCCTAGTACCTCGGAACAATGGGGACTGGTCGTGAACGAAGCAATGGCAACCGGACTGCCGGCGCTAGTTTCAGACCGATGCGGGTCTGCGCCCGACCTAGTAATCGAAGGGAAAACGGGCTTCACCTTCAATCCCGAGGACGAGGGCGCACTGTTAAGCTTGATGTTGAAACTATCCTCATTACCGGAGATGTTGCGTGAACGGATGGGGATAGCGGCAAAGGTTAGGATTGGCGCATTTTCACCTGAATTTTTTGCTTCAAATGCAATGGATCTCGCGCAGCAGGTTATTAAGGGCTCGCACCAACCTAGCATTGATGGCTTCGCAATTCGTCTTATTGCCCGGACCAGGGGGCGGAATTGAACAAAATTCGTGTTGGAATGCTCTCTGCATCGATGTCTCGTACTGCTGGTGGCATTGCTCCCTCCATGCGTGCCCTCAGCGCCAGCCTTGTCGTCAATGACATCGATGTAGCGGTCTTTGCTGCTCGAGACGCCGAGTCTGACAAGGACCTAGGCCTGTGGGGCAACTTACCGGTCCGATTGCACGAAGTGCGAGGTCCGCGTGCATTCGGTTGGCAACGAGGTTTGAACCAATCCCTGGCTGGCGCAAAAGTTGATGTCCTACATAAGCATGGGCTGTGGATGTATCCTTCATTGGTGGCTACGGGGTTCTCAGAGAACAATAAACCAAGGGTAATTTCTCCCCATGGCATGCTCGACCCTTGGGCCCTGCAGAATTCTGCGGCAAAAAAAAGCCTGGCAATGGCCCTTTTCGAGAGACGCAACCTTGCAGGAGCGGCTTGTCTACACGCCCTATGTGCGGCGGAAAGGGATGCGATCCGGTCCTGCGGGATCAATGTTCCCATCGCCGTCATTCCCAATGGTGTTGATTTGTCAGAAGCCGAAGGGCCCTTCCCAAAGCCCAATTGGAGCAAGCACATTCCTAATGATGCGAAAGTGCTTTTATACCTTGGACGCATCCATCCCAAGAAAGGCATTGAACCACTCTTAGATGCCATTGCGCTTTTGCGGGCTACCGGCGCGGCGCGCTGGCATCTCGTAGTTGCCGGTTGGGACCAAGGCGGGACCGAGGCCAAGCTTGTCGCGAAAGTTTCGGAGCTCGGGCTGGAACAGCGCGTACATTTCGTGGGGCCCCAGTACGGCATTAACAAAAAGGCAAGTTACGCCCGCGCGGATGCTTTTGTTCTCCCGTCTTTCAGTGAGGGCTTGCCGATGACCGTTCTCGAGGCGTGGTCCTTTCGCCTTCCTGTTTTGATGACAAAGGCCTGTAATCTGCCAGAGGGGTTTGCGTCAGGGGCGGCTTTTCGGATTACAACTGACCCAGCCGAAATGGCACACGTTCTGGACCAAGTCATCAAATTGGATAAAAACGAACTGCGTTTCGTAGGGTACGCTGGTCGCAAACTGGTGGAAGAGAGATTCACTTGGTCTACTGTGGCCGAGCAGATGGCTGCCGTCTATCGTTGGGTTCTCGACGGCGGGGAAGCCCCTCCCACCGTGCAGATAAAATGACCGACCTATGGTTGACGTAAAAACTAACCTTCCGAAGTCCACGTAGGCGCTGGAGAATGCAAATGGCGTGTGTTGCGTAAGGTTTGACGCTTCGTTTGTGATTTTATAAAGGCCACAGCGTGCTGCCCTTACATCGAAAAACGGAGAGCCATGGCAGACAGATTGCATATGGATAGGGCCGCCTGCAGGTGCATTGCGCGAGCTAATGCAGCTGAGCGATTTAGAGCGACAAAGATAGACGGCGTGGCCGCTAATAGATACTATACACTGAGTCCTTGAACACCCGAGATTTTGGTTGACGGTTTTGGTGATTTGGATTCTGCTTTGACTTATGATCCAGCCCAGTTTTCTTTCGCCTTCAGATCCTCGCAAATTACTTTCTTGCGTGAAGCATCAACGCGAGGATCATGGGGTTGCGCGGCGGGCGAATGCGCTGTTGCTTTTGGATGATGGCGAGAGCTGTGCTCGGATCGCAAAAGTTCTCTACCTGGATGACGACACGATCCGAAGTTGGTTCAAGCAATATCAGAATGAGGGTTGGGAGGGGGTCGCTTATGATGGCTGGAAAGGCGGTCAGTCACGGATGACGGCGGCTCAGGAAATAGCTTTGCGGGATTGGCTTGAGGCTCGATTTTGCCGTTCAACCGTCGAGATTAGGGCCTATATAGCCGCCGAATTTGGCATCCTTTATGCGCATTCTGGCTGTATCAAGCTGTTGGCGCGTCTCGGGTTTGAGTATCGTAAGCCAAACGCGCTACCAAAAGTGGCTGACCCGGTCAAACAGGCCGACTTTATCGCATTTTACGAAAATCTGCTCAATACACTTTCCGCTGACGAGGCCGTATATTTCGCGGACGCGGTCCACCCAGAATATCAAAGCAAACCTGCCTTTGGCTGGGTGCGCAAAGGTACAAACCCAGCCCTTCTGACAACATCTGGACGCGGGCGTGTCAACATCCACGGCGCGTTAAGCCTTGAGACATTCGATGCGCCGTTTGTCGAACCAATCACCGTCGATGGCACAAGTGCGGTGCAACTATTGGCCAAAATCGAAGCCCGCAACCTCGATAAACGCGTCATACATGTCATTTGGGATAACGCACCCTACCACAAAGGGCCTCATGTTAGGGCTTTCCTGTCGCGCAAGAACTGTCGCATCCACTTGATACAGCTGCCGCCATATTGTCCACATCTCAACCCGATTGAAAGACTCTGGGCGGTCATGCACAGGCATGTCACCCATAATAGACATTATAAAACCCAAAAACAATTCGCCGAAGCAATCCTCAAATTCTTTCGGGAAACCATCCCCGAAAATTGGACCGGCTTTCGAAATCAAGTCACCGATAACTTTCGTATCATCTCAAATCAAAACTTTCGGGTTTTGCGGTGAGTGGGGTATAAGTAACTTCTCTTGGTGAAATTTCACTGCAAATTTTCATCAATTTTTTGCAAATGTGATCAAGGAACGCTCATGAAAATCGGCCTTCTAACCTATCATTTCAGTGACAACTATGGCGCACTTTATCAGGCGTATGCACTGCGCCAATGGTTCACCAATCGAGGCATAGAGGCAGATTTTATAAATTACCATCCGAGTTATGTCGAGGAGGGTGGGCCGCTGGACCGACCTTGGAAACCGTCACTTTGGCGTAAGAACGCCACAATATGCTACATGAAACTGTCTCATTATCGTCGGCAGCTTTTTGGAAATCATTCGCAACACGCTGCTTTTGAGAGCTTCCGGCGCGATTCTCTTGGTGTAATCGGACCGCCTCGTCGGACCGGCGAAGCGCTTCGCGCCAATATAGCCGATTGTGATATGCTAGTGTGTGGTTCAGATCAGATTTGGAATCCTTCTATTCAGCGTGGACTTGATCCAGTTTACTTTCTTAACATCCCTGGAACAGACCACGCTCGCAAAGTAGCATATGCTCCAAGTTTCGGGCGCAGTACAATTGAAGCCGAGCACCACGCAGAACTCGGCCAGTTGTTGCAAGGACTTGACGGCATTTCCGTGCGCGAGACTAGCGGATTGGGTATTCTGACAAGCACTGGGATGCCGCTTGATCGCGCCCGCGTGGTACCCGACCCGACCATCCTTCTTGGCAAGTTCGATGCGCACTTGCAGGGCGACGTTGCCCCCAACGACAGCGTGTTCTGCTACGCACTGCGTACCGATCAGGTGATCCGCGAGGTGGCCGAAACGGCAGCGAAACTAACGGGCGGACCTCTCTATGCTCCGCAGAGTAGCCGTCAGCGCTGGCGCGACATCGGTCAGGGGGTAGCGCCAGGGCCCGTGGAGTGGCTGCGCATGCTAGCGCGAGCGCAGTTGGTAGTCAGCAACTCATTTCACGGCATCGCTCTCAGTATCGTCCTTAACCGGCCTTTCATTGCAGTAATGTTGCCAGGCAAACGCGTGGGCATGAATGCACGCGCGTCGAACCTGTTGGCGATGACCGGGCTTACTGAACGAATGGTTGAGACGGCCGATCCAACCGCGCTCAGTCGGCTTGTTAATTCGCCGATCGACTGGGATGCCTCCAATAGTCGGTTGGCAGCGATGAGAGCCGAAGGGGAAGACTATCTTGCCGCCGAAATTCTTAAAGTCGGGGGACGTGACGCATGAGACAGTTTCAATATGACAACCAATTAACACGCAGCAACCAGCTGGCCAGGCTTCTCTGGGGTGTTGTTTATACTTTGGCTTTCCGGCCAACCCCTCGCTGGGCACTGCATGGCTGGAGGCGCGGCATACTTCGAATTTTCGGCGCTAAGATAGGCGAGGGTTGCCGGATCGATCCGCGCGCCGCAATCTGGACTCCATGGAATCTAGAGATGGGCGATTACGTTGCCATCGCGGCGGGCGTCGATCTCTACTCCGTCGACCGGATCGTGATCGGATCGAAGGTAACGATAAGCCAACGCGCCTTCTTCTGCACTGCAGGCCACGATATATCCAGCCTCCAGCGGCCTCTCACTCACGCCCCTATCGTTATTGGTAACCATTGCTGGATTGCCGCTGAGGCGATGATAAATCCTGGCGTAGTGGTCGGTGAAGGGGCAGTAATTGCTGCTCGCGCAGTCCTGCGCCACGAGGCGAAGCCTTGGACTATATGGGCGGGCAACCCGGCCCGAGAAGTCGGAAAACGAAGAATAGACACCGGCCCACTTTCCGATGCAACAACTCAGCAAACCATGCGGGGAGTGTGACAATGCGTTCGAAACTGATACGGATTGCCAAAATCCTGCAGGTCTTTACCGAATATACACGGGACGGTTGGTTGTTCCTAAGGTACAACGGATTTTCTCCACTGGAGCCACGTGATCGTCGCCTTTCGCACAAAACTATCATCGAGGCGCACACGATCGAGAAGGGGTTGGCACTGCCTGAACCGCGGCCTTATTTCGGGCAAAACAAGGTTCGCGCACTTCTCGAGATGAATGCCGGCTGGGTACCGCCGCCGGGCGATATTTCGCGTACAATGTTGCTAGGAGCGCTGCGCGATTATCGTGCCGCTTTCGTCGACACCAGCCCGCCAGATGCCGCACTGGCTGCGCAAGTCGACACTTTTCTTGATACGCAGGAGACAGAAACCGCAGAGGGTGGTGTGCGGGGCTACATCGAAAAGAAGTCAGAGTGCGATGCTTCGGCAGTCGCCTTCCTTAACGCACGTTTCTCGGCGCGGGATTTTGCTCCTAGGACGCTTGAAGATCGTGAGATCGCGACTGTGGTTCATCTCGCACAACGCGCGCCTTCGCAATGCAATAGGCAGTCAACCAGACTACATGTCTATCGCGACCGAGCTAGGATCGCGAGACTTCTCGAATTGCAGGGGGGCGGGCGCGGATTCATTCAGGCTGTGCCAACACTATTCGTAATCACATCCGAAATCACGGCATGGGGAGGGCCACAGCAGCGCAATCAGCCCTATGTTGACGGCGGCATTTTCACCACCATGTTACTGCTGTCGCTGGACGCCCATGGGTTCGTTAGCTGCCCAATGAACCTCGCGATCACCCACAGCAAAGAGCAAGCCATCAAAAGGGAAGGTACTATCCCCAAGCGCGAACGACTGGTGGTAATGGTTGCTGCCGGCTTACCGCCTACTTATCCATTCCGAGCAGCTCGTTCTCCTCGCTGGCCTACCGATGCAATCTGTACAATTCATGATCACGAATAAATCTCCATCAATGGGTCCACGGATTAGAACGTGCAAGCGGCGATGAAGCTGTTACCCAGCTTTAAACGCCCGATAACGCCACTCAAATTCCTTAATGCTCGATAACAGTGCTCAAATTCCTTAATGCTCGATAACAGTGCTTCTGGGCTTTGTCGTTAAGCCAGTTTTCCCCAAGGTATTTTACCAATAAAGAGACGAGATGACCCTCACTGTCGTTATCCTTACCAAGAACGAAGAGCGCCATATCACGCGTGCACTTGCGTCCGTTTCAGGCATCGCGGATCGGTATGTTGTCATCGACAGCGGTTCCGATGATCGCACCGTGGAGTTGGCCAAGGCGCAAGGCGCAAAAATCCTCGTGCACCCCTTTGTAACGCAGGCGCAGCAGTTCAACTGGGCCTTAGATCAGTTGCCGGGTGACACGGAGTGGGTGCTGCGTCTTGATGCGGATGAAATCGTCACAGAGCCTCTCGCCCAACAAATCAAAGAGACCCTTCCAAAGCTCGGTTCTGACACAAAGGGTATCTATGTCTCACGACGCATGCATTTCCTTGGCCGTCCTATTCGGTGGGGGGGGCTCTTCCCGATCCGGGTGCTGAGGGTTTTCCGGCACGGCGCAGGACGGTGCGAAGATCGCTGGATGGACGAGCACATTCTTGTCGATGGCGCCACGGCCGACCTCTCCGGCGAGATCATCGACGATAATCTGAATTCGCTGACCTGGTGGACGGAAAAACACAATGCGTATGCGTCCCGCGAGGTCGTCGATCTGTTGAACCTAGAATACGGCTTTATGACGCACGAGACGGTCGCCGACATCCGTGGGGGCCAGCAAGCTGGCGTCAAGCGCTGGCTCAAAGAGAAGGTCTATGCGCGGCTGCCAGGTGGTTTGCGTGCCTTTGTCTACTTCTTCTACCGTTACGTTGTCCGGCTGGGGTTTCTGGACGGAAAAGAGGGGACAGCGTTCCACGTGCTTCAGGGCTTTTGGTATCGCTACCTTGTCGACATGAAGCTTCATGAAGTCCAAACGTACATCACAAGAAACAACGTAGATGTTGAGACAGCCATCCAGGATGTACTCGGAATTGACGTTTCCCATCAGGCCAAAATCAAGTGATGGAACTCCTTCACGTCGGCTAAGATCATGCGGAAATCGTTTGCTCACGCCCAAACATTATGCTCGGCCATCTCCAGATACCTCCCCAAGATATTGACCGATTTCCAGCCTCCCGCCCGCATGATGGCAGCAGCGTCATATCCTGCACAGAGCAGATCCTGCGCCGCGCCGACGCGAAGTGAATGCCCGCTGAAGGCTTCAATTTCCGCGGGTTCCAGCCCTGCAGCCTTTGCGGCAGATTTAACCAGACGCTTTACGGTCGTCGTGCTTAGATCCCGATTGACCGCCCTGCCCCGATAAATTGGACAAAACAGAAAATTGAACTCGGTCCCGCGCCATTTCAGCCATTCTTCCACAGCGTCAGCAGTGCTCTTCGACGTGAATGCGACGCGCCCCTGCCCGAACGGATCCGCCTTGCTGCGCCGGATGATGACGCGCATTGTTCCATCAGCCAGGGTTTCCAGATCGTTGGTCGTCAGCGCCACCAGTTCTGACCTGCGTGTGAGCAGCTCATACCCCAGCAGAAGCATGGCGCGGTTACGCAGCCCCCAAGGATTATCAGGCTGAACGGCGAGAAACTTATTCAAGTAGGGCCGCGTCATGCCCTTTGCCTGTTTTGGTCGCGTCCGCTTCGCGCGCCGGATCCGACGGAAGGTGAGGTTGATGTCCTCGGCATATGTGGGATCGTCCAGGCGCAGAAGCCTGTGCACTTTGCGAATGGCATAGAGGCGCCGGCGTACTGTTGAGGGCGCGCGATCGGGAGCTTGCTCTTCGAGGAAACGACACACGGTTTCGACGCTGGCGGGGAACGGAGGCAGGTTTTGATCGTTACACCAATTCAAGAAGATTTCGACGTCAGAATAGTAGGACCGCATCGTTGAGGGGGCATAAGCCCCCTCAAGGCGCTTGAATTCTTTACGCCAATCGTGTTCGATTCCATCCAACATGCACACACACTACCAATTTGCACATTTTATGCAATTAGAAAGAATATATGCAATTTGTAATATCTTCCCAAATTCGAGCGGGTCGAGGTGCTTTAGGTTGGTCTGCGAGCCATCTGGCTGAAGAAGCCGGACTTTCGCTCAGAACGATCCAAACGGCCGAAGCTGAAGATGGACACAAGAAAATCAGAAAAAGTTCAATTCTTGCAATTCAGGCCGCCCTTGAAGCAGCCGGCATCGAATTCATCGGCACGCCGGAAGACGGACCAGGCGTCCGCATACGGACTTCGCCACCAAAGCCCTGACACGCACGGCAAGCACGACCAGGATCAAAACATGACTGCATCTCAACGACACACTCTTGCACTGCTAGCCACGGCACTCCTTGCCGCCGTGATTGCCTATCTTACTCTCACGCCTCCGCGCCCTGACGCGCTTGATGGTCTTCTGTCAGACAAGGCCTATCACGGGATAGCATTTGCCGCCCTGATCTTTCCGGCAGCCTTCCTCTACCTCAGAAGTCTAATCTGGTTGATCCCTGCAGCGCTGGTATTCGGCGCAGCCATTGAGCTCGTTCAACCTCTCGTGGGCCGCTCCGCCGAAATGGCAGACTTTGTCGCGGACGTTGGCGGCGTGGCATGTGGGCTCATACTCGGACTGATCATGCGCAGATGGTGGTTTCAGCTCCGCCGCGGCGAGAGACCACGCACCGCCACTGTTAAAGCATCTCGATAGCGTCCCGCCCGTCGCGCAGCAGCTTGCGCACGTGCTTTTTTAAACGCTAGCATGTCGCGGCTACGAAACCGGCGCCGCCTGTCACGACATCGGAGACAAAATCCAAACTCAAACGCTGGTTTGGCTCATCAGGCGACGCCGTCCGATACTGTGTGTCCAAAGCATGGGATGCGTGTAATTTTGTTCTGGCGGCCGGGATGTAAGACCGAACGGACTACGGTTCAACATTGCCGATGAATGCATCGGCCTAGAGGATCTGAGGCAGCGTTCAGGTGTCACGATTAGATCTAACAAGCGCCATAACAACGACCGACTACCGCATAAAATGTACCTTAGAACCAGACCAACACAATATGTGGTAAAAAATCTCGCAATCTTTAAGAAACCCGTTTAGACTCGTCGCAGAGAAACACCTCGACTGCACATAATTTTCGGAGAGACCGATGCCCGGGAAAAAACAAACCAAGGCGATCAGTACCGGTGGCTCACAAGAGCTCCTCGATCTCATTCCGCGTATGCGCCTGTTGCCTGGCGAAGATGACGCTACTTTTGAGGATTTACGACAGGCGCTTCTGGGCGAGCTGGCGCCATCCACACCTTATGAAACTGCCATTGCTGAAAACATCATTGCACTTGAGTGGGAAACCCACCGGCACCGCGCTCTGCGTGATAGTTTGATCCGTAGCCATTTTCGGGAGGTCGCACGGGAGACAAGAGAAAACCGCACCAATGGGTTTAATCTCGGGCTTGGATTGGTGTCACAAGAAGCCATGGACTTTGCTGATGCATTGATGAGCCCGACTGGGGCTGACACAACAGAGGCCCGAAACTGGCTCGCGCAGAACAACATCACCGTCGAAGAGATTGTCGCGCTTGCCTATCAAAAAGCAGGCCCTGCGCTTGACCCCCACGAACGCAAGCTAGCAGAGCTTGAGACGCGTCGCAGGCGCCTCCGTCAAGATTATGATCAGTTGAAAGCAACGCGGGCACGTCCGGTCACAGACGCAGAGATTGTCGATCCACAATGACCACACAGCGGCAAGCAGATGCAAACCGAGCGAACGCCAAGGCCAGCACGGGGCCCAGAACGGTCGCTGGCAAGCGTCAGGTTGCGCAGAATGCACGGCGCCACGGCTTGACCACGCCGCCGCCTTGGGATCAGGTCACGCGCTGGTATCGGGTCGTGACAAATGACCCGCAAGCCCAGCCGGTCCCGCATAGTATGGACCCCTATGAGCGGAGCGCACTCCGGCTGGCAGAAGCTGAGGCACAAGTCGCGCGGACCACGATGGCGGAACGCGACCATCTGTTTGATATGCAAAGCCGTCTCGCGCCCACAAAAGACGCGGCGTCTTTCCTCAATCGCGTCATAGACCGCTCGGTGGCACAGGGCTTTGATGTGGAAGATTATGATACGCTGCAATTGATGGCGACGAACTCAGAGGACCCTTTTATCGCGGGTGCTGCACGGATTGTTGCAAGCACCAGCCCAACACGCCCAGCCGCTCTGCGCAGAACCATGAAGACTTTGACGCGGTACCGGCGTGACGCCGAGAGCGCACGCCGGCGCGCTTTCAAGGCCTGGCTGAACATACAAAATGAGTGATTCCCGGAAACAAACCCAAATACAATCACTGATTGTATTTTACGCCTAAATGCCCGATAACGTTGGCACTGGCACTGGCACTAATTCATTCTCGAAGTGTGAAGCTTTTTCAATTTTTCCAGACGTTATGCTCCGCCAATTCCAAATAACGCGAAAGAACACCCAAGGATTTCCAGCCCCCAGCTCGCATGATTGCAGCAGTATCATAGCCTAGAGTAAGCAGATCTTGCGCTGCCCCAACTCGGAACGAGTGCCCACTAAATGCATCAACATCTTCTTGATCCAAACCGCTCGCTCGAGCTGCGTCTTTAATCAGTCGTTTTACCGCTGTTGTACTTAGGGGCCGATCTATAGCGACTTCTTGGTATATTGGGCAAAATAAGTGGTGAATGTCTGGCCCTCGCCAGGCTAGCCAATCTTGAACGAGTTGCGCTGTTTGACGTGATGTAAACGCTATGCGCCCTTTTCCGAATGGGTCAGCTTTGCTCCGCCGAATGATTGCGCGCATTGTGCCATCCTCGCGAAACTCAATCGCATCAGTGGTTAAGGCCACAAGTTCTGCGCGACGCGTTAGCAATTCATATCCAAGCGACAACATCGCTTTATTGCGCAGCCCCCAAGGGGTTTCGGGCTGCACGGCAAGAAAACTATCAAGATAGTCGCGCGTCATGCCTTTGGCCTGCTTGGGTCGCGTGAGTTTTGCCCTATTAACTCGGCGATACGTGATATTTATTTTCTCGTCATAAGTTGGGTCGGGTAATTGCAACAGTCGGTGGACTTTTCGAATGGCGTAGAGCCGGCGCCGGACGGTTGACGGAGCTTTATTGACACCCTGTCCTTGCAGGAAGCGACAAACCGTATCCACAGATGCAGGAAAGGCGTCGCATTTATTTTCCAGACACCATGCCTCGAACGCCTCGACATCTGCGCGATAACTACGCATTGTTGCAGGTGCATAGGCGCCTTCAAGGCGCTTGAAGTGGGTGCGCCAGTCGGGTGTCTCGATATTCGTATCTTGAGTTTTCATAAATGTCACTATTAGTGACTTTTGGTGGTGTGTCAATGATTGACTCCAAACAGATACGCGCAGCGAGAGCATCCCTCGGTTGGACCATTGATAAGTTAGCTTCTGAAGCGGGCCTCAATAGGCGGACGGTGATAAGAATTGAGGACAAAGGCAGCGAGGTATCTCCATCTCAAAAAACTCTACAAGCCATTCAGAATGCGCTCGAAATCGCGGGTATTGAATTCATTAAAACTGACGACGGCGGCAGAGGTGTGATATTTCGAGATCCAAAATGAGTGAAGGACTACACTGCCAACCCAACAATTACACAGCCTGAAGTCGTCCTCGTTTTGGGTGGCGCGGAAGATATCGCGCCCAAATATCCGGGTAGCGTGGCCCAGCTCAACGACGCTGCGGACCGCTTGATTGTCGCTATGCAGCTGTCGCGGCGGTTCCCCGAGGCGGTGGTGCTTTACTCAGGCGGCAAAGTGGCCCTCACGCCGGTCGCCGAAGGTGCGTTCGAAGTGGGTCCTGACATGCTGCGGCAATTGGGGCTCTCGGAGGATAGGCTCATCGTCGAGGGACGTTCACGGAGCTCAGCCGAAAACGCCACCCTGTCGCGCACCATGGCACCGGACGGGAATGGCCCATGGATACTTGTCACCAGCGCGTTTCACATGCCTCGGGCTGTTGGGAGCTTTTGTGCCGCGGGATGGCGCAACCTAGTGCCCAACCCCACAGACTACCGCGGCAGCACAATCCGAGATCAGATTGGCTGGAACCTGGCGGAAAACCTCACAGACTTAAACACTTGGGTGAAGGAATGGGTCGGGCGGCTGGCCTACCGGGTTACCGGCCGCACAGAGGCATTTTTTCCGGGCGGCTGCAGGTGAAACGGGTGGGGCATTTGGTACGCACGCTGCCGGGTGCATTGGAGCCGTAGCGCTTCATGCCTTCACACGGCGGAATGTTTCAGTTTACGTGCGCCCTTGCGCTGCCACCACCTTTATACAGCTGCCGTTTTTTGACTGCACCGTAGACACTCGACTACGACATATGGTAATTTGAGGTCACAAGCACGTCGCGGTTTGGGAGTATCTGCGCGCAACACTAAAGGACTGCACCGATGCCCAACGATCTGATACCAAACGACCCCGCCCGCTTTGGACTGGCGCGGTTTGCCGATTTGCTCCCTGCCAGGGAACACATTGTTGGAGAGGACCCCGGATCGTTTGACGGGTTCCACGAAGCGATGATGCAAGCACTCGCACCACTGACGCCCTATGAAGGCGTCATCGCAGAGAACCTCATCGCCATTGAGTGGGAACTGATCCAGCACCGCCGCATGCGCGACGCAGGCCTACGCGCAGCGATACGGGACGCTGTAATCAAAGCCGTTATCGCCACAGGGCGCGCAGATCACGAAGCCCTTCTGGACGCACACTTCGACAAACACACAGAAGCTGGCGGCACGCAGGACGACTGGGAAGAGCCTTTCTCATTTGACACAGAGGCGGCCAAGGCCTCGGGCGCCGAACTTGCTGCGCAAGCCATTTCAAAAGATCCCGCAGAACTTACGGCGGCCAGCAAAGAAATCGAAGCCATGGGCCAGAATGTTGTTGAGCTCATGGGAGGGGCCTACCGGACATCCGGCGTGCAAGTCCGTCATCACGACCAGAAGGGGCAGGAACTTGAGCGCCGCCGCCGCGAGGTGAAGCGTGACTTTGACGCTCTACAGAAAGCCCGGCCTGTGGTGGCTGAGGCAGAGGTCATCGAGGGATGAGGTCAGACGGCATATCCACGCGCAACTGGGCCAATGCCCAGAAGAGTACCGGTCCCAGAACGCCGCTAGGCCAGGCCGTCGTCGCACAAAATGCGCGCCGGCATGGCGTGACCGCAAAACCCGATCCGACTTCTGTTGCATTATGGATGAGGATAATTCTCGACAAGCCTAACCTGGCGCCGGGCGATCTGCTGAGGAACGATGGGCAGACATCATCGGCCTTGGCGCTCGCAGAAGCCGAAGTGAAACTATGTGCGGCCCGGGCGGCCTTGGAGCGATTCGAGCGCGCAGATGCACCCCCTTCAGGCGCCGTTCACGCGATGCGTGTGCAAGCTGAGTATATCGCCCGTCCGCTAATGAAAAAAGACACGCCAGCAACTCTGCAACGCTTCGGCTTGTCTCTGCTGCGGCGCATTGCCAAGGACATTACCCCCAAGACCGTACACGGCGGCAAGCGTCACAAGTTACTGCAGCGCTATGTCCGCGAGGCGCACGGGCACCGCAAGAGGGCATTTCAGGCCTGGCTTCAGTATCATTGTCACAGGGAGGTGACGAAGGTCAAAGTGGCGTAAGTCCTCAATTTCCGAAACAAAGCCAAAAAACAATCTATAGTTGTATTTTGGCATGAAAACTGTCAATTCATTGATTTAAAAAGAAATATATGACGATTTCATCGCCCGCGCCATCAAATGACCAACACTGCCGCGTGTCTGACCGCTGGATTTTTGCTTTTCCAAACGCCCGATACGCCGCAACACTCCCAAACGCTCGATAGTCGGTGTTATTGGTCATTTTAACAGCGCTGCGTAGTTTGTCATCAGAGGGAGGGTTTGTAAAAGCGCGTCAATAGCTACCCTCACGTCGTCAAACATAGGCAGCGCATCCTTTTCGCGTTTCCAAAGCAAAGCAAAATCGCTCGCAGTTTCTCGTGCCACATCAAGAACCATTTTTTCTGGCAAAGCAGCCTTGGCAGCAAGATGGGAAATTTCGTCTTCATCAAAGGCAGTAAAATCGCGCACTCGGCTGTAGTTCAGTGCGAAACTATCACCCTTTATGTAAGGGACTGTCGAAACAAAATCATAAGCTGGCGACAAGGCGGCATTCCGTCGATCAGGATAGATTAGCGACCAGTTTTTGAGATGCATGTCGCCATTGCCAATCAGTGTATTAAAAGTCAGGCGACGTATGAATTCACGGACGTCTTCATCCGACCCTTCCGCTGCAATGACGGCAGCAATATTGCGCATGCTCGCCTTCTTATATTTGTCTTCGCCGTAGACGCCAAAGACTTGCGCGAAGTCCTCGATATGCACGCGCGCTCCGCTGGGGTGCCGGTCAAAGCGTTCTATAACGAATGCTTTAGTTCCAAAGCGATCAGTACCGTCAGGTAGATTTGCGATACTCTCGATATCGATCAGATCAATACGAGGTACATCCATGCCAATCTTACTAGCCAATCGCATCATCGAGAACTCATTTTCGGGAACACCCATATATTCTCGCGAAGGCAGTTTAACGATCCAATCACCTCCAATGCCGGAAGCTGGAATAGTTAACCCACCGCTGGCGCTTTCGATGGCGGAGAATTTTAACTGAACACCTGCAAGAGAGAACCGAAGCATATTTTCTTTTGACTTGGGCCCGTCTTCACGTTCCACATGTGCGGCCTCTGGCGGCCAGATTTCACCGTCCGCTGGTTTTATTGTTATCGCACCGGGAAGGTCGCGCCCTAACGCCCAAAGCAAAAAGAATTCACGCTCGGTATTAATCCCTGCTTGTTCAGCGAGGTACTTACGTAAATGCCCCTCTGGCAACAGGTTCGAAAAGAATGGCATGACCTGTTTTTGGACAGGCTTAAATTCGGTACGCAACTCGCCGAATTCATCCTTGAAGAACAGACCGAGTGTCAGGCGGTCTGAGTTCTCAATATACTCTTCATTGAACGCGAATAGACTACGATCCCCCGCAACGCGCGTCAGCGTACCGACGATCTCACCATAAAGCTCAACATTTAAAACAGAGACATCAGCCATCACTACCATCCTCGTCTAGGCTGTAGGCTGGTCTACTAGTTGGTTCGTTCATCATGTGTGACGGTACGCTGTGCCCCAACTTATTGCGAAGACGCTGAGCATCTTTGGCAATATTTTCGAGGCTTTTAAGATCTCCAGAATTCTCAACAGCTTCAAGTGCACTGCGCATATTCTTGATCGGGTCAGTTTCCTGCAAGATGTTGGAGAAATTGTTCATTTCTTGAAATAATCTTTGCAGCGTTTGCACCGCCGAGTTCTCCTGCAAAGACTTGGGCAGTTCATCAAGAGCACGTTGCGCTCGCCCAAGTTCGCGCAGTGCATCGTTGTTGCTTTGCCGTTTGTGACTGCCAGTGGAGCGGACAATTGACCTGACTGCCGGTGCTGCCTTTCGCGGAATCATGGCGAGTTCAAGGTCAAGCGCATGAGCAAGTGACGCAAGGCTTGAGAGCCGAAGATCGACTGCGTTGCTTTCGATCTTTGAGATGTGCGATTGCGGCACACCAGAGCGAGCGCTAAGCTCTCGTTGACTTAACCCTTTGTTTTCGCGTGCCTCCTTCAGAGACGCCGCGATGTTTTCACTTGCATAGCTCATTTTTGATCTACCTTAGAATATCAAGAACTGCTTTCGATCTACAATAACATATCACAAATTCAATACCAGGCAAGGATCGATCTATAATTGTAAATCAAAAGGTATTCGTGATCTACTATAATAGATATTATTCAACACACATAATGACGATTGCATCCCCTACCTCCTAGGAAGGAAGGCACCCCCCTTTTCAATAGACGAACTCAAACAATCGACATCTGTCGCGATGCCTCTTCACGTTTTTTCCATGCCCCCTATGGGCTTCATACTAGAGCCAACGAAAACATGAGCTTCAATCTGGAGGAGTTTTAGGGGCTCAGGTCAGCGGACAAACAGGATCTGAAGGCCCGCGGAAAGCCGCGGGCCTATTACCTTTACAAAGCTTTGTCGAATACTGCACTCAGGCGTCTAACAAACTCGGCTGGATTGGAAGGCGCTTCCCCATCCGCAATTTTGGCCTGATCCAGCAATAGATGAGCAGCATCTTGCAAGAGGGAGTCCGTAGCCGACTGTTCTTCGTTTGCCCGTAAGGCAAGTTTTTGCAGGATGCTATGCGTTGGGTTTAGTTCCAGAATACGCGCGGTTCCGTCTGTTAGTTGGCCGTGGCGCTTCAATAGCCGCTCCATATTGACATCCATGTCCCCTTCATCGGCAACGAGGCAAACTGGGCTATCGGTAAGCCGTTTAGAGGGGCGCACATCTTTGACCGCATCGCCAAGCTCGGCCTTGATCGCCGCAATCAGGTCGGTCAATTCAGTCTCGGATGAATCGTCCTCGTCATCCTTGCTCTTGTCGCCTTCGATCTTGTCTAAATCCGTTGCGCCGCGGGTTACCGACTTGAAGCTCTTGCCCTCAAACTCGGTGACATGTTGCAACCAGAATTCATCGACATTGTCTGAGAGCAACAGGACTTCGACACCCTTTGCCTTAAACCCTTCAAGATGCGGTGACTGCTCCATTTTTTTAGTGTCGTCACCTGTCATGTAATAGATTGAATCTTGACCTTCTTTGCTGCGCTCAACATAGCCAGCCAAGCTCGTCAGGCTATCGCTATCGGTTGAGGAGAAACGGCATAGCTCCAGCAGTTTGCTTTGAAGATCGGCGTCTTCGACCAAACCTTCTTTGAGGACAGCACCGAAGTTCTCCCAGAACGTAGCGTATTCTTCGGGAGCTTTGTTTGCCTTCTTTTTAAGTTCACTCAATACCTTTTTGGTCAAAGCTTTCCTGATTTTGGCCAGCTTAGGGTCTGATTGCAGCATTTCGCGAGACACGTTTAGCGACAGGTCTTCTGAATCCACAACGCCTCTCAAGAACCGCAGATATGCAGGGATGAGGTCTTTTGTGTCATCGGAAATAAAGACCCGATTAACATACAATTTCACATGGCTTTTGCGCTCATTGTCATAAAGGTCAAATGGCGCCATCGAAGGTACAAACAAAAGGCTTTTGTGGTTTACGGCGCCTTCGACTTGATTGTGCATAACCAACCAAGGCGTGTCATATGCGTGTGAGGAATGATGATAGAATTCGGTATACTGTTCCTCAGTCACGTCTTTGGCGGGCCGTGTCCAGATTGCGGATGCCGAGTTTAGAGTTTCCTCAGCCAGCTGTACCGGAAAGCCGATGTGATCCGAGTAGGTTCGAACAATATGTTTGACGCGCAGGTCTTCAAGAAATTCTTTGGCGTCCTTCTTCAGATGCAGAACAACGGTTGTGCCGCACCCATCCCTATCTGAGGGTTCGATAGTAAATTGGCCCTTACCATCAGACGTCCAGAGCCAGCTTTGTTCTTCGCCTGCTTTTCGCGTTAGCACTTCGACTTTATCGGCAACCATGAAGGCCGAATAAAAACCAACCCCAAATTGACCGATGAGCCCAAGATCACCTTGACTCTTGTCTTTCAGCGCGTCGAGAAATGCGCCGGTTCCAGAGCGCGCGATAGTACCTAGGGTTTCCAATAGGTCAGAGTGGTTCATGCCAATGCCGTTGTCGGAAACGGAAAGCGTTTTGGCTTTCTTGTCAACGTTTAGTACAACCGCAAACTGTTCCGAATTTTCTGTAAGCGTCGGATCGGTGAGAGCTTCGTAGCGAAGCTTGTCACAGGCGTCCGAAGCGTTTGAAATCAACTCCCGTAGGAAAATTTCGCGGTTTGAATAGAGGGACCCCGCAACGATGTCGAGCAATTGGCCGACCTCAGTTTGAAAGGAAAAGGTTTCTTTAGTATCCGTATCCGTCACAGCGATAGTTCCTTGTTCGATTTCGGGCGTATTTAAAATTTGCCTGCGCAATCTATGAAGCAGAGGCGAGGCTTTCAACCCCAGCCTAGACATTCAGGGCGATATGTCTGGCCAAAGCTCAATATAGCTTGGCCAGTATTCGCAATAACTCCAAGGGAGTTCCCCCTAAATATAGCTGCATAAGGCGGACACAACGGACCCCATGAGACACCCCTTGATGTCCGCAGGGGTAGGACATGTATCACACATTGACACAAGTGTCGCGTAGTGATACATACCTAACATGATCCAAAGCACCAAGGGCAAACATGCCGCCAACGCCATCCAAGGCAAATATGGCAAATATGGCAAAGGCTTTCCCCGAGACTTGGTAAAGCGCAGTAGGGCGATGCTCACAGCGCTTGATGCTGCGGTTATCGTGGAAGATTTACGCTTCCCACCTGGTAACCATTTGGAAGAACTGAAAGGTAATCGGGCTGGGCAACATTCTGTGCGGATAAACGGGCAATGGCGCATTTGTTTTTTCTTGACGGCCACCGGCCCCACCGATGTTGAGTTCATCGACTATCATTAAAAGGAAGCACTATGAGCCTGCTTAAAGAACCGATGCACCCGGGCGAAGTTCTGAAAGAACTCTACCTTGACCCTCTGGACATGGGGGCGATTGCTTTTGCCCGTCGTCTGGGCGTTCCCCGCACGCGGATCGAGCGGCTTGTGAAGGGGGTAACCAGCGTGACGCCGGACACAGCTCTTCGCCTTGCCCGCGCATGCAACACGACCCCAGCTTACTGGATGAACCTGCAGACCAACTATGACATGTCCATAGCGTCTAAAGTGGTTGATGTTTCTGGGATTGAGCCACTTTTCGCAGCGTAGATAAACCCAAGTACTGAGCCTCAGTTCTTGGGAGATTATGTCCGTCATAATAGAAAGCACGGCCCTGTTGCATAGATCGAACGGGCGGCATCGAGTAGACTTTTGGCTTGATAACGCACCAACACTCCCAAACGTCCGATAGTCCACGTTATCGAGACTTTGCCTCCTGACATTGCATTTTGAGCACATGTTTTTAAGCGAGCTTTACGCCCAGACATTGTGGTGCGCCATCTCCAGATACCGACCCAGAATTTTGACCGACTTCTACCCCCTGCCCGCATGATCGCCGCCGCATAATATCCCGCACAAAGCAAATCCTGCGCAGCACCCACGCGGAGTGAATGCCCGCTGAAGCAACCATCGACACAGAACAAGCCACCTTCGGGTGGCTTTCTGCGTTTCTAGGATTCCCCAACGCCAACAATCCCGCAAGTTCTCCAACCAGTTCAATAGCCAAGCTATCCCCTTCTGGAATGAGGGTGATACTGGTGAGCAGGCTACGGATGACCTCGCCAGCTTCTGTCTGGGTCTCCCCCCCCCCGACAACGCTGATTGACCTCTGAAGTGGCCCCTCTTTTTCCGACCGTTTAGCAACTCGCATCGCATTCGGCCGTTAAAGAATTCGAATAGCCGTTCTTTCAAGGTCACCTCGGTTCCATGCAGACAGCTTCCCAGCAGAATGGCTGTGGATCTATTTCGTATCAGTGAACCGTATTGGCTTGTTCTTTTCAATGACCGCAGCCGTTAGCCGACCAGAAAAATATGCTCCGGTATCTAATGAAATACGTCCGTTTTCGGCGTTAGCCCGATCTACGACGGTGTGCCCGTGCGCGATCCAAATTCCATCCGTACGAAGCAATTTAAAAAAATCGGGATGCCCCCAGAGGTAGTTCGAAGACTTTTGCGAAGATAACGGCAATTTGGGATCGGCAGCGGCATGGACATGAACCAAATTGCCGTTCCTATAAGTTAAAGGTAAATTACGCAGCCAGTTTTCAAGCGCTGGCCCCATTGCCGCGCTGAGTTTACTGGCGGCTTTTTGGAGAGATGTAGGCCCAGAAGCTTCAGACACTCCACCAACTCCAAAGCTCGCAAGAGTTTGCAGGCCGCCATTCCGAAGCCAGCGGCCGCCATTTTCACATGGGTTATCTAGGAAATCTATCAGCATTTTCTCATGGTTTCCCATAAGGCAGATGGCATGATCAGATTGGTTCATTTTGAACAAAAGCCGTAAAACGTCCGCAGAATACTCGCCGCGATCGATGTAGTCCCCGCCGAACACGAGGTCTCGAGGTTTTTTTAAACTAATTTTCTCGAGAAGTTGGAGAAGCAGGTCAATCCGACCATGAATGTCCCCAACTAAAATGCAAGATACCTTAACATCCAAGCTGGTAGTGAATTCATTACCATCCACCTTTTCTCGATTCTTTGTGAAGTTCTTTAAAAATGCCAGCATACCGAAAGATCATAGAGTTGGTTCTTGGTACCAACTCTAATCTAAACCAAGGCGGAGCGATAGCACCATGGGCACTTTTTTACGCACCTGCACGCATTGCAACACACCGAATTGTCTCAAAAACCAGCGCAGTATCCTGTCTAAAACTCGCGTTTCTTAAGTATTCTAGGTCGACGGCGGTTTTTGCATGCGTTCCTTGTGTGCCCTCTACATAACCCAGTCGTACTTGCGCAAGGCCCGAAATTCCGGGACGAACAGAATAACGTGACCGATAATTGGGAACTGACACACAATACTCACGGGCATGTTCAAAATAGTCAGGCCGCGGTCCTAGCAAACTCATATCCCCCAGGAGAACATTAATAATCTGTGGAAGTTCGTCAATCCGGCTTTTTCTAATGAATTTACCCGCCATTGAGATCCTATCGGATTCTAAAGGGTCGTCCGCGCCTCTCTCTAGCTTGGAGACCGAACGCATACTTCTAAATTTATACGCTGAGAATGACGTGCATCCTTTCCCCATTCTCTTTTGAACGTACAATAAAGACCCTGGATTCAAAAAAGGATTCACGATTGTTAGTAGCACTGCGCAAATTAAAAGTGCTGGGATTAGAAAAATGCTAAAAAGGCAGTCAAAAATACGTTTCATGAACCAAAAACTACGACCTCCGCCTACCTGCAGGGGCGCCATTTCTCGAGTGGCCTCGGCGAAGAATCTCGGGTCAGACTCAATAAACCTAAAACTGTTCATTTCTATATCCCCTCGCCCTGACAAATTTTATAATTAACGAATTATTAATATTTGACGTAAATCAAGAAAATGCAAAAAATGGAAGACATTTCTCAGTAAGGGTATTGTGAAAGTGGAAATAAATTAAAATTGGTGCCAAGCTATTACAAGTGGCGCGCGAAGTTCGGCGGCATGCCCTCTCAGTGATGCAAGCATCACCTGCCGGGTAATAGATGCCTCTTTGATCACAGAGATGAAGGATATGGCTGAGCAAAACCACTGCCTCAAAAGGATGTATGCTGAGATGAGCATCAGATTGACTTGCTGAAGGAAGCACTTGGAAAAAAGCGCTATGGCCGTCTCTGAGGCGAGAACCTCTCAGTGAATGTGCCATTCACTGAGAGGTTTATCGACCCTTTGGCTTAGGGAGGGTTTCGGTCAGCGCTTGCCCCATGAAACGCCACTTAATGTACGCAGGGGTAGGACATGTATCACATGTTGACACAAGTATCGCATAGTGATACACATCTAACATGATCCAAAGCACCAAGGGCAAACGTGCCGCCAACGCCGTCCAAGGCAAGTATGGCAAAGGCTTTCCTAGTGACTTGGTAAAGCGCAGTAGGGCGATGCTCACAGCGCTTGATGCAGCGGTTGTCGTGGAAGATTTACGCTTCCCACCTGGTAACCATTTGGAAGAACTGAAAGGTGATAGGGCTGGGCAACATTCTGTGCGGATAAACGGGCAATGGCGCATTTGTTTTTTCTGGACTGCCACCGGCCCCCCCTCTGTCAGGGATGTTGTCCGCTGCTCTATTTATCTCTAATTTTCAGGTGGGCGGGATAGGACGATGACATGGGATACTCACGGGCACGAAAAGCGGCTGTGCTGAAGCGGATGCTGGCGCCAAACAACATGGCCATTCGACAGTTGTCGAAGGAAGAAGGGATTTCAGAGGGGACGTTGCACGCGTGGCGTAGCCATGCGCGCGGCAATGGACAGCTTTTGCCGGATGCGGACGCTGGGCCTGAAGGTTGGTCTTCGCGCGACAAGTTCGCAGCTGTGTTGGAAACGGCGGCGCTGAACGAAGCTGATTTGTCCGAGTATTGCCGCAAACGGGGGCTTTTCCCTGAGCAGATAGCGGCATGGCGTACCGCTTGCGAGCAGGCAAATGACTGGGACCGTGCCAGCACGGCGCGTCTTGGGCAGGCAACGAAGGAAGAAAAGGAACGCATCAAGGGGTTGGAACGCGATCTAGCCCGCAAGGATCGTGCCTTGGCTGAAACCGCTGCATTGCTTGTTCTGCGAAAAAAGGCATCAGCGATCTGGGGGGACGA